>NZ_BAAGUZ010000038.1:0-51908 GCF_054781135.1 Paralcaligenes ginsengisoli
CGTGCCGGACTGCACAGCACCGCCCACCCTGCGGCGTCTTTATAGAATTAACCGCCGCCCACACACCAATACACAGCCCAAATTCACACCCCAAGCCTAAAAACGGCTCAAAACAAAGTCACTGAAGCACATTCAGCGCAGTAAACACTGGAACCAACACTGCGCTAAGACAGCGCACGGACGCACTCGCCTATGAGCGCCGGGCCGCGGTAGATCAGACCGGTATAAAGCTGCACCGCATTGGCTCCCGCCGCCATTTTTTCTTGCGCTTCCTTGCCTGAGACAATGCCGCCAACACCGATAATCGCAAACGAGGCGCCAAGCTGCTGTCTGAGTCGGCTTATGACGGCCAGCGACAGGGCGTGCACCGGCGGTCCCGACAGGCCCCCGGTTTCGGCCGCATGCGGCAAGCCTTGCACGGCTTCGCGCGACAGCGTGGTATTGGTGGCGATGACGCCATCGACTTCGTAGCGCGGCAACGTGTCGGCAATGACGTCGATTTGTTCGGTAGTCAGGTCGGGGGCGATTTTCACCACCAGCGGGACTTGCCGGCCGTGCCGGTCGGCAAGGGCCTTGCGTTTTTCCCGTAGGGCCTGCAGCAGTCCGGCCAGTTCGTCCTGGCCCTGCAGGCTGCGCAGGTTCTGGGTATTGGGCGAGGAAATATTGACGGTAATGTAGTCGGCATGGGGGTAGACCCCTTCAAGCCCCAGCAGATAATCGTCCACGGCCCGTTCGATGGGCGTATTGGCGTTCTTGCCTATGTTCAGTCCTAAAATTCCGCCCTGTTTGCGCCATTGGCTTTTTTGCACATTATCGATAAACGTTGCCAGGCCTAGATTGTTGAAGCCCAGGCGGTTGATCAGGGCCTGGGCCCGCGGCAGCCGATACATGCGCGGCTTGGGATTGCCCGGCTGCGCCTTCGGAGTAACGGTTCCGACTTCAACAAAGCCAAAGCCCAGGTTTCCAAGCGCGTCAATGTGAGCACCATTTTTGTCCAGGCCGGCCGCCAGGCCGACCGGGTTGCGCAGAGTCAATCCCATGAGAGAGCGCGGCAGGCGCGGCTGATCGCTCAGCAAGCCACGGGTAAGGCGACAGTCGTAGGCCTTTTGCAAGGATGCCAGCGTAACTTCGTGGGCGGTTTCGGCATCCAGGGAAAACAGGGCCGGGCGAGCCATCGAATACGAATTGAATAGAAATGACATGGCGATGTTAAGCGGTTGTGATGCCGTCTTGGGCAGGGCAGAGGGGACCGCTCATAATATCATCCGCGGGTAACCCAGGCATGGCTTGCCGGCTGATCTATTGTGCTGCGCGCGACCAGCTGTGCGTGGAGTCTGTCCTGCCGGTGCGCCGCAGAGCCTGGGGAGGTTGGCCGAATACGCGAATGAACGCGCGGCGCATTCTTTCCGGATCTGAAAATCCGACGGACCGCGCGATGGCTTCGATAGGTTCCGACCCCGTTTCCACCCGGGCACGCGCCGCATCGGCTCGCAGCCTTTCAATAGCTTTTGCCGGAGATTGCCCGGTTTCGTTCATGAATGCGCGGTCAAACTGCCTGCGGCTGAAACACGCGATTTCCGCCAGGTGATCGATCGAGATGTTCTCGTGCATATGCTCCCGGGCAAAACGCAGTGCACGGGCAATACGCTCTGAATCGGGGCTCAGTTCAAGTAGCGTGGAAAATTGCGATTGGCCGCCGTGCCGCCGATAATAGACGACCAGTTCGCGCGCCACGGCACGCGCATCGTCGGCGCCAAGGTCTTCCTCGATCAGGGCCAGTGCCAGATCAATCCCCGCTGTGATGCCCGCCGACGTCCATATGGGGCCATCCTTGATGAAAATGCGATCGGCGTCGACCCGCACCCGCGGATAATTTCGCTGCAAGTCCGACGCCTTGCGCCAGTGCGTGGTGGCTCGCCTACCGTCGAGCAGGCCGGCGCCGGCCAGAATGAAAGCGCCCGTGCACACGCTGGCCACCCGGCGGGAATTCCCGCCGGCGTGTTGCGCAAAGGCATACAGCGCAGAACAATCGAATGTGCCGAATGTACCGCCACCGCCGCAGATGATCGCCGTATCGAATGCCGCATCATCGATTTTGCGAGTCATGACCTGGACGCCCGAAGAACTCGTCACACACCCTCCGGTTTCGGAAACAACGCTGATGTCGTAAGGGCGTGGGCTCAAGAGCCTGTTCGGCGCATCGAACGCGGCCAATGGCCCCGACAGGTCAAGAAGATTGAAGGATGGAAACACCAGAAAACCGATCGTGCGCATGATGGCTTGGAATAAGGGTTATATGTCGTTAAAGACATATCTTCGCATGGCACACTTCAGTCATCAAGCCATTTGAACGGCAGCCGGCATTCGGCCTGATCCGTGAAAGTGTTCACTCCTCCAAAAACAGGCAGGCCGCCCGAGCGGCAGGAAAACCATGAATGAAAAGGCCGATGGTGCCGTGGGGCGGCGCAATGCCCGCATTTTGGCGATCGCGCAGGCGCTGTATACCGCGGCAGTCTCGATTGACCTGACGCTCACCGGATTAACCGGGTATCAGCTTGCTTCCGATAAATCCCTGGCAACGCTGCCTTTTGCCATGATCACGGTATCGGGCGCCGCGGTGACTCTGGTGGCCTCATTTCTGATGCAGAAGATAGGGCGCCGCAAGGGGTTTGCGCTCGGTTCATCCGTCGGCGCGCTGGGCGGTTTGATTTCGGTGTGGGCAGTGCTGCATGGCAGTTTCGCCCTGTTTTGCGTCGGCACTTCGGCCGTTGGCGTGTTTCAGGCATTTGCCCAATACTACCGTCTGGCCGCCGCCGATTCAGTTTCCTCGGAATACAAGGCCAAAGTCATTTCAACGGTTCTGGCAGGTGGTGTCATTGCCGCAATAGTGGGGCCGCTGGTTGCGGCATGGAGCAAAGACATCCTGCCCGTGCTGTTTGCCGGCTCTTATCTTGCCGTCTTTGTTTTTGCGCTGCTTTCCAGCCTGATTGTTTTTGCGGGCTATCGGGATATCGAGCCGCAAGCGGCACCTTCCGTTCAAAGCGACGAGCCGGTTCGCCCCTTGGGCGTGGTGATGCGTACGCCGATTTTCATGGCGGCCGTTGCAAGCAATGTTATTGGCAGTGCCGTCATGATGCTGGCCATGACGGCGGCACCGCTGGCCGCAGTGGCCAGTCATCATTCCATAGATCAAGGCGCCAATATTATCCAGTGGCATTTAATCGGTATGTACGGCCCGTCGCTTTTTGCCGGCAAGCTGATCAAGCGATTCGGCTTGGCTCGTGTGTTGTATGCCGGCATGCTCTTGAGCGCTGCATGCGGAATCGTGGCGATTTCGTCCACTCATTTGATTGCGTTTTATGTTGCACTGTTGTGTTTGGGCGTAGGCTGGAACTTCATGTTTGTGGGCGGCACTGCCTTATTGGCCGAATCTTATCGGCCTCGAGAACGCGCCAAAGTGCAGGGCATCGCAGAGCTGATTCGTTATGGGGTAACGGCCATTGCCACACTGAGTGCCGGTCCATTGCTGGAATTTTACGGATGGCAAGGATTGAACGTGGTTACCATGCCCTTGCTGGCAACCGCCGCATTGATGACTTTCTGGTGGGCCTGGACCGCAAAGCGCCAGCGCGTGCGATCCGCCGGTGTGTAAGCGGGTTCTCGGTCGGCCGGATTGTGGATGCATGGGAAGCAGGCATGCCGTTCAATCAGCGGTTCTTACAGTTCGGCCGGTTCGGCCCACACTGCGTGCTGCAGGATTTGATAAGGCTTGAACTGCGATTTATACGCCATTTTGCGGCTTTGACCGATCCAGTATCCCAGGTACAGCCAGGGCAGATCCATGCTTTTGCATTGTTCGATCTGCCAGAGCACGCCGTAAGTGCCCAGGCTGCCTGCCGCGTCCGGGTCGAAAAACGTATACACCGAGGACAGGCCGCTTGCGAGAATGTCGATCATTGACACCATCAGCAACTGCCCCGTCGGCGCTCGGAATTCGACCAGCCTGGAATCGACCCGGCTGGTCAGCAGGAATTGCGTGTATTGGGCCTGGCTGTCTTCGTCCATCCCGGCGCCGGGATGACGGCCCGCCTGATAGCGTTGGTACAGGTCGAAATGTTCGGCCTCCCAGTGCAAGGGCAGGATACGGCTTTGCAGATTCCGGTGGCGGTTCCATACCTTGCGCTGCGTACGGTTGGGCTGGAATTGTCGAGTATCGACGCGTATTGAAATACAGGCGCGGCATGCATCGCAATGGGGGCGGTAAGTAAACAGGCCGCTGCGCCGGAAGCCTTGTTCGACCAGGCGAGAATAGGTGGCGCTATCGATCAGATGCGAGGGCGCCGCAACCTGTGAACGGGCTTCGCGGTCCGGCAGATAGCTGCAGGGGTAGGGCGCAGTCGCATAAAACTGCAGGGTTTTAAACGATAGTTCGGTTGGATGGCTCATGACGGGGCTCTGCAGTATGTCGCAAGGCCATTATGCGTTTTTGCCTATCGCGGAGCAAGTTCTCCCGATTGAAGAAGGCGGCCCGGTGTCCAGGGCGGAGACGGTAAGCGCATGGCCTGTTCGAGGTCGAGCAGAAAATCGGCGCGTTTGATCGGCCGGGCGCCCAGGCTGGCCAGATGCCTCGTCTGCTGCTGGCAATCGATGCGTCGTACATTGTTGCGAATCAGGAATCTCACGAGATAAGCCAGGGCCAGTTTGGATGCATCGCTGATCAGGCTGAACATCGATTCTCCGCAAAAGATACCGCCCAGGCTTACCCCGTACAGGCCGCCGACCAGTTGGCCATCCATCCATGTTTCGACGCTGTGGACCTGCCCCGCCTGATGCCAGTCGAAATATGCGGCCTGGATGTCAGGCGAGATCCAGGTGCCGGCTTGTGTCGACCGGGGGGCCGCGCATGCCGCCATGACATCGGCGAAGGCGGTATCCACACGGATCTGAACCGAGGCGTGCGATGTCGTTTCGGCACGGCCCAGCTGACGCAATTTCTTGCGCAGCGAGTGCGACGGGGAAAACTCCGCACAAGGCAGCACCATGCGCGGGTCGAGGCTCCACCAGAGAACCGGGTCGCCTTCGTTGAACCAGGGAAATATTCCCTTTGAATAGGCTTCGGTCAGGCGCGCGATCGACAGATCGCCGCCAACCGCCAGGAGTCCGTCGGGGAGCGCCAGGCTGGGATGGGGCAATGGCGTGGAACTGTCAAGCCAGACCGGAGCTTGCACGATTCGGCCTCGGCCTATTTGTACAGAGGGCTGTCGGGGAGAGGAATATCGTAGTGATGAATGGGAAAGGTTCCTTTTTCCCTGTCGTCCAGATAATGCTTCAGGGTTGTAATGACGGTGCGGAACGACAGCTCATCCCAGGGGATTTCGTGCGTGGCGAAAAACCTGGCCTCGAGGGTTTCCGGGCCGGGATCGAGATTGGGGTTGAGCACCCTGGCCAGATAAAAAAAGTGAACCTGTTCGGCATGAGGGACATCAATGACCGTATAAAGCGGCCCCAGTTCGATCTGGACGCCGGCTTCCTCGTCGGTTTCGCGTACTGCGCCCTGCGCCGTGGTTTCGCCCAGTTCCATAAAGCCGGCGGGTAGAGTCCATTTGTTATAACGGGGTTCGATGGCGCGGCGGCACAGCAGGATTTTGTCTTCCCAGATCGGCAGCACGCCGACGACGTTGCGCGGATTCTGGTAATGCACCGCTCCGCAGTTTTCGCAAACATCGCGCTGACGGTTGTCGTCGGGGGGAGTCATGTATGTGAGGGGGGCGCCGCACTGGCTGCAAAATTTTTGCGTCCGGGGGGCGGGGAAATAAAAAGAAGGTGCGTGCGCTGTCATGCCCAGATTCTACCGAATCTGAGCCGGGGCCGGGTAGCGCTGAAACCCTAATTGCCCGGGGATGTCCTGGGCGGCACAGAAATTCAGGGCGATGGGATATTCGCCGGCAACGCCGCAATCGGCTGAAATGGCGGCGATTTTGGCTTCTGCCGCAGGCAGGGGCCATGGCTGGACGGTGATGGTTTGCGCTCTGTTGCTTTGCTCCAGAATTTCCGCCAGAGGCCGATTGTCGGCGGTGCGCAGGGCATCGAGTACCGTCGACAGGTCGCGTCCCGCCACCAGTCCGGGACCGTATTCGGTTTGCGCATACAGTCGGCCCGAGTCATCCAGCCACCAGGCGCGAATGGCGGCCAGGCTCAGCCCGTTGTGCGTCTGCAGGGCAGGCGGCGCGCCCAGGGTTTGCAAAATATAGGGCGCCGCATCCAGGCGCACAAATACGCGCTGGGGGCCATTCTGGAAAAACCAGCGCCCTTGTTCGTCGCCGGCATAATTGCGCCCGATGAATTGCAGGATCTGGGGGCTGGAAATGGCTTCTCCCGCGTCGGTGGCGTCCTGCAGTGCGTCGCCTCTGGGGTGCAGGCGCCATGCCCCGCGTTCCGACAGCGACAACCAGCCGAAAACGTCGGGCACATCGGGCCAGCGGGCCATTGCGGCGATTACGTTTGTGTCCATGGGTACGCCTGCATTTGCGTTGTTGTATCGGAATCCCATGTTAAACGGGATTTTTATGGTCAAAAGCCCGTTTGCGAACAGGCTGTTTTGCATTAACAAATAATTAGACTGTAGTTCCATGTGGGAATATTATCTGCCATGATAATGGTCGGTTTCCTATTGCTGGGTATTTCCAAATGAAGTTATTCTCATCGATTGCCGTATCTGTAGCGATGTTCAGCGTGGCCACTGTCAGCTTTGCGGCTACCCCGCTGGTCACTCCGCCCGAGCTCAATACATTGCTGGCCGATCCCTCGGTGCGTGTCATCGATATACGCCCGGCCCCAGCCTACAAGGCCAACCATATCCCCGGGGCGTTGTCGGCGCCTTATGCGCAATGGCGCGGCCCCGCATCCAATCCCGGCCAGTTGCCGCCTTTGGCTAAATTGACCTCTCTGGTGCAAGGGCTTGGGCTGAACGCGGACAGCCATGCCGTGGTTGTTTCTTCCGGCGCCGATTCCACCGATTTCGGCGGTTCCGCACGGGTCTATTGGACGTTGAAATATCTGGGATTGACCAACTTGTCGATTCTGAATGGCGGGGTCAAGGCGTGGGCGGGTGCTGCGCTGCCGCAAAATCAGACGGTGGCCAGCGTTGCGGCCAGCACATATACGCCGACGCTGGATCAAAGCCTGATTGCCACCCGCGAACACGTTGCCGCTCAGGTCGACAATCCGAAAACACGCCTGATCGATGCCCGCCCGGCCAATTATTTCCTGGGCGACGTTCGGGCTCCGGCTGCCAAGGTTGCCGGCACTATCCACAATGCGATCAATTTGGAAAACAGCAAATGGTTCAAGCCGGGCACGTCGATTTTTGTGTCTCCCGAAGAGGCTAAAAAGATTGCGGCACGTTCCGAACCCAAGCCGGCAGACGAAACGATCTCGTTTTGCAATACCGGGCATTGGGCCGCTACCGACTGGTTCGCCCTGTCTGAAGTCGTCGGTCAGAAAAATGTGAAGCTCTATCCGGCTTCCCTGGTGGACTGGACCCAGGCGTCGGCGTCTCTGCCCATGGACAATGTCCCTGGTCGCGGTAAGCAGATCATCATGGACCTGAAAGCCTGGCTGGGCAGGTCATAGCGGTTCGTAAAATCAATCCGGGCAAAACTTTTTCAACTGAAAATCTTAATGAAGCGCTTCCCGATAGCGGCCGTCATGGCCGCCTTTTTTGTCAGCCTGGTGTGGTTTGTGTCCATACGCCAGGCCGTTCTTTTTCTGGTCGGTGTGGGCTTGGGAGGTTTTCTGGCCGGCACGCGCTTCGGGTTTACCACCGGTTGGCGGAGATTGATCGAACACCGTGATCCGCGCGGCGTGATGGCGCAATTATTGCTATTGGCCGTAGCCGCCGCGCTATCGATGCCCTTGCTGGCAAAATTTCCAGAGTTGGGCGCGGCGCTTGGTCCACCCAGTTTCAGCCTGCTGATAGGCGCTTTTGTATTCGGCCTGTCGATGCAGATCGCCGACGGCTGCGGTTCCGGCACGCTGTACAAGGCGGGTCTCGGCATTCCATTGAACATGGCCATCCTGCCGCTTTTTGCGGCCGGGAGCTTTTTTGGTTCGGCGCAACTCAATAGCTGGCTCGATCTGGGCAGCCTGAAACCGTTCGGCCTGGTGGCGCAATTCGGCCCGCTGGAAGCGTTTGGTATTACGTGCCTGGGCCTGATCGCTTTTGGCTGGGCGGCCCTGCGATGGTCGGGCAGGTCGGCGTCGTGGTTCGATCGCCGTCTGTGTATCGGCGCCATTGGCCTGGCGGTGCTGGCCGCCTTGAACTTGCTGATTGCCGGCCAGCCCTGGGGCATTGTGTATGGCTTTGGCTTATGGGGCGCCAAAGTGGCCACCGCGCTCGGCGCTTTTAACCCTCTTGCCAACCATTTCTGGAGCGAGCCAGGCAATTTGGAACGCTTGTCGCAATCGGTGTTTCTGGACGTGACCTCGATTACCAATATCGGCATTCTGGCGGGCGCCTTGTTCATCTCGGCCCGCAAATTGCCGACACAAGCCCTGGCGGCGCCCCTCACTGGCGTGCAGTGGACGGTAGGGCTGATCGCCGGCTTCCTCATGGGCTATAGCTCGCGGCTGGCTTTTGGCTGCAATATCGGGGCGATGGTCAGCGGCATTTCCACGGGCAGCGTGCATGGCTGGATCTGGGTGCCGATGGCGTTTGGCGGTACTTTGATCGGCGTACGTGTGCGCCGTTACCTGAAGTTTTAGGGCCGATCGTGAAAAGACCTATTTTTATCGTTCTGTTCTGGGTGCTGCTGCTGGCCTTTTTCAGTTGGGACTGGGCGGTTTCCCGTCCCATCGATTTTCGCACGGAGCCGCCGCTAATTGCCGCCGGCTCCGGCCAGGCTCCCACCGGCGGCCATTGCGCGTCGACATATTGACGGTTTCTTCCTTATGCAACCGTCAGGTTCAGGCCGAGCAGCGGTGTCGTTGAAGGTTCTGCGCTCGACTTTCCCGAACGTACCTGGCGTATTTGTTCGATGAGCTGGCGCTTGTTTTCGCGGCTGCGGTAAGCGTGCTCGCGCATGATGTTTTCCGCACGCGCCGCTTCCCTGCGGGTAATGGCCTGCACCAGATCTTCGTGGTCCGCCTGGGCTCGCAATACAAATGACGTTTCCAGAAAAGTCGGAGTAATGGGCAGGGTTAATGCGGCGGGGCCCGTCAACGGCGTTTTATTGTTGTGCTCGAGCGCCGAGGTCAGGGCCCGGTTGTTGGCTTCCTGAACCAGAAGCTCGTGAAAGCTGCGGTTTATCTGGCCCCAGGCCAGCGCGTCCACGGTTGTGCGGGGGTTCACGATAGCGCTTTCGAGCAGCTTTTTGCCCTGCTCCACGACAGCCTGCATTTGCTCCAGCCAGGTGTGCGATGGGCCCCGTTCCGCGATCAGACGAGCAGCCATGCCTTCCAGGACTCCTCGAACATCGACAGCGTCGGCAATGTCTTCGACCGAAAAAGCCCGTACTCGAAAACCGCGAGAAGGCAGCCTTTCCAGTAGCCCTTCCTTTTCCAGTTCGGCCAGAGCCAGCCGCAGCGGGGTGCGCGATACGCCCAGCCGGGACGAAAACTGCAATTCGATGATGCGTTCTCCGGGCTGAAGCTCGCCGGAAACCATCATGGCCCTGAGTTCAGAGACGACGCGGTCGATTTGTGCGGCCATATTTTCCTTTTGAATGGGGAAATGCAATAAGAGCTTAGTGTAGTTCTTAATTGCATGCATTTTGTTTTCTGGCAACAAGAAAAGCTTGATATTTGGATAAATTGCATGCAATAATTGATTTTATAAGCAACGAGGCCAGATAATGCGGGTCTAATGCATGCAATTTACCCGTGGGCCATTGAATCACAGATGGCTTCGGTTGGCCCATCCGGATGGAGACAAAATGAAATTGGCAAGCTTTCGCGGCGACTCCGGCATAGGGTGGGGGGCGGTCGAAAATGAGGTTGTTGTGCCGCTGGACTCGGTATGGCCCGATATCCGGCAGGGGATCGCCGCCGGATTACCCGCCATTAAGCGGGCGATCGAGTCCACGGCCATGCGTTTGCCCGTGGATGCGCTGCAATGGCTGCCACCTGTGCCCGTACCTGGAAAGATCTTGTGCGTGGGCTTGAATTATGGGCGCCACATACGGGAAACCGGTCGCGAGCTGCCGCGGTATCCGTCCTTGTTCGTGCGCTTTGCCGACTCATTCGTTGGGCATGGAGCTTCCATCATCCGTCCATGGGCGTCGCACAAATTTGATTTTGAAGGCGAGTTGGCGGTAGTCATCGGCAAGGCCGGCCGCCATATCGCACGTGATGATGCCCTGGCTCATGTCGCCGGCTATACCTGCCTGGCCGAGAATTCCGTGCGCGATTTTCAGAAACACAATGCGCAGGTCACGCCGGGAAAGAATTTTGCCGGCAGTGGGTCCATGGGGCCCTGGATGGTGACCTCCGACGAGATTCCCGATCCGTCCGCACTCACGCTTCAAACCCGATTGAACGGCATGGAAGTACAGATGGGCGAGCTGTCGGATCTTATTTTCCCGATTCCGGAACTGATTGCCTATATAAGCACTTTCACACCCTTGTCGCCCGGGGACGTGATTGCCACCGGGACACCCGAGGGAGTGGGCTCGATGCGTGCGCCACCCCTATTCATGAAGCAGGGCGATGTGCTGGAACTGACCATCTCCGGCATTGGGCGCCTGAGCAATCCCGTCGTCGACGAGCCGCAGGCCAATCAACATACAAGCAGGAAGGTTTTATGAGTGAAGGAATCCGGTATCTGACGGAACAGGATGTGGTTTCAACCCTGGATATCCGTCGCGCGATCGATGCGCTCGAGGATATGTTGGCTGCACAAGGCCGTGGCGAGGCCAAAAATCTGCCCAAGACGCTGACCACATGGGGCGAGGGCAACTCCATGCATGCTTTGGGTTCGGTGATGATCAACAAGGGCTATGCCGGATTCAAGACATGGGTGTACTCCAAGTCGGGAGGGGGGTCGATCTTCAGTCTTTTCGATTCGCAGCACGGCACTCTGTTGGGCCTGATCGAGGCGCGGGCGCTCGGCATGCTGCGCACCGCGGCAATTAGCGGCGTGGCTACGCGTTTACTGGCTTCGCGCGATATTCGCACGGCCGCACTCATCGGCACGGGCCCGCAGGCGGTGACTCAATTGGCCGCCCTGGCCGCCGTGCAGGATCTGGATGAGGTCCGTGTTTTCAGTCCTACCGCCGAAAAGCGCAAGGCTTTCGCACAGAATGTCGCCGCGCGCTATCCGTTTCCAGTGCGTGCTTGCGACACGCTTGAGGAAGCCCTGGATGGCGCGGGCATTGTCACGGTCATTACCCGGGCGCAAGAGCCGTTTCTCAATGCCGCCAATTTGAAGGACTGTCGGCACTTGAATGCCGTAGGCGCCATTCTTCCGGCCAAGGCCGAATTTCATCAAGATGTGTTTGAAAGAGCGGACCTGGTGGTCGTCGATGATCTGGAAAATGCCCAGCGCGGCTCGCGTGAATTGCGTGAACATTTTGGAGCAGGTCCTCAAGGCTGGGGCGAGGTCAAGGTTCTGAGCGATCTGTTGGCGGCGAATAAGGATTGCCCGCTGGGAACGCGTTTCTCGATCTTCAAGGGCATGGGCATGGGCCTGTCGGACCTTGCCATGGCTTCGGTGGCTTATGAGCTTGCCTGCCAGCGGGACCTGGGTATCTCGCTGCCCAGGCAAACCCGCGAAAACCTGTTGCTGACGCAGGTGTAAGCGGGTTTTATCGATATGGAATCTTTGATGCGGGTGCATGAAATGGATAATGGAAAATCTTGTTTTGTAGATGTAAGCGGTGTACAAGCCCGACCCCAGAATATGTGGCCATCGATCGTGGTGCCGAAAAAGGCCATCGATCTGGAAATTGAACGCTTGATTGATTTGGCGCGACCCGACAATGGCCGCCGCGCATCATTGATCACTCATCCCGAGGCGACGGCGCCAGGCCTGGGGCTGGCACCGGGTATCGATGTCACGATCAATGTGCTCAAGCCCGGCGAGAAAACATTGAATCTGCGCAAGAACTCGAACATGGTGGAAATTTGCATCAGCGGTTCGGGGCTTGCCAGAGTTGACGGGCGATCGGTTCGAATGCAGAAATGGGATGTATGGAATACCCCGTCCATGCAAGTTCACAGTTACGAGAATGACGGCCGCGAACCTTGGGTACGGCTATCGTATTCGAATGCTCCCCTGCTGGAAAAGCTCGAGGTCCATTATGTAGAAGAGTTTGAAGGAGATATTCCGCCTGCCGACGCGAATACGCGGCGTGCGGAGGTCAACCGCGAAGCAACCGCCCGCGCCCGCGATCTCGCGATACGCGAGCAGATCACCGAAGAAGGGGCCTGGCTTCTGGGCTATGAGTGGCTGATCGATATTGACGTGCTTGAATCGAAATCGCTGCATTGGCCATGGGCCAAAGTTTCGGAGTATTTGCCCAGTGTGGAGGAATTTGCCCGGGGTTATAACGGCCGGCGCCTGTTCGTGCTGTACAACCCGGCCACCGAGCGGCGCATCGGAACGACGCACAGCTTTTTTGCCACCATTTCCTGTTCTCCTCCCAACAATCATCACGTGCCGCATCGACACAGTTCTTCGGCGATCAATTACTACCTCAGGGGTAAGGGATATAGCCAGGTCGGCAAAGAGCGCCTCGAGTGGAGCACAGGAGATTTGATTCTGTCGGCGCCAGGCTGGGCAATGCATTCGCATCATTCAGGAGACGAATCGACCTCGGCACTGACAGTCCAGGATCATCCATTGCAAATCGCGATGGAATCCCTGATCTGGCAAGAGCGCCTGCAAGAGCCGATTATCACTCTGGGCAGCCAAGGTGGCTTTGAAAGCAACCGCGCCCAGTTCGTGACAGCTGCCTGATTGCCTGTACACCGCAATACAGAATTATCGAAGGAATTGAAGCATCCATGAATGCCGCACTTGAACAAACACCACAGGCCTTGCGCGCCGAGCTGCGTGATTTTTATGACGATTACGCCTTATGTCTGGACGACGAAAACCTGGATGGCTGGATCGAGTTCTTCGCCGAGGATTGTCATTATCGTGTCATTTCCCGGGAGAATTTCGATGCGGGACTGCCGCTGGGGCTGATCTATTGCATGAACAAGAATATGCTGCGCGATCGGATCACCGCATTGAAGGAAACCACCGTATACGAGCCCAGAGCCTTGCGCCATTTCATCAGTGGCGTGCGCGTCAATGGCCATGACGGCGACGCGATCATGGCTCAGGCCAACTTTGCAATCATGGAATCGCTTTCCGACCAGGAGCCCAGTCTGAACATGGTCGGCAGGTATCTGGATCGTTTGCGCCGGACGCCGGAAGGCTTGGTGCTGCAACGCCGTGACTGCGTTTACGACAACTACCGCATCCGCAACTCTTTGATCATTCCTGTCTGATGCGCCGCTTAAGGATATTGCCATGAACTGCAAGGACAACGCGCAACTCGAAGCGCCCGCGTCATCACCCATCCATATCCAACGGCGCTGGCCCAAGGAAGGATATACGCGCATTCCCAACTGGGTATATACCGACCCGGCGATCTATCAGAAAGAGATGGATGTGTTCTTTGCCGGGAGAACATGGAATTACGTCGGACTGGAATGCGAGGTGCCTGAAGTCGGCAGCTACAAGCGCAACTGGATAGGCGACAAGCCTGTCGTGATGGTGCGCAACGAAGCCGGCGATATCAATGTGCTGGAAAACCGCTGTGCGCATCGCGGCGCGCAGATCTGCTGGCAGAACACCGGCAAGGTGAAGGACTTCACCTGCCCCTATCACCAATGGAACTACAGTCTGGATGGAAACCTGCAAGGCTTGCCTTTCCGCCGCGGGGCGATGGGCAAGGGCGGGATGCCGCGCGATTTTGATCTGAAGCAGCACAATATACGCAAGCTGCGCAGCGTCAATCGGGGCGGTTCCATTTGGGCCACGTTTTCGGATGAAGCCCTTTCGTTTGACGAGTATTGCGGCGATGAGGTCCTGGCTGAAATCGACCACATGCTGCCGGGGAAAAAGCTGAAACTGCTGGGTTACAGCCGTCAGCTTATTCCCAGCAACTGGAAGATGTACCTGGAGAATCTGAAAGATCCTTATCACGCGACCCTGCTTCATACTTTTTACATCACCTTCGGCCTGTGGCGCGCCGACTCCAAATCGGAATGCATTCCGACAGGCGGTGGTGCGCACAGCGTCATGGTGTCCCACAACGAGGGCAAGAAGGTAACGGAAGCCACCTCGGAGATGACGCGTTTTCGCGGCGACCTGACGCTGCACGATCTGGAAACCGTTACTCCGCGTGCCGAGTTCAATCGTGGGCGCGTAGGCGGCGCCTGGGTCTTTCCGGCAGCTCAGTTCGGCATTCAAGCGAACTCCCTGAAGACGCGCCACGTCATTCCGCGCGGCCCGACGGCCCACGAGCTGGTGTTCACCTATTACGGCTACGAGGACGATGACGAGGAAATGACTCGCCTGCGTCTGAAACACGCCAACTTGCTGGGGCCGGCCGGCTTTGTTTCCATGGACGACAGTGAAATGCTCAAGCAAGTGCAGACCGGCGTGACCGGCTACCCGAACGACCACGGCGTTGTCGAGATGGGCGGCCGCGATACCAAACCGGCGGACTATATGGTCAGCGAAGTCTTGATTCGGGCTTTTTATGAATTCTACCGAAATGCGATGGAGCTATGAGCATGGTTGAAGCCTGGAAGCCTGTTGCCTTGATGCAGGATATTTCGCCCGATACCGGCACGTTGCGGATCATTGTGGACGGCGAGGCGGTCTGCCTGTATCAGGTAGACGGGAAAGTATGTGCCACCCAGGACCGCTGTCCCCACGGTAATGCCAGCCTGTCGGAGGGCTATATTGAAAACGGCACTATCGAATGCCCTCTTCATCAAGGTGTATTCGATATCGCCACCGGGAAGCCGCTGTGTCCGCCCGTCACCACCGATTTGAAAGTTTATTCCGTCAAGGTGGATGGCGCTACGATTCTTGTCCGAGCGGACGAATCGTGAGCAGCGAAACCATCGTTGTAATCGGTGCCGGGCAGGCCGGGGCCTGGGCAGTTCGAACCCTGCGCGCGGAGGGTTACGCAGGCCGCATCGTGCTGTGCGGCGATGAGCCGCACGCTCCTTATGAACGTCCGCCCTTGTCGAAGGCCGTTCTGGGGGGAAGCATGCTGCCGCATCAGACGGAATTGCTTTCCGCTTCAGCCTTGGCGGAACTGGACGTGGCGTTCCTGGCATCAAAAAAGGTGCAAGGGATCGATCCGGCGGCCCGGCATGTGACGTTGTCCGACGGAACGGACTTGCCTTACGACAAGCTCTTGCTATGCACTGGCGGCCGTGCTTTCGTGCCGCCTTTGGCGGGAGCGGATCAGCCGGGAATATATACCTTGCGCACGCTGGATGATGCGAAGCGTCTTGGCCTGGCCATGCGTGCCGGCCGGAAACGGTTGGCGGTGGTAGGGGGCGGCTGGATCGGGCTTGAGGTGGCTGCGACGGCCCGGCAGGCAGGATGCCAGGTAACCGTGATCGAGGCGGCTTCGCGTTTATGCAGTCGCAGCGTTATGCCTGAAGTGTCCGATTACCTGGCCGGCCTGCATCGGTCTCGCGAAGTGGCCATATTGACCGGAACGCATGTGCGGGCCATCTCCGCTGGCGAGAGCGGTGAAAAACAGTTGCTGCTGGCAGACGGACGCAAAGTATCGGCCGATATCGTGGTACTGGGTGCGGGCTTATTGCCTAACGATGAGCTCGCTCGCCTGGCCGGTTTGTCTTGCGATGGCGGTGTGATTGTGGATGGGCAATGTCGCAGTTCAGACCCGAATATATACGCGGCAGGGGACGTAACGGTAATCGAGCATGACAGATCCGGTGGCCGCGTCCGCCTGGAGTCGTGGCAAAACGCCCAGGATCAAGGAGTGGCCGCGGCCAGGGCCTTGTTGGGCCTGCCCGTTGTCTATGCGCCGATCCCATTGGTCTGGTCGGAACAGTACAACAACATGATTCAGATTTCAGGTTTTGCCGCGCAGTCGGTAACAACCGTTGTTCGGCCTCTGGCGCAACCAGGCTGCCTGTTGGCGTTCGGCCTCGATGCCCAGTCCTGTGTGGTGTGCGCTATCGGCGTCAATGCCGGGCGTGATTTTCGTCTGGCGCGCAAATGGGTTGAAGAACGCAGGCCTGTCGATGCCGCTCTGCTGCGGGATGCCACCGCACCCCTTGCCGCGCATAAGGCCGTGCTTGTCGCGGCTTCTGCCTGATTCTCTGCTTGAAAGGACTGCTTTTATGAAACCCTTGATCGGCGATTCCACTGAATGGGCATGCGCCCAGGTCACGCTGGCTTTTTTTTATGCCCTGGACATGCGCCGCTATGGCGAGGTGGCGGCGTTGATGGCTCCTGACGGCATCTGGCTTCGCCAGGGAGCGGAACTGCGGGGCCCCGAAGGTGTCCTGGCCGCGCTCGATGCCCGGCCGGCATCCCGCACAACTTGCCACATCATAAGCAATCTGCGGGTGGAATTGAACAATGAAGCGAAACCACCGAGTGCTCGCGTCTGCTTTTATTTGACAGCGTACGACAACGATGCCGTTCAGGGCTCTCCCGCCTTGCGTTTGGTAGCCATCCGGGACTGTTGTGATGAATTGATCAAAACAGAAGCGGGCTGGCGAATATCGGAGAAGCGAAGCCGCAGGCATTTGCCGCCGGAATAGCGCATATGCCCTTGCTGCCTGTCCAATCAGCAAGAGTACTCATATTAAAAGCGGCCGGACGAATAATCCGGCCTTGATTCAAGCCTGTAAACAAATAAACCCGTCATATTGGCGGATCTGGCATCGGAGGAAAAAATGCAATTCAGAAAAATGGCAATACTGTTTGGCGCCGTGTTGTTTGCCGGCACGGCTACGGTTAATGTTCTGGCTGAGGGCACAGGCGCGTGGCCGCAGCGCGCCATCACATTGATAGTGCCCTTTGCCGCCGGCGGGGGCGGCGACACCCTGGCGCGTCTTGTTGCTGAGCCGCTGGGCCGCGAATTGGGGCAGGCGGTCATTATTGAGAATCGTCCGGGTGCGGGCGGTAATATTGGAACCGCCACGGCAGCCCGCGCCAAACCCGATGGATATACCCTTTCCTACGGAACGAATGGGACCGAAGCCATCAATCATTGGCTGTACAAGGATCCCGGGTATACGCCCAAAGATTTCGAGCCGATTTCCCGCTTCACCGTGATTGCCGCGGCACTGGTTGTGAATCCAGGCGAGCCTTTCAAAACGCTGCAGGAATTGATCGCCTATGGCAAGAAGAACCCCGGAAAACTGACCTGCGGCTCCGCGGGTAATGGCACGACCTCCCATTTGTCCTGTGAGTTGTTCAAACAGATGACGGGTCTGGACATTGCCCACATTCCATACCGTGGCGGAGCGGCGGCCTTGACTGATTTATTGGGGGGAAGAATTTCCATGTTGATCGATGTCATGCCGAATCTGGCGGGACAGATCAAGGCTGGAAAACTGCATGCATTAGCCGTTACGACGAAAAAGCGCGTTGAATCGAACCCGGATATCCCGACATTCGATGAAGCCGGTGTACCTGGATATGCATTTTTTGCCTGGGACGGGCTATATGCCCCGAAAGGAACGCCTCCTGAAGTGTTGGATCGCCTGAATCAGGCTGTCAACACGGTGTTGAGCAAGCCCGCGGTACAGGAATCGTTGCGGTCGCGCGGGGCGATACCGTCTCCGACGACGCGTGCGGAACTCAAGCAGTTTGGCGCCGAAGAATATGCCCGCCTGGGCGATATAGTCAAGAAATCCGGGGCTGTCATTGACTGACCTCACCTGGAAAGCCTGAGCGGAGATCCTGGCCTTCTGGATCCTTCGGAGGAACGAAAGCTGGTTGCGCGCAATAGGGAACGCTACTGTCAGAAACTGACAGTGGCGGCGATTAGGATGGTTTCTCATTGAACAGGAAGCCATCCTGTGTCAGCACATCCCATTGACTATTGCGGAGCAGCAACATGACCGACCCGAATTTCTTCCTTTTGTACGTGGACAGCCCAGCAGCCAGCGCCGACTTTTATGCTGGGCTGCTTGGGAAGCCACCTGTCGAGGCCTCGCCCACCTTTGCCATGTTTGTCCTGGATTCCGGCGTCAAGCTTGGGCTTTGGTCCAGGCATACTGTAGAGCCTGCCGCCGCTGCGGCGGGTGGGGGCGGGGAACTGGCCATTTCGGTTGACGGCAACGACACCGTCGACGCTATGCATGCCCAGTGGAGCCTGCGCGGTCTGGTCATGGCACAGGCTCCAACCGCCATGGATTTCGGTTATACGTTTGTGGCGCTCGACCCTGACGGCCATCGCCTGCGCGTTTTCGCGCCGGCCTGAGTGTGGCCAATTCAAATTTCCCTGGCTACGCGGCCGACTCGGCGTCTTTTTGGAGCTTGCGCAGCGAAAGCTCCAGTTCGTCCTTGATCCATGCACGCAGTGCCGCCGTGGCTCATGGCGCAAGCGCAGCAGCGCAGGGAGGCCCAAGTGAAACATATGCACGATATGCTGCGTTTCTAGGCGGGAGATCAGGTTGAGGACGCGAGCTGCGTCTTGCGCCATTCCTTGAGCAGGGCTTGCTTGCTGCGCGGGTAGCGCAGGTCCAGCAGGGACAGGGAGGATATCCTGTCTGTCCGGAAATGACGAAAGTCGCCCCGTAGCTCGCACCATGCGACGAGCACGCGGGAAGTTTCGAAAAAGCCAATGGCAAATGGCCATATGGTGCGGTGCGACTCGACGCCATTTTGATCGGAATAGGCGATGACCAGCTTGCACCCAGTGCGAATGGCCTGTCTTGCCAGTTTCAGATCAATGTGTTCCAGCGCAGTCGTGTCATGAGGCCCGACAAACAGGGCATTGTTGTCCATATTGTTGCGCAGGTCGTCAGGAAGCACTGACGCGATCTTCGCAAGGGCGTTCGACGCCGCAGCAGAGAGCTGTCTATCCGCCCGCTTGCTGACCCAGCGCGAGCCGAGTACAAGCGCCTCGATTTCGTCGTCGGAAAACATGAGCGGAGGCAGCATGAATCCGGGCCGCAGAACGTAGCCGATACCAGGCTCTCCTTCAATCATGGCGCCCTGCGCCTGAAGGGAGGCAATATCTCGATAAAGCGTGCGAATGCTGATGCCCAGGTCGTATGCGAGTTTTGCACCGCTTACAGGCAGACGATGGCGGCGGAGTGATTGGAGCAGTTCAAGCAGGCGTTCGGATCGTGACATTTTTCGATCGTCTTGAGAATTCTTGCTGTCATATTTCGGCAGTATAGTACGTGTTCTTTCCAGCTTTCTCGTTGCCGCGGTTCGCCGCAACCGCATTTCTTTTGCATGGTAGCCCCTTTTTTGCCTGCTCAGTCATAGGGAGATCACAGCTTATGGATAAGGACGTCGACGGTCGCAACATCAATGATCCCATGGATCCCACCCGACGCCGGGTGCTCGGCGGCATCACGGCGGTGGGGGTTGGCCTGGCGCTGGGAGGCTGCGAAACGGTTCAGCCGCCACGCACGAAAGCCGACGAACGTCTGGATCAGGCGCTGCGGTCGCAGGTGCGCAATATCGTCGTGATCTATGCGGAAAACCGCAGCTTCAACAATCTGTACAGCAATTTCCCTGGCGTGCAGAGTCCACTCTCGGCGGTGCCCGCTGCGCAGTCCATGCAACTGGACCGTGACGGCCGGACACCGCTGGCCCGCCTGCCAAAGATCTGGGGCGGCCTGGTGCCGCGCCCGCAAGACGTGGGCGGCAAGCACTTCGAAATTACGCAAGACCAGATCGACGGCCTGCCCAACGGCCCATTCCATCTCGCGGATGCGCAAGGCGTACCACTGCCGCTGGGAGTCATCACACGCGACCTGTGGCATCGTTTCTACCAAAACCAGATGCAGATCAATGCGGGCCGCAACAATCAATTCGTCGCCTGGGCCAATTCGGGCGGCCTGGTGATGGGGCATTATCGCGACTCCGCCGAGACGCTGCGGCTTTGGAGTCTGGCCAGTCAATACACCCTATGCGACAATTTTTTCATGGCGGCTTTTGGCGGCTCGTGGCTCAATCACATCTTCCTGATCTCCGCGCAGGCGCCGTTCTATCCGAATGCGCGCAACAGCCCGGTGCACAAGTTGCTGTCGGTAGTGGAAGGCAGCGACCCGACCGGTACGCGT
This sequence comes from Paralcaligenes ginsengisoli, assembly GCF_054781135.1. Taxonomy (NCBI): domain Bacteria; kingdom Pseudomonadati; phylum Pseudomonadota; class Betaproteobacteria; order Burkholderiales; family Alcaligenaceae; genus Paralcaligenes; species Paralcaligenes ginsengisoli. The sequence goes on from NZ_BAAGUZ010000038.1 coordinate 20,299, forward strand.
TTGAAGCTGGCCGCCAATTCACCCGTGTCGGCACTCGACGGCTCTCCCAAATTCGAGAAAGACGGTGCGCTTACGGCGGATGGCTACGCCGTCAACACGATGGCCGCGGCTTATCAGCCCAGCCACGTGCGTCCCGCCGAGGGTGGCGACCCGGCCTTTGCCGATCCGGAAAATATCCATGTGCTGCCGCCGCAGCACTATGCCACCATTGGCGACCGTCTCTCCGAAAAGGGCGTTTCGTGGGCGTGGTACAGCGGTGCGTGGCAATATGCGCTCAATCACACAACAGGGCCGGTGCCAGATTTCCAATACCACCACCAGCCGTTCAACTATTTTGCCAACTACGCCCCGGGCACGAAAGCGCGCCGCCTTCATCTGCGCGACGGCGGCCTGGGCGACGATCCCTCCACCAACCGCTTCATTGCGGATATCGATGCCGGACGCCTGCCTGCCGTTACCTTCTACAAGCCGCAAAGCAGTCTCAACATGCATGCGGGCTATGCCGACGTCGCGTCCGGAGACCGGCATATCGCGAACGTCGTCGAGCACATCCGGCGCGGACCTCAGTGGGCAAACACGGTTGTCATCGTTACGCACGACGAGAACGGCGGCTGGTGGGATCACGTTTCGCCGCCGAAAGGCGACCGCTGGGGGCCGGGTTCGCGAATCCCGGCAATCGTGATTTCTCCCTTGGCCAAGAAGGGCCATGTCGATCACACGGTCTATGACACGAATTCGATCCTGCGCCTTATCAGCCGTGTGCACGGGCTGGCGCCGCTGGATGGCGTTGCCGCCCGCGACAATGTTTTCGCCGCGAACGGGCTGGCGCCGCTAGGCGATCTGACGCAGGCGCTGGACCTGGGGTAGGGCTCTTCATGCCGGTGTTGTGCGGGAGGCTTCGGTGTATGAGCACGAGTCCGAGGGTTTTAATTCAGGGCCGGCTATTTATCGAAGAGCGAAGAAAGTTCGCGCGAGTTCAAGAATGTATTTTGCAGCGCGAGCATCAGCAGGATTCTTGCCTTCCATGCAGACAGGTCATTGCTTAGTACCGCGCCGGCTTCCACCAGCAATTGCGACGAACCGGCAAAGCCGTAGCCCGCCCGCGTTCCTCCGCGCGGAATCCGAGTGGCAATGACAACGGCTATGTTGCGATCCAGCGTATGTCGTATGGCTTCAAACATCGGCGCATTGACGTGGCCCGACGCAACCGCCTGCACAACCAGGCCCCGAGCGCCCAGATCCGCCGCGGCTTTTACGAGAGCCCCTGTCGCTCCGGCATACATGGAAATGATCTCCACGGCCGGCAAGTTCCTTGAAATCAGCGGGACATGCAAACGACGCACCGGAGCCCTGTGAAAAGTGACACGATCATTGACGACGCTGCCAAGATATCCCCATTCGCCGGACTGAAACGTTTCGACGTCGACCGTATGGGTTTTGGTCGCTTCCCGTGCCGCATTGATATGGCCGTTCAGCGCCACCAGCACCCCCATTCCGCGAGCGGTATCGGTTCGGCAGATCATGAGCGCGTCGAGCAGATTCCTGGGACCATCGAAATCGAGCGCGGAGGCATTGCGTTGGGCGCCGATGACGACGATGGGCTTTTCTGTCCGGATCGTCAGGTCAAGGAACCACGCCGTTTCCTCCAAAGTGCTCGTACCGTGGGACACCACGATGCCCGCAATATCGTCCCGTGCAATCAGGCCTTGGATGGAATCATGCAAGGCTATCCAGTGCGTCGGCTCTATATGCGGAGAGGCGACGCGTGCTATGTCGTGAATCTCGATGGACGATACATCGGTGAGGCCTTTGAGCGTTTCGAGCAATTCCCCACCCGACATCACCGGCATCGCCAGCCCAGTCGATTGGTCGACTTTCGAGACGATGGTGCCCCCGGTCATGAGCAGGGCGCAGCGCGAATTCGAAGTGTGTTTCATGGGTTTCCTAATCCAGGGAAATTCCCGCTGTTTTCACGACCAGGCCCCATTTTTCAATTTCCGCGTTCACAAAATCCCTGAATTGCGCAGACGTTCCGCCTACAGGCTCCGCGCCCAGGGCTTCCAACTGTTTTTTCACGTCAGGCATTTTCAGTATTTCGTTGACCTCTTTGTTGAGCTTTTGAATAATGGGTTCCGGCGTGCCGGCCGGTGCCGCAAGCCCATTCCACGAAAGAACGTCGAAATTGGGCAAACCCGCCTCCGCCATGGTGGGAACATTGGGCAGCTCGGACAGACGCTTGGGGCTGGCGACGGCGATGGGCCTTAATTTGCCGTTCTGCATGTACTGCAACGCACCCAGGGATGTCATGAATCCGCAGGACACAGTGCCGCCGATCACGTCGGTCAGCGCCGGCGTTGCACCCTTGTAGGGCACGTGTACCATGCTGATTCCCGCACGTAGCTTGAGCATTTCTCCGGCCAGGTGCGGCGAGCCGCCCACGCCAGACGACGCATAGGTCAACTTGCCCGGCTTGGCTTTGGCCAGGGCAATGAATTCCTTCAGTGTTTTTGCGGGTACGGATGGGTTGACAACCAGCACGCTGGGCGAGGCCATGAATTGAACGATGGGCGCAAGGTCTTTGCGCGTGTCGTAATGCATGTTTTTGTAGACCGACATATTGGTTGCATTGGCAATTGTTTCCACCAATAAAGTGTAGCCATCGGGCTGCGCCCTGACCACCCGGTCGGTGGCAATGTTCGACCCGGCACCGGGCCGGTTTTCGACAATCACGGGCTGTCCCAGCACCCGTTCCAATTTGCTGGCGATAAGGCGGGTAATGATGTCGGTGGCGCCGCCGGGCGTGTAGCCTACAACAACCGTAATAGGTTTCGAGGGGTAATGATTCGAGGCATCGCCGGCGCTCGCTGCCGCGGCGGATCCGGCTCCCCCGAAAAGCATCAGCGAAGAGATGATTGCTGTGTGAATCAGCTTTTTACCCAGAGGTTTCAAATCGGTCTGCAAGCCACGGCAAAAATCAAGAGGCAAAGAAGAAGTGCGTTTCATGGAGTCTCCTTGTTGGGAAAAGGTGAGACCGGGATGCATGGCCCAGGTCTACATATAGTGGTGCCGGTCGCTGATTGCTCAGCCTGCAACCAGTGCCGGGTATGTGATGGCGTGCGGCATGCCTAGAATCCGGGCTTGCCGAGCCTCATAATCGATGAACGCTTTGGAAATGGCGCTGCCTCGCACACCGCCGCGCACGGACCCGGGGCGAACGTCGCCGTAATACTCTTTCCATTCGGGTGGCAGGGGTTGTGAAATGGGCAAGGCCAGCCACAGGCGCAACAAATGCCGTTTCCTGGAGAGCTCTTCGTAGTCTTCGAAGCTCGTGCGGGAGTGCAGGTTTACATAGTTGTTGAGCAATTGCATGTCTCCGCGTTCCAGCCACATGGAAAAGCAGAACTTCGGGTCCGGCAGGATTTCTTCCAGCAAATCGAGAGCCTCGAGCTGTTCGGGATTCAGGCGTGGCACATCCTCGAAGTCCGCCTGGGCAGCCATTGTATTTTTGCGATTGGCGCGCAAGGCAAAGTAATCGGGATCACTGCCGAGAATCGGGCATTGATAGTAAGGGCGTTGCGAGGAATCCTGTGTACCCTGGTAGCTATGGAAAAACGTTTTTTTCAGGACTTCGATCAGATCGGGGCGGCGGCGCGCAACCTCGTCGCGCAGGGCGATGGAACTGGTGATCTTGCTTTCACCTCCGGATTTGGCGGTTTGCAGCGTGAGCAGCGCGACCACATCGCCTGAATCCATATGGAAATCGAGTCCCGCATTCGTGTTGTATCCTCGGCCGTTTTTCGTTTTGTAGCTTGCCCCCACATCGCGCACGTCAGTCATGATGTCGCTTGCGCGGTTTTGCGTTCGAGCCAGGCCTACGTGGAGGCCGACACCCCAAAATACGAGCTTGGCATCGTCTTCGCTCCATCGATCCACCGGGAAGCCTTTGACCAGGCATAGGCCCCAGCGTTCTTGCGTGGCTTTGAACGCACGCTGCATCGCGGCCGCGGCGGCCTCTCCCATGGGGAAGTCGTCCGCGGTCATGGACAGCAGGTCTTTGTTGCAGCCTTTGGCATGCGCGAGCCCCCGCTCCAGGCCCGAGATCTCTTCTTCGCTCAGGTGTTGCACCCAGGACTTGTTCTGGTCTAAATCGGCCGCCAACCACGCTTGCGGCTGAAAGGACTTGCTCATTCAATCGTCTCCTTGACGAAATGGATCGGTATGTGTTCTGGCATGACAGAAGGATAAAAGAATCAATCATCAATTAATATCGATATTTATTTAAACTTTAGTTAAGGAATTTTGATGAAAATGGAAGCCTTTGCGGTTTTGGATGCCGTGCTGCGCCACGGCACACTGGCGGCGGCGGCAAGGGAAGCGAATGTGACGCCGAGTGCAGTCAGCATGCAGATGAAGCAGCTCGAAACGTATCTGGGACAGCAACTGTTTGACCGCAGCGGCCTGAGGGTCAAGCCGCTGCGCGTCGCCTACGAGGTTTCCGAAGCAATGAAACCCGCTCTGGCGCGCCTGAATTCTTTACGGCTCCAGTCGGCGGTTGTGGTCGAGGGCAATGTCGGTTTCGGAGTGATTGAGTCGCTGCAGCCTATGCTGCTGCCCGGCGTCATGCGTTATCTGGCAGACCGTTATCCGCTTTTGCGAGTACTTCCTACCCGAGGGAAAAGCGCCGATCTGACCGATGCGGTGAAATCGGGAGATTCGGACGCGGCAGTCGTGGCGCAGCCTGAAGCGGGCGGAGCATCGCGCCTGACATGGCATCCACTGTTTCGTCGCGAATTGGTATTGGTCACTCCGCCGCAGAGCCAGGAAACCTCGCTCAACGCCTTGTTCAGGAAATACGAATGGATCCGTTACGACCGTAAAACGGAAACCGGGCGATTGGCCGCACATTATGTCGGCAAGCATGTTCGAAAGGCGCGCAGCTCGATCGAACTGGACGGCGTGCGCGCGATCGTCGCCATGGTGAGCGCCGGAGTCGGTATCTCGGTGGTGCAGATTGCGGATCCGGGTATTCAATTGATGTATCCGGTCAGGACGCTGCGCCTGCCCAATGCGCCGCAACTGCAGTTCTCGCTCGTGACTCGTCGCGCCGACGGCGAAAGCCGCAAGGTTGCCGCGGTCAAAGAAGCCTTGCAGGCTTTGCTGCACGACAACTGGGAAGATGATGCGGAACATTTCGAGAGTGTGAAATGATTCCGCCGGCGGCCTGCCGGGCGGCCTTCAAGGCGCGAGGGTGGCGGTGTCTTGGCCGTTGTTGACAGGATGTTGAATTTCCCGCTCAAATTACAATAAATTTTTAATTTAAACTCATCGAACATTCTCTTGTCGAGAGAACGCATGTTTTGGCGTATACCTAAGAACAATAAGTTCTGGAAAAGAAAAGCACGATGGAGATGATTTGAACACTGCAGGCATTCCGGATGAAAATGCCGGAGCACGATTGCTTCAAGGGTTTCAGGGCAGTCGCACTTTAATAGCGCTATACGATCCCGAAGACACACTGTGGTATGCGAATGATGCCTTTCGCAAGGCCTTTGTGCACAGCACGGACAACGTTTCTTTTTCTGCTATTGTCAGGTCGAATCATGCCGCCGGAGTGGGGGTGAATATTGGCGCAAGTTCCATCGATACCTACATTACCCGTGCGCGGGCCAGGCGCCGCGCCCAGAGCCATTGCTCCTATCCGATCGAGCTGCTCGACGGCAAGCGCCTATGGATAACCGAAACGCTCTTGCCGGATGGCTGGCCGCTTTGCGAAGGCGCCGATGTTACTGCGCTCAAGCAAGTCGAGACTTCGCTGCGGGTTTCGCGGGATGTGGCGCTTGAGGCGTCGCAGACCGATTACCTGACCAAGCTGCCCAATCGACGTTATGCTTTCGAACTGTTGAAGCGTGTCTTGCTCAGTACCCAGACCCAGATGCAATTGCTGAGTGTTGCCCTGGTCGATCTTGATTTTTTCAAGAGCATCAATGACCGGTTTGGGCATGAGGCGGGCGATGCCGCCTTGTGCCGGTTTGCCGAAAATTGCCGTGCCAATCTTCGGGCCGTCGATACGATAGCCCGCATCGGCGGAGAAGAGTTCCTGGTCATTTGCCCTGGCGTTCCTGTGCAATCGGCCCTCGACATCCTGAATCGTTTGCATAACAACCCCATCCAGGTCCATCTGCAGTTCCCCTCGATAGATTTCAGCTATACCTTTTCTGCCGGGGTGACGCAGGCCTCACAAGGGGACACCATGCATTCGCTGCTGGCGCGTGCGGACCAGGCGCTTTACGCAGCCAAGGCCCATGGCCGCAATTCTATTCAGGTTGCGGCAGGGGGGTGAGCTGCTTACCACGAGCCGTGGTACTCCGGTACGCGAGCGATTACCGGCAGGGCGACGACACATAGCAGGGCCGCCGCGACGTAGACCCAAGCCTGAGCGCTGCCGGCGGCATGGGAATTGGCGAGGATCGCCGTGGCCATCGAGATTGTGACGATGGATCCGATCTGGCGGAACAAGGTACGCAGTGCGGCGAGGGTCGAGGAATGTTCGGGCGCCAGTTGCAGTCCCGCGTTACGGCTGGCGGGGTTGAGCATTCCACCGCCGGCGCCTATGAGGAATGCCGAACATGCCAGCCAGGCGTACGGTGAAATATTGACGAGTGGCTTGGCTGCGAGCAGCAGCATCCCGATACCGATGGCAATGCCGCCGACGTACATCGGCAGCCTGTAGCCCGTTCGCCGCAGCGCCAGAGCACTGATGGTGGATAGCGCGATGGCGGCGACTCCCTGCGCCACCAGCAGAGTACCCGAGCCGAGCGCGTCGATACCGTAGCGGTTGGTGGCGTACAGCGGCACGAGCGCCACTGCCCCGGCCGTGACGCCGCCATAAATCATGTTGACGAGGTTGACCGAACCGAAACCGAGCCCGTGGATCAGGCGCGGGGCGATGAACGGGTGCGCGCAGCGCTGGATATGGCGGAAGAACAGCCACAGCGCGGCGACCGCGATGACCGAGGGTACGGCAAACGCGAATGACCACAGCTGCGCTTTTTCACCCAGGTGGCTGGCTGCCAGCATGCCTGCGAGCACGCCACCGCCGAGCAGGGCTATGCCGGCAAGATCCAGCTTGGAGCGGGCCTGTTTCGCCCTCGGCGGGTCGTGCGGTATATAGCGCAGCGCCAGCACAATGATTGCAATCCCGATAGGTACATTGACGAAGAACACGCCCCGCCAGCTCCAATACGACACGAACAGCCCGCCGAATATGGGGCCGATCGTCGCACCGATGGGAAAGATGCTGCCGAACAGGCTGACCGCGCGATCGCGCTCATCGCCGAAATAATCGACGACAATCCCGGTTGCCGACGGCGTGAAGCCCGCTCCGCCTGCCGCCTGCACCGCGCGCAAGGCGATGAGCGCAAAGATATTGTCGGCCAGCCCGCAGCATAGCGATGCCACAGTGAATGCGACGACCGAGCCGAGGAACACCTTGCGGCGGCCGTATCGATCGCTGAGCCTGCCGCTGATCGGCAGCATCAGCACGAAGCCGAACGAGTACGCCGTGATGGTCCACCCGGCCCAGTTGATCGACGTTCCCAGCCCGACTTGCAAGGAGTGCAGGGCGGTCGCGACGATCGTCGAGTCGACTGACATCATCAATAGTGCCAGGGAGACGATGGTAAACACCGCTCCGCGACGAACGGGCCGGGTTTCCCTGGCCGGGCCCGAAGAACCGTTGGCCATACAGGCATCCTGCTGGGCACTCTCATCGCGTATGTTTCGCACTTTCGACGTCCTGTAAGAGGTGCTCTACAGTCCGGCCGGGCCAGGTACAGGCTTGCCGTTGTTCCGCTAGCCTCTACCCGGCTGTCGCATCTGGGCACCTGGCCGTCGGGATTTTAGCGTGAAAAGTCTTTGTCCGAATATTGCTGGGCGCGGAGATGAGTCGCCACTTCGCCGGGCTCGATGACCGCATCATTGCGCTGTACGCGTGGGGGATGTGAGCCTGCGTTGTTACGTCGTGTCGGAAGCCAGTTCGGCGAGCAGCCACTCCCGGAACACGCCAATAGTCTGCCGTTGATGCGCGGCGCTGGAATAGGCCAGGTAGTGCCCGTTGTAACGGATTTCGCATTCTTTCCCGGCAAGCGGGCGCACGAGCCGCCCGCTGTTCAGTTCCCGCTCGGCCAGCCGCGTTGATTCCAGCGCCACACCCAGGCCGTCAGCCGCGGCGGCAATGGCCAGGAAGCTGCGGTCAAAGCGGGCTCCCTGCGGTGCGTCGACCGGCAGCCCGTTCGCCTCAAGCCAGGCCGGCCAGCGAATCTGCTTCGACTCGCTTTGGATCAATTGCAGTCCAATCAGGTCTTTCGGCGATTTGATGCGCGCCGCCATCCCGGGAGCGCACAGCGGTGTGAGCAATTCGTCGCCCAATGGGACAACGACAATACCGGCTGCTTTGGGCTCGCCATAAATGATGTCCAGGTCGAACTCGTCGGCTTCGAACCGGGCATAGTCGGTGTTGGCGGCTAGCCGCAAGTCGATCCGGGGGTGGTCGGTGAAGAAGCGGGCCAGCCTCGGGACCAGCCATTGCGCCGCGAAGCTGGGGGCGGAATGCAGGCGCAACACGGTCGGCCCGCGCGCCGAGACCAGCTCCATGCCGTGGCGGAGGTCGTCGAAGCCCCGCCTGATGTGGGTGAACAGTGCCTCACCCTCTGGCGTGAGCTGGATTCTCCGCGTGCTTCGCAGGAAAAGCCGGGTGCCCAGATGTTCTTCGAGGTTCCGGATGGCATGGCTGACGGCACTGGGGGACAGGCAGAGTTCTTCGGCCGCGTTGCGGAAGGAGCCGGTGCGCCCGGATGCTTCGAAAGCGCGCAGCATGGATAGCGGAATGTTTTTGAACACGACGGTCAGCGACTCTCATTCATGAATCAAATTCATTATTTATTGCAAACTTACCGTTTGTCCAGCGAATTTTTGCCGTCTACCATTTCACTCATCCGGTGTTTTGCCGTTTCGTTCATCCGATCCAATTCTTTCAAGAATTTCCAGGAGACAGCACATGCTTTTGAAGGACAAGGTCATAGCCATATCGGGAGCCGCCAGCGACCGGGGAATAGGTCTGGCGACGGCCAGATTGCTCGCGTCTCATGGCGCCACCGTGGCGATTCTTGATCTGGATGCAACTTCCGCGTCGCAGGCGGCCACGACCCTTGAGGCCGGCGACCACATCGGGCTGGCCTGCGACGTGGCCGACAGGGATGCGTGCGAGAGGGCCGCCGCGGCGATCATCGACCGGTATGGGCGTATTGACGTGCTGATCAACAATGCCGGCATCACCCAGCCGCTCAAGACCATGGAAATCGATCCGGACAGCTGGAGACGAGTCCTGGACGTGAATCTGGGAGGCGTCCTGTATCTGAGCCAGGCGGTGATTCCCCACATGCGCGCCCGGAAATCCGGCTCGATTGCCTGCATGTCGTCGGTGTCGGCCCAGCGAGGTGGCGGCATTTTCGGGGGACCGCATTATTCAGCGGCAAAAGCGGGCGTACTGGGCCTGGCCAAGGCCATGGCACGCGAACTGGGGCCGGACAATATCCGGGTCAACTGCGTCACCCCGGGGTTGATCCAGACCGACATCACCGGCGGCAAGCTGACCGAGACGATGCGGACCGATATCCTGAAGGGCATACCGCTGAACCGTCTGGGGGAAGCCCGGGACGTGGCCAACGTTTACTTGTTCCTGGCATCGGACCTGTCTTCCTACATTACGGGGGCGGTCATCGATGTGAACGGCGGCATGTTGATTCACTGATTTACGGGCGAGGGAAAAAATGAATGCACACACCATAGTGGAACCGCGTGCCGGAGACGAATTGTGCCGACTCGCCGAAAGCGCCTACCGTATCCGCCGCTACGCGCTGCGAATGGGCGAGGTCCAGGGGCAGGGCTATATCGGCCAGGCCTTGGGCATCGCTGATGTATTTGCGGTGGCATACCGTCATGCGCTCAACTTGCACCCTGACGATCCGGAATGGGAAGGGCGCGACCGCTTCCTGCTTTCCCATGGTCATTACGCTATTGCGCACTATGCGGCGTTGATCGAAGCGGGGGTCATCCCGCAAGACGAACTGGACACCTATGGCAGCGATGACAGCCGCCTGCCCATGTCGGGCATGGCAAGCTACACCCCTGGCATGGAAATATCCGGCGGATCACTCGGGCAGGGCCTGGCCATAGGTGTTGGCATGGCGCTGGGCCTGCGCCAGAAAAAAAATCCCGCCTGGGTGTACGTCTCGATGTCGGATGGTGAACTCGACGAGGGCGCCACTTGGGAAGCGGCCATGTCGGCCCATCAACACCGGCTGGCGCATCTGATTGCGCTGGTGGATATCAACAACCAGCAGGCCGATGGAAGATCGCACGACATTCTGAGTTTCGAACCGCTGGCCGACAAGTGGAACGCGTTCGGCTGGTTCGTCCAGCGTGTCGACGGCAACGATATCGCCGCGGTGCTCGAAGCGTTCGACAGCGCGCGTGCTCATGATGGAGACGCACCTCGTGTGATTCTGTTCGACACACTGATTGGCAAAGGCGTTGATTTTCTCGAACGACGTGAAAGAAACCATTTCATCAAGGTCGAGCCGCCCGAATGGCGGCAGGCGATCGATGTCCTGGATGCGACGCAACGCGATGGAGCCGGAAAATGAACCAGACGATTGCCAAGAAACCGCGCCTTACGACATCGGCGATGATTGCATCCATCGCGAGCGAAGGACAACGCACCAAGACGGCGCCGTTCGGCCACGCCCTGGCGGAATTGGCCGAACAGCGCGCCGACATCGTGGGCATGACGGCGGACCTGTCCAAATACACCGATCTTCACATATTCCACAAGGCCCATCCGGAACGGTTCTTTCAGATGGGCATGGCCGAGCAACTGCTCATGGCGGCGGCGGGGGGCATGGCAAAAGAAGGATTCGTTCCGTTTGCCACCACCTATGCGGTGTTCGCCACGCGGCGGGCCTACGATTTCATTCATCAGGTCATTGCCGAGGAGCACCTGAACGTCAAGATCTGCTGTGCATTGCCCGGGCTGACCACAGGCTACGGCCCCAGTCACCAGGCGACGGAAGACATTTCCATATTGCGCGGTGTGCCGGGGCTCACCATCGTCGATCCGTGCGATGCGCTGGACATCGAACAGGCCGTGCCGGCGATCGCGGCGCATGAGGGGCCGGTATACATGCGGCTGCTGCGAGGCCAGGTTCCCCTGGTGCTGGATGAATACGACTATCAGTTCGAGTTGGGGAAGGGCAAGCTGATCCGGGATGGCCGGGACGTTCTGGTCATGTCCAGCGGCCTCATGACAATGCGGGCGCTCGAGGCGGCAAAGAAACTGGCTGGCGACAGCGTGGACGTGGCGGTGCTGCATCTTCCGACGATCAAGCCTCTCGACGAGGAAATAATCCTGCGCGAAGCGGCACGCGAGGGGCGCATGGTGATCGTGGCCGAGAACCACTCGGTCGTGGGCGGTCTCGGAGAGGCGGTGGCGAGTCTGTTGCTGCGTTCGGGCGTGTCGCCTGTGTTCCGGCAGATTGCATTGCCGGATGCCTTCCTGGATGCGGGCGCATTGCCGACTTTGCACGATCGCTACGGCATCTCCACCGAAGCCGTGGTCCGCCGGATCAAGGAATGGCTCTGAACCTCGATGGGAAACAGGATGACTGCAACGTGGGAGGGGTTGCGTGGAAGCGTACCGGAGAATAGCTGACTGAACAGGGCGCCAATCGCAAGCCCTGAAACCGCGTTACATAAAAGAAAGGAGACACTGGACATGAACTCATCCAATATCAGCCGCCGCGCGTTGTTGAAAGGCCTCGCCGCCACCGCCGCGTTTGGCCTGTTGCCAGGCCGCAGCGATGCGGCGCAGTTCCGCTGGAAAATGGCCACGGGCCAGGAGCCGACGCATCCGGTGAATGTCCGGGCCGCGGAAGCGATTGCCCGGATCAGGAAGGAGACCGATGGCGGGCTCGACATCAAACTCTACCCCGCTGCGCAGCTCGGTACCGACAAACAACTTATCGCGCAGACGCGCCTGGGCGGCATCCAGATCATGAATATGGCGAGTTCGGTTCTGGCGAACACGATTCCCGCCGCCGGCATCGTCAATATCGGCTATGCCTTCCTCGATCCCAAGGCCGTCTGGTCGGCGGTCGATGGCGCGCTCGGCAGCCACATCGCCCAGGAAATCAGTCAGCACGATATGCATCAGATCGGCGTGTCCTGGGAGAACGGCTTTCGCAACGTCACTTCGGGCACGAAGCCGGTGACCCTGCCGGCGGACCTGCACAACATGAAGATCCGCGTGCCTGACGCGCCCATCCTGTCCTCCCTGTTCGCGGCCTTCGGAGCCGCGCCGACTTCCATGGATTTCAGCGAGGTCTATACCTCGCTGGAAAATCACGTGGTGGATGGTCAGGAAAACCCGCTGCCGATCATCTACACCGCCAAACTCTACGATGTGCAGAAGTATCTCAGCATGACCCAGCATGCCTGGGACGGCTACCTGATCATCAGCAACAAGCCGGCTTTCATGCGCCTGCCCAAAAAGTGGCAGGATATCGTCAGCGAGGCGTTTTCCGATGCGGGCCGCGGCGAGCGCGCGGACATTGCACGTTTGAGCGACTCGCTGAAAGGCAAGCTGGCCACCAAGGGCATGAAGATCGTCGATGTCCACAAGAGCGCCTTCCGCGATGCCCTGATCAAGACAGACTATTACCCCCATTGGAAAAAGAAGTTCGGCGACACGGCGTGGTCACTGCTCGAAAAAACGTCGGGCTCGCTCGAATAATCTTGTGTGGCGGGCGGGTGCCGGTTGGGCATCCGTCATTGTTGTCCGGAGGGGGCAAGAATGGTGAAAACCGATGTGGCGGAATTCGAAACCTGCACTGACGGCTGGTCGTGGCGCGCTTTCGCCGATGCCAGCCTGGATGCGGTCGGCGTTGCGCTGCTCGCCAGCGAGGTTCTGGTCTTGTTTGCCGGCATTGTCGCGCGGACTGTCTTCGTTCACCCGCTGATCTGGTCGACCGAATTCGCGCGGTTTATCTTCGTCTGGCTGACCATGGTGGGCGCGGTGGTCGCCGTGCGCGACGATCAACACATGCGGATGACCGCATTCACCCATCGGCTGTCGCCGTCGTGGCAGGGCTGGCTCGGGGCTGCCGCCGACCTGGTGCAAATGCTTGCCGTGCTGGCGATGATCGAGCCGAGCCTGCGATTCCTGCAAATTGAACAACTGTCTTCGCTGTCGCAACTTGGAATTTCCAGCGCCTGGGAGGCGGCGGGTCTCGTTGTCGGCTTCATTTTGATGGCGGCCTACCTGGTTTGCAGTCTGCTTGCCCGTCCCCGTGCCGATATACTGCGCGGTGGGATTGGCGCCCTCGTGGTGGTCGGCGCCGCGTTTCTCATCGGTCTGGCACTCAGTGAATACACGTTGCCGGAAGTCGTCTTTGTTTTCGTGATTTTACTGTTTGGCGCCGTGCTCGCCGGTGTGCCGATTGCTTTCGCCTTCGGGTTTTCCAGCATCTTCTACCTGTTGGTCACCGGCAGCGCGCCGCTAGGCGTGATGGCAAGCCAGGTGGAGCAGGGCACGAGTTCGATCATCCTCCTTGCTGTGCCACTGTTCGTGTTGCTGGGCGGCCTGTTGACCGTCACCCGCCTTGCCCCGGCGATGATGCGTTTTCTTTCCGACATCTTCGGTCAGGTCAAGGGCGGCCTGTTCTATGTGTTGATAGGCGGCATTCTCCTGGTGTCGGGCATTTCCGGCGCCAAGACAGCCGATCTGGCCGCCGTGGCGCCCATCGTCGTACCCGAGATGAAACGCCACAAGATCGACGAGGGGCATATTCTCGCAGTGACGGCGAGTTGCGGCGCAATGGCGGAAACCATCCCGCCCTCGATCGTGCTGATCATCATCGGCGCCGTTACCGGCACATCCATCACCGCCCTGTTCGAGGCCGGGCTGATGCCGGCGATCGTCCTCGCTGTAATTCTCGCTGTGCTCGCGCGCTTCTGGGCCGGTGGCCACACCGTGGCCGGCGCGCGGCCGGCGGCGCGCCAGGTCCTGCGCAGCTTCCTCTACGGCTTGCCTGCGCTTGCCTTGCCGTTCGTGATCCGTTTCTGCGTCATCGACGGCATTGCGACTGCGACTGAGATCGCAACCATAGGCACGGTCTACGCCATCTTGCTGGGCCTGGTCTTTTACGGCGGCTTCCGGCTGTCGGCGCTGTACGCTGCGCTATCCAAGTCTGTCGGGCTGTCGGGCGCCATCATGTTCATCATTGCCGTGGCCACGGCGATGAGTTGGACATTGACACAATCGGGTTTCGCCGAAGACATCACCCATCTCATGCTGGCGCTGCCCGGAGGCCAGGTCGGCTTCATACTGGGATCGATCTTCTTGATGATCGTGCTTGGCAGTTTCCTCGAGGGCATCCCGATCCTGGTCCTGTTCGGGCCCATCCTGTTTCCCATTGCCCGCACTCTGGCGATCAGCGACGTGCGCTATGGAATCGTCGTGGTCCTTGCCATGGGGATAGGCCTGTTCGCCCCGCCTGTTGGTCTGGGCTACTACGCCACGGGCATCATCACCGAGATCGATCCGAACAAGGGATTGGTCAAGATATGGGGGTATCTTGCCGCTCTCGTCGCGGGACTGATGGCTATAGCACTGGTGCCCTGATACCGCCGGCTCCCGGCGCGATAGCGTGCCGTGTCTTGGCACTTAAACCTCGGTTGGCGTGAACGGCTTTTTGCAGAATGTCGTAGGCTTTGGCCGTCCTGAGTGCTTGATGCCGGCTTTATAGAAGCGGGCGAAGATCCACCTCAGTTCATTGCGGCGGTACCTTTCATGCTGCCTATACCGTGAAATTTGGCAATGCTGTTTATGTGCTGCATTGCTTTCAGAAAAAATCAACCAAGGGTATAGCAACCGCCAAGCCGGATATGAATATTATCCGAGACAGATTAAAGACGGCGCAAGCGCATGCTCGAGGAGTAAAGGAAAATGATTGAAATTGAAAGAAGTACTGGCAATGTCTATGCCCGACCTAGGCAGGGCGGACGCTAACGAAATGATCGTGAAGGCGCAACCGGCAACCAAAATTGGCGAAATCATCAAAAACCGGAAGTGGGGCCAACGGCAGGCGGCCGAAGTGCTAGGAATGACACAGCCCAAATTGTCCAAGATGTTGCGTGGCCAGTTTTGCGGCATCAGCGAATCAAAGATGCTTGATGGTTTGGCGCGGCAAAGGTAATGCGGTTTTATACGATACCTGCTTAAGTGCGAAACTGGAACGAATTTTCTCTATTCCAGGAATTGACGTCAGCTGTTCAAGAATGAAATGTTCCAGTGCGCCTATATTCGCCACTGCAACCCGGATCAGATAATCGGAGTCTCCAGTCATTAGGTAGCACTCCATGACTTCGTCGTGTTCCACGATACGCTGTTCGAAATTGGCCAGTGCCTGCTTTTCTTGTGACTTTAGGCTGATCGAAATAAATACATTTAAGTCCAGTCCCAAGGCGGCCGGGTTAGCCAACGCCACATAACGCGCGATGACGCCCGATGATTCAAGCGCTTTGACGCGAACTAGGCAAGGTGAAGGCGACAAGTGCACTCGTTTTGCCAGCGTCACATTGCTTAGCGAACCGTCATTTTGCAACTCTTGCAGAATTCGTAAATCAATCGTATCGAGTTTCATTGACCTTATTTTTAGTAATTTTCAATATTTTATACTGACTTTATCAGAATAATAAGTGTTTTCGAAATCTAATTCTTCGGGGATTAGGCCAAAATAGAACTTGAATGAAATAAGCAGCTATGGATTTGTCATGAACTTTCCAATTCCCACACAGCCCTTATTAAAGGCAAGCGCCTTGGGCCAACTAACGTACGATATTGATCCGGAAGAAACAGCGGAGTGGCGCGATGCGTTTGATTCGCTGGTTGCAACAAATGGCGTACAACGTGCTGTCTTCATGCTGGACGAATTGTGCCGTTTGGCCCACGTCAGGAATATTCCGTGGAAGCCCAAAACGAGTACTCCTTATATCAATACTATTGCCGTTGACCAGCAACCGACCTTTCCCGGTGAGTTGGCGATTGAAGAGAAACTGGGTGCGATCATGCGCTGGAATGCCCTGATCATGGTAGTGCGGGCCAACGCTGCTTATGGTGAGTTGGGCGGCCATATTGCCAGCTACGCCAGCGCAGCGGACTTGTTTGAAGTCGGGTTCAATCATTTTTTTCATGCGCGTAGCAATGGTGTAAAGAGCCACGGTGGTGATCTTGTTTTCTTCCAGCCGCACAGTGCCCCGGGCGTTTATGCGCGAGCTTTTCTTGAGGGGCGTCTAAGCGAAGACGATCTGGCGCACTTTCGCCAGGAGCTAAGCGCACCACGTTCAGGTGCGCGTGGCCTGTCCAGTTATCCGCATCCTTATCTTATGCCCGATTTTTGGCAATTTCCGACAGGCTCCATGGGAATTGGCCCAATCAGTTCGATTTATCATGCGCGGTTTATGCGCTATTTGACTCATCGTCAGATACTTGATTGCAGTGGCCGCAAAGTATGGGGTGTATTTGGCGATGGAGAAATGGACGAGCCGGAATCCACGAGCGCGCTGACGCTGGCGTCGCGCGAGGGCCTGGATAATCTGGTGTGGGTCGTGAACTGCAATTTGCAGCGTCTCGACGGCCCGGTAAGGGGTAACGGTCGGATTATCGATGAGTTGGAACAACTCTTCTCGGGCGCCGGCTGGAACGTTATCAAATTGCTATGGGGTAGCGATTGGGACGGCTTGTTCGCTCGTGATCTGACTGGCGCACTGGCGCGTGCGTTCGCTGATACGGTGGATGGCCAAATGCAGACCTTTGCGGCCAAGGACGGTCAGTACAACAGGGCCTCTTTTTTTGGTCAGAACCCAGAGCTTTCACGGTTGGTACAAGGCATGACCGACGAGCAGATCGACCGTTTGCGCCGCGGAGGTCACGATTTGGTCAAGATTTACGCCGCCTATGCAGCAGCGGCAAGCCATGCTGGTCAACCCACGGTCATCTTGGCGCATACCAAAAAGGGCTATGGCATGGGTAGTGCCGGCCAGGGCCGCATGACGACGCATTCTCATAAAAAACTGGGCGAAACCGATCTGATTGAGTTTCGTAATCGCTTTGGTTTGCCTGTGACAGACGAACAGGTGCGTCGGCTGGATTTTTATAAGCCTGCCCAAGATAGCGCCGAGATGCAGTACCTGTATGCGCGGCGCAGCGAGTTAGGCGGCTATCTTCCTGCCCGGCAAACGTCGGCGGCATCACTGGCAGCGCCCATGTTATCCGTATATGGTCAGTTTGCGGTCAACGCTGATGGAAAGGAAATGTCTACGACGATGGCCCTTGTGCGTATGCTTGGCGGCCTGCTTAAAGACAAAGAGCTGGGTCCGCGTATCGTGCCGATCGTGGCCGACGAAGCGCGAACCTTTGGCATGGCCAATCTTTTCCGGCAGGTCGGTATTTATTCCAGTGTTGGGCAACGCTACGAACCTGAGGATATCGGTTCCATACTGAGCTATCGAGAGGCACTCGATGGGCAGATTCTGGAAGAAGGCATCAGCGAGGCGGGTGCAGTTTCGAGTTGGATGGCTGCCGGCACCAGCTATAGCGTACATGGAACGGCTATGCTGCCGTTTTACATTTATTATTCGATGTTTGGCTTTCAGCGTGTTGGCGATCTGATTTGGGCAGCGGCCGACCAACGCCCGCGCGGCTTCCTGATCGGAGCCACCTCCGGGCGCACCACACTCGGTGGCGAGGGCCTGCAGCATCAGGATGGCACCAGCCATGTCCTTGCAGCAGCGATTCCGAACTGCAAATCATATGATCCGGCGTTTGCCGGGGAATTGGCTGTTATTGTCGATCAAGGCATACAGGAAATGGTCGTCCAACAAAAGGATGTTTTCTACTACATCACGGTGATGAACGAAAACTATGCCCAGCCAAGCTTGCTTGAAAGTGCTCGTGCCGACATTATTCGTGGGGGCTATATCTTTGAAAGCTACGCCGCAATTTCCAGTGCTAATGAAACTGTGAATGAGTCTATAGTTGAAGAGGCTGATAAGTCTGCCCATAATTCCGCAAACAGATCAATGAAAGAGGATAAACGAGTTACCTTGTTGGGTTCGGGCGCCATTCTTCGCGAGGTGATCATGGCGGCCCAGCAGCTTGCACAACATGGAATTGCCAGTGATGTGCTTAGTATCACAAGCTGGAGTGAACTGGCACGCGACGGACAGCAGTGCGAAGCCGAAGGGCGGCAAGGGCACATAGTGTCCCAGCCTTTTATAGCAACGCAACTTAGCCAAACTGCAGGTCCCATCGTTGCGGCAAGCGATTATGTGCGCATGGTCCCCGAATCGATCCGTGCTTTTGTTCCACCAGAACGTCGGTACATTACCCTAGGTACCGATGGTTTCGGCCGCAGCGACACGCGTGCTGAACTGCGCCATTTTTTCGAAGTGGATGCAACAGCTATCGTGAATGCGGCGCTGTATGCTTTGAGGTGTGCGCATGTATGCGGGGATGGTCAGGCGCGGCAGATTGACTGACAGATGATGATCAACAAGCAAGAGTCGTGCCATGAATATTGTGCCAAAGGCCAATTTGATTGGATAGCCAATCCTGAACAATTGCGTATGGGCGCGCTGGGTTAAGCATGTGTCGAGAACCATAGCCTGTCGTTTGCGACAAGTTATGGTTCTCGACACACGAATGGACCTGGCGGAAAATAGGTGTGATGGAGGCGCAACTCGGAATCGAACCGGGGTGGACGGATTTGCAATCCGCTGCATGACCACTCTGCCATTGCGCCGACATGTACAACATGTACACAAAGTACATGTAAAAAGAGGGAAGCGCCAAGGCTTCCCTCTTGAATTTGGAGCGGGAGACGAGTCTCGAACTCGCGACCTCAACCTTGGCAAGGTTGCGCTCTACCAACTGAGCTACTCCCGCATGTTGATTCGTTAGAAGCACCGTGCCCTATCGAAAACAGCCTCGCAGTATATCTGGATTTTTACTGCCGCGCAAACTGCATTGCACACGTATTATGCAGGCTTGAAAAACGGTATTTGCCAGGTGTTTACCGCGCGGTGTTTGCCATTACGCAACGCACACACCGACTGGCACAATCTTCGTCGCCTGCATAGGCTAAAAATCAAGTAACATTTAAGCGAAGACCAAGATGATAGCATAGGTATCGCGTTTCGTGTCAAGTACCCCTCAATAATTGGGCTTAGTTTTGCTTCAAATTACCTCTCAAAACCTTACTTCGTTCAATACTCTCGGCCTGTGTTCGCAGGCGGCGGCCTTTGTTCGTTACCAGTCATCGGCGCAATTGGCGGACCTTTCCGAGACGGCGCGGCGCTATCCCCGGGTTTTTGTTCTGGGCGGCGGCAGCAATGTGGTGCTGGCCCCGCGCTTGGACAGTCTGGTGATCAAGGTGGAGTCGCGCGGGGTGCGGGTCCTGGCCGATTCCGGCGATGCCTTGATTGTCGAGGCTCAGGCGGGAGAGGTCTGGCACGATTTTGTGGCGCTGTGTATTGCAAATGGCTGGAACGGGCTGGAGAACCTGGCATTGATTCCGGGAACGGTTGGCGCCGCGCCGGTGCAGAACATCGGCGCGTATGGCGTCGAGCTGGATCAACGCTTCCATAGCCTGCTCGCCTGGGATCTACATGAGCGGCGCCAGGTGGAAATGAGTCCGGCAGAGTGCGGATTCGCCTATCGGGACAGCTTTTTCAAGCATGCGGAGCCGGGGCGGTGGCTGATTGTCGCGGTGCGCTTCTGTTTGCCCAAACCGTGGCGTGCGGTGATGAGTTATCCTGACCTGCGCCGGCATCCGGCGCTGGAGCAGGCGGGCGCCGCGGTAACGGCGGCGCAGGTTTTTGACGCGGTCTGCGAGATTCGCCGCCGCAAGCTGCCCGATCCCTCCGTGCTGGGCAATGCGGGCAGTTTTTTCAAGAATCCGATTGTCTCCGCCGGCCATCATGAGGCAATCAGGGCGGCACATCCGGATGTGGTGGCGTATCCGCAGGACGGCGGTTTTTTCAAGCTGGCGGCCGGCTGGCTGATTGAGCACACGGGCTGGAAAGGCCGCCGCATGGGCGCAGTGGGAGTGCATGACCGCCAGGCCCTGGTGCTGGTGAATTACGGCGGCGCCAGCGCCGAGAATATTGCAATGCTGGCTGAGGCGATTCGCCGCGATGTCGCGGCCCGTTACGGCGTCCTGCTGGAGCAGGAGCCGGTGGCCGTGGCCTGAACCCGGCCCAGCCTGATTTCGGGCAATTATCTAGATGGCGAGCACGTCCTGCATGTCGAACAAGCCCTTTTCCTTGCGTGACAGGTAGCGCGCGGCGCGCAGGCTGCCCTGTGCGTAGGTGGTGCGGCTGCTGGATCGGTGGGTGATTTCAATGCGTTCGCCCGTGCCGCAAAAATAGACGGTGTGGTCGCCTACGAGATCGCCGCCCCGCATGACCGAAAAGCCTATGCGGCCGGTTTCGCGTGCGCCGGTATGGCCGTGGCGCGCCCAGTCGGCGATGTCGTCGAGGTTCTTGCCCCAGGCCGAGGCAACTGCCTCGCCCATGGCCAGTGCCGTGCCGGATGGCGCATCGACCTTGTTGCGGTGATGCGCTTCGAAGACCTCGACGTCGTAGCCGCTGTTCAAGAGGCGCGCCGCCATGTCGAGCAGTTTCAGGGTGGCATTGACGCCCACGCTCATGTTGGGGGCAAACACGATCGCGATTTTCTGGGCCGCGGCATGTATGGCCTGTTTGCCTTGCGTATCGAAACCTGTCGTGCCGATGACGCATCGGGTGCCGTGCTGGACGCAGGCCTTTAAATGGGCCAGTGTCCCCTCGGGGCGGGTGAAGTCGATCAGGCACTCGGCCTGCGACAGGGCGTTGAGGTCGTCGGTGATCGATACGCCTGTATCGCGGCCCAGGAATGCGCCGGCATCCTGCCCTATGGAGGGCGATCCGGCGCGATCGAGCGCAACGGCAAGCTTCAGGTCGGCTGCGTCGAGAACGGCTTCAATGAGCATGCGCCCCATGCGTCCGTCGGCTCCTGCTATGGCTATACGCATCATGACCTCTAGCGCAAGGGTTGAACGCTTGTCTGGTTGGGCGGCGTGGCGGCTGCCGGACTGGTAGCGTTGATTTCAACATTGGACTTGTGGTCGGCTGTGCTGGTTGCGCCGGCCGTATCGCTGGCAGTGCTGGGGGTCGCCTTGGCGGCGCCCGTATCGGTTTTCTGGAACGGCTGGCGGTCGGGCTGCTTGTCGCCTTCCCAGTGGTCCAGGGTGTCGCCCGTGAACCAGACGGTGAATTTGCGTTCTTGTTCTTTGCCGTAGCCGGGCTTGTTGAGGTAGGGGTAATCCCAGCGGTTGCTGCGGAAGATATCCTGCAGGGTCGGAGTGCCCAAAATGAAACGCACCTGGTCGCGTGTCATGCCTTTCTGGAGTTGCGCGACCTGTTCGGCGGTGATCCAGTTGCCTTGCTGGACGTCGGACCGATAGGGGAAGCCCCAGTTGGTGGTGCCGCAGGCCGACAGCGCCATGGCAATCGCGCCTATGGCCAGGCCGGTCCGAAGCTTGGAAAAAAATGGTTTTGCAGTCGTCAGCACGAAGCGCCCCTGTTATTCATTTCGAATAAAACCGTTATCATAAAGGTTTAAGAATAAACGCATAATAGCGTTAGTATGAGTTCGTTGTTTTCGCAACCCGCGATCAATCGAACATCAGTTCAACATTCGCCAGAGATATTTTAGCTATGAACGACCAAAGTGAACTAAAAAATATGGGCTTGAAGGCGACTTTCCCGCGCCTGAAGATCCTCGATATTTTTCGTAAAGCCGATCACCGCCATCAAAGCGCCGAAGATATTTATCGCGCACTGATCGCCGAAGATGTCGAAATCGGCCTGGCAACCGTGTACCGCGTGCTGACTCAGTTCGAACAGGCCGGTATCCTGATGCGCAGCCAGTTCGACGGCGGCAAAGCTGTTTTCGAGCTCAATGACGGCGATCATCACGATCACCTGATTTGCACCAATTGCGGCAAGGTGGTCGAGTTTTCCGATGCCGAAATCGAAAAACGCCAGCAAAAAATTGCCAAGGAAAAAGGTTTTGCGCTTGAAAGCCACACGATGATGCTCTATGGCATCTGCGCCGAATGCGCTCCCAAGCATTTGCATCATCATCTCAAGTAGCCGGCCCGGGGCGCCATCCCTGGCTTATTCGGCCAGCATCTCCTGCGCATGCTTGCGGGTGGTTTCGGTAATGGTCAGGCCACCCAGCATGCGCGCCACTTCGTGCACTCTTTCCTGGTCGCTGAGTACCTCGATGGTCGACAGGGTAGTGCCGTTTACCGTGGTCTTCCTGACTTCGTAGTGGTGCGCTCCGCGCGCCGCCACTTGCGGTAGATGCGTGACGCACAGCACCTGATGGCGCAGGCCCAGTTCCCGCAGCAATCGGCCCACGACCTCGGCGACGGCGCCGCCGACGCCGGTGTCGACCTCGTCGAAGATCAGGGTGGGAACTCGCGCTGCCTGGCTGGCGATGACCGACAGGGCCAGTGACAAGCGGGCCAGTTCGCCGCCCGAGGCCACTTTGGCCAGAGGCCTTGCCTGGGTGCCGCTGTGCCCGGCAACTAGGAATTCGATACTTTCATTGCCGTGAGCGGAAGGCTCGCACGGATTCAGGCTTATGTCGAAACGGCCGCCTTGCATGGCCAGTGTCTGCATGGCCTGGGTGACATGCCTGGCCAGGGATTTGCCGGTTTTCTGGCGTGCCTGGCTGAGTTTTTTTGCGGCGGCCTGATACACGTCTTTGGCCGCGGCAAGCTGCTCGGCCAGGGCGTCGATGTCGGCGGCGGCTTCGCTGGCGTCGAGTTGCCGGTGCAGGTTTTCCTGCAGGGCCAGGAGTTCGTCGGGTTCGACTTTGAATTTGCGCGCGGTGTCGAAAATGGCGGCCAGCCGCTGTTCGGCCTGGGCCAGGCGCTGGGGGTCGAGTTCGAGCCTGTCCAGGTAGCTGTTCAAATCGGACACGGCCTCGGCCGTGGCGATGTGGGCGGACTCGATGGCGTCGTGGACGCTTTGCAAATGGCTGTCGTGACGCAGCAGCTGTTTGATTTGATGAGCGGCGGCACTCAGGCGCTGCTGGGCGGAGTCTTCGTCGTTATCGAGTATGGCCAGGGCCTGGGTGGCGCCATCCAGCAGCGATTGGGCGTGGGCCAGCCGGCTGTGCTCGTTGCCGATGGCGTTCCACTCGTCGGGGCGCAGGTTGAGGCGATCGAGCTCGGCGGCCTGCCAGGCCAGACGTTCGCGTTCTTCCTTCAGGGTGGCCGCGTTTTTTTGGGCGGCGCTGAGTATCTTTTGAGTCTGCTGCCATTGCTGCCAGGCTTGCTGCACCTGTTTGACCAAGGGCTGGTGGCCGCCCTGGGCATCGAGCAAATCGCGTTGGCTGGCGGTTTTGAGCAGGCTTTGGTGGGCGTGCTGGCCGTGTATGTCGACCAGCAGTTCGCCCAGTTCGCGTAGCTGCCCCAGGGTGACGGGCAGGCCGTTGATGAAAGCCTTGCTGCGCGCCTGGGTGTCGATGACGCGGCGCAGCACGAGGGCGTCGTCGGTATCGAGCTCGCGCTCTTGCAGCCATGGGTGCAGGGTATCGGGGACATCGAAGACGGCGCTGATATCGGTGCGGGCGGCATTGTCGCGCACGACGCTGGCGTCGCCGCGCGCGCCCAGCGTCAGCGACAGGGCATCGATCAGGATCGATTTGCCGGCTCCGGTTTCACCGGAAAATACGGTAAAGCCCGGCTCGAACTGTATGTCGGCCTGGTCGACGATGACAAAGTCTCGAATGTGCAGGGTGCGTAGCATGGGTTTATTCGACCTCGTCGGAGGGTTGCGGCATGCGGTTCCAGTGCAGCTTGCGGCGCAAGGTGGAAAAAAAACTGTAGCCGGTGGGATGTATGAAACGCACCGTATGCTGTGCGCGGCGCACGTCGATGCGGTCGCCGGGCTGGCAGTCGGACCAGGTCTGCATGTCGAAGTGGACGCTGGCGCCCGATTCGACTCGCCCGAGCGCGGTGATCGTCATGCTCAGGGTACCGGTATCGGGGATGACAATAGGGCGGTTCGACAGGGTTTGAGGGGCTACGGGAACCAGCAGGATGGCATTGAGCTTGGGATGCAGGATGGGGCCGTTGGCCGAGAGCGAATAAGCGGTCGAACCTGTGGGCGTGGCGATGATCAGGCCGTCGGCGCGCTGGCTGTACATGAATGCGCCATCGAGTTCGATGCGCAGTTCGATCATGCCGCCCCGGCCGGCGCGGTTGATGACGACATCGTTTAGCGCGACCCCGGAAAACATGGTTTTTTCGCCACGCATGACGCGCCCTTCGAGCAGGACGCGGTCTTCGGCCTCGAAGTTGCCATTGATGACGCTGGTGAGCGCATCCTGGGCGCTGCGCAGCGGAATGTCGGTAATAAACCCCAGGCGTCCGTGGTTGATGCCGATGAGGGGTACGCGGGTATGCGCGAGATGGCGCCCGGCGCCCAGCATGGTGCCGTCTCCCCCCATGATGACCGCCAGATCGGCGCGTTGGCCGATTTCTTCGTAACTGCCGATTGAGTGTTCGGTGATCCCCGTATTACGGGCAGTATCGGCCTCGATTAGCACATTGCATCCCGCAGCCTGTAAAGTGTCGGCTAGTTGACGCAAAGGTGTATCGAGTCCACTGTCCTGATGGCGGCCGATAATCGCAACGGTTTTGAAGTGCATGGGCACAGACCTTGAGTAATGGATTAGAGTGGTGATAAATCGATTATATGGGTGTCCCGAGTTTAGGAAGTAGGTAAAAAAAGCCTGTTTTCGCCAGATTACATAAAATACGGATATGGATGACAGAGCCAATGCGCTTTTAAAAGCGCTTATCGAACGTTATATCGCTGATGGCCAGCCGGTAGGGTCGCGCACGCTTTCCAAAATGTTCGACCTTTCGCCGGCGACCATACGCAACGTCATGGCCGATCTCGAAGAGCTGGGCCTGATCCATAGCCCGCACACTTCGGCGGGCCGCATTCCCACTCCGCGCGGCTACCGGATGTTCGTCGACCGTCTGCTGGCGGTGCAGCGCTTCGAAGTATTGCAGCCGGCCCAGATACGCGAAATGCTGCCGGTAACTGAACCCAGCCGGGCAGTGAATGCCGCGGCGGCCCTGTTATCGAATTTGTCGCAGTTTGCGGGGGTGGTGCTGGCGCCGAAGCGGGCGCAAGTGTTTCGCCAGATCGAATTCATTCGCCTGTCCGACAAACGGGTGCTGCTGATCATCGTGACGCCCGATGGCGACGTGCAAAACCGTATTCTGTCGGTATCGCGCGACTACCTCGAGCAGGAACTGCAAGAAGCCAGCAATTTCTTCAATCATCATTTTGCCGGCATGTCGTTCAGCCAGGTACGGGCTTCGCTGGCCGATGAGCTTTCGTCCCTGCAGGCGGATATCTCGCGCCTGATGCAGGCCGCGGTCGAGGCTGGCACCGCGACAGACGATTCCGATGAGGCGGTAGTCATCTCGGGAGAGCGCAATTTGCTCGATATCACCGATATCGCTTCCGATATGGATCGCTTGCGCCGGATGTTCGCCCTGTTCGAAAAGAAAACCGATCTTCTGCAATTGCTGGATGTATCCAGCCGGGCGCAAGGCGTACAGATCTATATCGGCGGCGATTCGCGGCTGGTTCCCATGGAAGATGTCTCGGTCATTACGGCGCCCTATGGGGTGGACGGCAAGGTGGTGGGCACGCTGGGTGTCATAGGGCCCTCGCGCATGTCTTACGAACGCGTCATTCCGATTGTCGATATTACGGCGCGCCTGCTGTCCAATGCGCTTAGCCATAACCAGCCCTGAATTCCATTTCCAGTCCTTGCCGCGCGGCGGGGCCACATAAAACACCAAGAGCGGTCACGTGTCGAGTTTATTTGCCCCCCGTTTTCAGCCCGAGCCGGCCGATCCCCATGCTTTCGATACCAGCCCGCCGCCGCGCGACGCGGGCCCCGTAGGGGTGCTGCTGGTGAATCTGGGTACGCCCGACCTGCCCACCGCGCCATCGATTCGCCGCTATCTGGCCGAATTCCTGTCCGACTCGCGCGTTATCGAAATTCCCGCTCTTTTGTGGCAGGTCATTTTGCGCGGTTTCATCCTGACGCGCCGTCCGCGCAAGCTGGCTCCCCGCTATGAGGAAATATGGATGGAGGGCGGATCGCCGCTGCTGGTATGGAGCCGCGCCCAGGCGCAGGGGGTGCAGCGGCAACTGGATGCGGAGGGCGCGCCGGTTCGAGTCGAGCTGGCCATGCGTTACGGCAATCCGTCGATTGCCGCTGCTCTTGCGAACTTGCGTGCCCAGGGTTGCGAACGTATTTTGACCGTTCCCATGTATCCGCAGTATGCCGCCAGCACCACGGCGACCGCGGTCGACCAGGTGGCGGCGGTGGCGGCGCGCCTGCGCAATCAGCCCGAGCTGCGTTTTGTAAAGCGCTTTTGCACTGATCCGGCCTATATCGGCGCTCTGGCCGCCCAAGTGCGGCGCTACTGGCAGGAACATGGCAAACCGCAAAAATTGCTGCTCAGCTTTCACGGCCTGCCGCGGCGCGTGGTGGAGCAGGGCGACCCTTATTATCGCGACTGCATGGAAACCGCGATGCTGCTCAAACAGTCGCTGGGCGCCGATGCGAGCCTGGTCGAGGTCTCGTTCCAAAGCCGTTTCGGCGCGGAAAAATGGCTTGAGCCTTACACCGAACCCACCCTGAAGGCCTGGGCGAAGCAGGGCATCAAGCGTGTGGACGTGATGTGTCCCGGGTTCCTGGCCGACTGCCTGGAAACGCTTGAAGAAATCCAGCTGCAATGCCGGGACGCATTTTTGGCGGCGGGCGGCGAACAGTTCCGTTATCTGCCGTGCCTGAACGACGATCCGGCGTGGATCGCCGGTCTGAGCGGTCTCATCAGGCGTTACGCGGGCGATTGGCTGGATTAAACCCTTGCCTGGCCTGGTGTATCCTGATAGGCCCTTACCCCGGGTCCTTCGCCGGGCTAAGGGCTTGAAAAGGGGGCTTCCGCCCCCATTCTTATTGAATAGAGTTAATTTTTTGATGTGGAGAGCCTTATGTCGGCGACGAATGAATCCCTGGAACCCAAGCAGGAAAATCAACCTGTCGATACCTCGGAAAAACTTGAACTGAACAATGCAGAGCACGATCTGGATGCCGCCGCCGATGCATCCGACGATCTGGCCGCCTTGCTCGAGACCGCTCAGGCCCAGGTAGCGCAATATCATGATCAATTGTTGCGCGCCAAGGCGGAAGTCGAAAACATACGGCGCCGCGCTCAGGACGATGTCGCCAAAGCCCGCAAATTCGGTACCGAGTCGTTCGCGGAAAGCCTGGTCCCGGTTAAAGACAGCCTCGAGGCCGCCTTGGCGCTGCCCGATCAAACCGTCGAATCCTGGCGTGAAGGCGTCGAAGCGACCCTCAAGCAACTCAGCTCGGCTTTCGATCGCAATCTGCTTAAAGAGGTGGCGCCCGCCGTGGGCGACAAGTTCGATCCGCATCTGCATCAGGCGATTTCTTCTGTTCCCGCCGATCAGCCCAGCGGTACGGTGGCACAGACGCTGCAAAAAGGCTACACCATTGCCGACCGCGTGCTGCGTCCCGCGCTGGTTACAGTGTCCGCGGGTCCCGCGGCCTGAGTCGTGGCTACTACCCAGGAATTCGACCCGGCTGAGGTATTCAGTCTGTTTGCCATGAGCGAGGTCGACAGCACTAGTTTCGACGCGCTGGTTGTGAATGCGGAAGGGGCGGATCTGCGTTGTGTTTTTATGTGGGGCAAGGATTGTTACAATTGCACCTTGTTTAAAAACACCGCGCTGATGCTCCAGGATCAACTCAAGGCATTGGGTTTAAGCTGGTTTCATGCCAATGTGTACCAGGATGAAGCGCTGGGCAGGCGGTTTGGCCTGCATGGAGTACCGGCTTTTGTGTTTTATCAGGCTGGCAAGCGTCTGGGGCGCATATCCGGATGGCCGGGGCTGCCCCAGTTCAGCGAGGCTGTGGCGCGCTTGCGCGCCCGCACCGGGTAGCTTCGAAGTAAATATTCAGGGGTGCCAGACTTGAAATGGGGCGAGTTATCCCCAATTTAGATTCATCCTGGTTCATTTTTACGTATTCAATCTATTTTCAGAGTTAGAGATCATGGGCAAAATTATCGGTATCGACCTTGGCACCACCAATAGCTGTGTAGCCGTTCTTGATGGCAGTAAAGTCATCATTATTGAAAATGCGGAAGGCACGCGCACAACGCCTTCGATCGTCGCCTATATGCAAGACGGTGAAGTGCTGGTGGGCGCTCCGGCCAAACGCCAGGCCGTCACCAACCCCAAGAATACGCTCTATGCCGTGAAGCGCCTGATCGGCCGCAAGTTCGACGAAAAGGCTGTGCAGAAAGACATACACCTGATGCCCTACGGCATCATCAAGGCCGACAACGGCGACGCCTGGGTCGAAGCCCAGGGCAAAAAGCTTGCGCCTCCGCAGGTTTCAGCCGATGTGTTGCGCAAAATGAAGAAAACCGCCGAAGATTATCTGGGCGAAGAAGTCACCGAAGCCGTGATCACTGTTCCGGCCTACTTCAACGACAGCCAGCGCCAGGCCACCAAAGACGCGGGCCGGATTGCCGGCCTTGAGGTCAAACGCATCATCAATGAGCCGACCGCCGCGGCCTTGGCATTCGGCATGGACAAAGCCGAAAAAGGCGACCGTAAAATTGCGGTATACGATCTGGGCGGCGGTACTTTCGATATTTCGATTATTGAAATCGCCGATGTCGATGGTGAAAAACAGTTCGAAGTCCTGTCGACCAACGGCGATACATTCCTGGGCGGCGAAGACTTCGATCAGCGCATCATCGACTACATCATCGGCGAATTCAAGAAAGAAAGCGGCGTCGACTTGTCCAAAGATGTCCTGGCCCTGCAGCGCCTGAAAGAATCTGCCGAAAAGGCCAAGATTGAACTGTCCTCGGCTCAGCAAACCGAAATCAATCTGCCGTACATTACGGCTGATGCTTCCGGCCCCAAGCACCTCAATCTGAAGATTACGCGTGCCAAGCTCGAAGCCCTGGTCGAAGAGCTGATCGAACGCACCATCGATCCTTGCCGCGTGGCCATCAAGGATGCGGGCGTGAAAGTATCCGAAATCGACGACGTGATTCTGGTCGGCGGCATGACACGCATGCCCAAGGTGCAGGAAAAGGTCAAGGAGTTCTTCGGCAAGGATCCTCGCAAGGACGTCAACCCCGACGAGGCGGTAGCGGCCGGCGCGGCGATCCAGGGCTCGGTCCTGGCCGGCGATCGCAAAGACGTGCTGCTGCTTGACGTAACGCCTTTGTCCCTGGGCATCGAAACCCTGGGCGGCGTCATGACCAAGATGATCCAGAAGAACACCACGATTCCGACCCGCTTTTCGCAGGTGTTTTCCACGGCCGACGACAATCAGCCCGCCGTGACGATCAAGGTGTTCCAGGGCGAGCGTGAAATCGCGGCCGGCAACAAAGGTCTGGGTGAATTCAACCTGGAAGGCATTCCGCCGTCGGCCCGCGGCACGCCGCAAATCGAAGTCACCTTCGATATCGACGCCAATGGTATTTTGCATGTGTCGGCCAAAGACAAAGGCACCGGCAAAGAAAACAAAATCACCATCAAGGCCAATTCGGGCCTGACCGACGACGAAATCGAACGCATGGTTAAAGATGCCGAGGCCAATGCCGAGGAAGATCACCGTGTGGCCGAGCTGGCCCTGACTCGCAACCAGGCCGATGCGCTGGTGCACTCCACCCGCAAGTCCCTGGAAGAGTACGGCGATAAGCTTGACGCTTCAGAAAAAGAAGCAATCGAAAACTCAATCAAAGAGTTGCAGGACTCTTTGAAAGATGGCGACAAGGCTACCATCGACGGCAAGGTCGAGGCGCTGACCACAGTGTCTCAGAAACTGGGCGAAAAGATGTACGCCGATATGCAGGCCAAGGCCGCCGCGCAGCAAGGGGCGGCGGGGGCAACCGAGCAGCCTGCCGACGAAAATGTCGTTGACGCCGATTTTAAAGAGGTCAAACGCGATCAGTAAGGCCTGGTCTTAATAGTCGAGAGCCCGGTTTCCGACGGTTAGTCGGAGATCGGGCATTCTTGTTCCGTTCTAAAGAATAGGCGTCCTGGACGCAAGCAATCGAAATGGCAAAACGCGATTTTTACGAAATCCTGGGTGTGGCGAAAAACGCCTCTGATGACGAAATTAAAAAAGCCTACCGCAAGCTGGCCATGAAGTACCATCCGGATCGAAATCCGGATAGCAAGGAAGCGGAAGGAAAGTTCAAAGAGGCCAAAGAAGCCTACGAGATGCTGTCCGATGAGGAAAAGCGCAGCGCTTACGACCGTTTTGGCCATGCCGGCGTCGACCCCAACGGGGGGGCGGGCGGCATGGGCGGCGCTGGCTTTGCCGATGCCTTTGGCGATATATTCGGCGAGATCTTCGGCGGTGGCGGCGGCCGTCGCGGCGGCGGCCCGCAAGTGTATCGGGGGGCCGATCTCAAATATACCCTGGACATCAGCCTGGAACAGGCCGCCAGTGGGTTCGACACGGAAATCCGCGTGCCCAGCTGGGAAACCTGCGATACCTGCCACGGCACGGGCGCGAAGCCGGGGACGCAGGCCAAAACCTGCCATACCTGCAGCGGCAACGGCACCGTGCGCATGCAGCAGGGTTTTTTCAGCGTGCAGCAAACTTGTCCTACGTGTCACGGTACGGGCAAGGAAATCACCGATCCATGCGTGGCGTGTGATGGCGTGGGCCGGACGCGCAAAAACAAGACTCTGCAGGTCAAGATTCCGGCCGGTATCGATGACGGCATGCGGATACGTTCATCGGGCAATGGCGAGCCGGGCGTGAATGGCGGCCCCTCGGGGGATCTGTATGTGGAAATCCATCTGAAGCCTCACGGTATTTTCCAGCGCGATGGCGAAGACCTTCATTGCGAGTTGACGATTCCCTTTACCAGGGCGGCATTGGGTGGTGCGCTCGAGGTGCCCACTTTGGCGGGCAAAGGGGAAATCACCATACCGGAGGGCACGCAAACCGGCAAGACTTTCCGTTTGCGCGGCAAAGGCATCCGCGGCATACGCGCCAGTTATCCCGGCGACCTGTATTGCCATGTGTCGGTGGAAACGCCGGTTCGCCTGACCGAAGAGCAAAAGAAAATTTTGCATCAATTCGAGGCCTCGCTGCAGCAGGGTGGTGAAAAGCACTCGCCCAAAAGCGAATCCTGGACCGATAGAGTAAAGAGCTTCTTCAGCTAGGGCGTTTACGGCATTCTTCGATGGATGGGGTATTGGTATTTACGTTTTGGTAGTTTTGGTATTTGAAGACGCCGTCTATCGGGGCTTGGGGTCAGGGCCGGCACGGCGTGCTT
>NZ_BAAGUZ010000039.1:0-100782 GCF_054781135.1 Paralcaligenes ginsengisoli
GGCACCACTTTGAACTGTTTCAAACGCCGCGACTAGGCGGCCTTCACATGACGCTTACGACGATTGTTTGCAGCGTGAGCAGTTGAAACTCTGGTTTGAGCATGTGTGCGCTATTGCAAACCCGGTTATCAGTGCCTACCTGCAAACCGCCTTGATAACAGGCGCCCGCCGTGAAGAAGTGGCGGAGCTGCGCTGGGCCGATGTGGACTTTCAATGGAACAGCATGACCATACACGACAAGGTAGAGGGAGAGCGCACGATACCGTTGACGCCCTACGTTAAAAGCCTGCTGCTGGGCTTGCAGCGACTCAATAACGCCCCCTCTAATGTTCGCTACCTGGAGCGCCTGAAAGAGCAAGGCAAGCAGTGGAAGCCGTCCAAGTGGGTTTTCTTTAGCCCGGCTGCCGAGTCTGGTCGCATACAGGAGCCGCGTGTAGCGCATAACAAGGCTATACAGGCCGCTGGATTGCCACACCTGACGATACATGGCTTGCGCCGTTCCTTTGGCACGCTGGCCGAATGGGTAGAGTGCCCTGCTGGTGTAGTGGCTCAAATACAGGGCCACAAACCAAGTGCCACCGCAGAAAAGCACTACCGGCGCCGCCCCCTAGACCTGCTACGCATGTGGCATACGAAAATAGAGGGCTGGATTCTTGAGCAGGCCGGTATTGAGCAGCCAACGGCCGGGACAGCCAAACCCAAAGCAATTACCGCCGCCTGACGACTTCAGGCAAAGCGGGGGCGGATGGTATTGAACCTACCAGTGCCCCCTGACCACAACCCTACTGAAAGGAGTAGAGATCATGGCTAACCACGATATTAGCCCAGGCGTGAAATATAGTGAATGTCTTTGGGGCGATTTAATCGTAGGCACTAAGGAACAATTGCAGGCTCTAAGTCTTGGTGTTGGTCTCGCCTTCCCGGGCGAGCCCGGCGGTCCTAAGCGCACGCTTAATGTACGAGACCCTCGAGGCTACAAAGCTGAAATCTCAAACCTATATCACGAAGATGATGATCTATTTACAGTGCATCTTTATTTTCCGAATTGGCCTAAGAGTCCAGAGCCGGAATGGAAACCTGCATTTGCCGGTGTCAAGAAGTGCGAGCACACCTGGGGGGATGAATATACCGGTAGTGCCGAGGCGTTAGTTGCCGCGGGCCTTGTACCTGTTGGCCATTTTCCTGGTCAACCAGGTATGCGCAAAACGCGCGTCACGATCCTTCCCGATGGAACCTTACCTAGCGGGCCCCCTACGACAAATCCGCGTCTAGCGAAATTCCCTGGCGCCCGGAAGATTGCGCGCGCCTCCGTTTCATTATATAGAGTCCAAATCCACGGACCGGAGGACGAGTGTAGCCGCCGTTGGATGGCATCTATGGCTGCTAAGGAAGAGTGGCGGCGGAAAGTCCGCGCATTACCACGCCCCCACCGACTGGAGGCCGGGATGACATCGCAAAAGCAGAATCATCACGCACGCGGAAACCTCCGTCTTGTGTGGTCTGCCGCCTAACCGCCTTACGCCGCGCCTAGCTCGACGGAGCGAAAACCGGGTACGTTCCCCGGCCGGCGCGGCACCTTATACATCGAACGATATACACAGGAACGAGTGTTATGCATGAAATGGAACCTAAGGATTCTGGCGATGACTTGCAGGAGCATCCACTTGTTACGTTCGGACGAGAGAAGAGATACGTTCTTGAATCAATGGCGGAATTTCGGAGAAAAGCCAGCGATAGCGAACGGAAAATAGAACATATACGCCGTGCGATTCTTGGGGATAAAAAATTAACTCTGGAACAAGCTATAGATGCAATCACTAGGCTTTCACCCAGTGCTATGGACCTTGTGGTCTTGTTGGTAAATAGCAATGACTTAGAAGACCGGTTCGAGAAAGGAATACAGGCGGCTGCAGCGGGGGCGCGCTCCGCAATGGGCAGGAAAGGCGGGGAAGCGGAAAAACTACCAAAGACCAAGGCATACGCTTTGCAGTTAGCAGGAGAGTATGTTTCTGCCCATACAACATTGCAGTGGGCTGGAACCATTGCCAATGCCATAAAAGCACGGGTCTATTTATACTCACGGTGCAAAGAAATTCGCGAGAATCTTAGTGAAAACTCCGACACTCTAAAGACGTGGATAAAAAACAGCAATTTGTCGCAAAAACGACGATAAATTAGGGAGTAGTAACCGCTTGCTGCCCCCCATTAACCGCTTGGTAATCTGTTAGAAGCGCCGCTAAAAAAACACAATCAAGTCTGAATCAACAAGCCGCAAGGCTAAAGGATATAGACTCATGACAGGCATAGCTTCCCAACAGTTTCCGTCTCTGGAAACTATTACACGCCCCGCAGTAGACACTGCCGCGGCAGCTTTCTACCTTAATCGTAAACCGCAGACCCTGCGCACGTGGGCATGTTTTGAGGATGGCCCCATTCGCCCCATGCGTATCAATGGGCGTCTTGCCTGGCGCGTGTCAGATATCAAGCAGGTGATGGGGGTCAAATGAACCCCTCCTTCATTACAGGTGGAAGTGATTTGACGGGAGGGCGCTGACATGGCCCGATCCCGAAATATCAAGCCTGGCTTTTTTACAAACGACGAACTGGTAGAGCTGCCGTTCGAGTATCGGCTGTTGTTCATTGGCCTTTGGACTATCGCTGATCGGGATGGCCGATTGGTTGATCGCCCTAAAAAAATAAAAATGGAGATTTTTCCAGCGGATAACGTCGATTGCGAGAAAGGGATTTCGATGCTGGCCAGCGCTGGTTTTATCACCAGATACTCGGTCCATGAACAGCAGTTTATTCAAATAAAAACTTGGGTAAAACACCAAAACCCGCACATTAAAGAAGCCAAGAGCACCATACCAGCACCGGGATTGCACGGTGCCAGCACCATACAAGAACCATGCGAGGCACAACCTTTACCGGAACAAGCCGGGCTGATTCCTGATTCCCTTAACCTGATTCCTGATTCCCTTAAAACTACATTGTCGGGTAACCCCGACGAATCACTCAACACTCAGGCCAAAGAGGTATTGGAGTATCTGAACACCAAATCGGGGAGAAACTACCGGATGGTTGAGGCCAACATGGACCTGGTGGTTGCCAGACTTAAAGCGGGTGCGACGGTTTCAGATTGCAAAGCCGTCATCGATGCCAAAACCACACAGTGGGCCAGTGATAAAAAAATGCAGGAATACCTGCGCCCGACCACCTTGTTTAACCGAACAAAGTTTGAGCAGTACCTAGGCCAGCTTGGGGGCGGTGGGTCCGTTTCCGGAACGGAATGGGAGAGTGCGATATGAGAGGCCAAAACGCCATCATTCGTATGCGCCTGGACGGCTACAAACCCGCATTTGTTTTTGTTGATGCTCTGGATCATCCGTGCGAGGAATCTTACTTTCGAGATGCCGAGAACAATCTGATGAACGGCGGCCAGGCGCTTATTCATATCGGTTCCGATGATCAAGTGCCAACTTTGGATTTAAGGGCCGTAGCGGGCACCACAGTCGTTTTAAACGGCACTGATCGGGATCGGCTGCGTGGCATCTATGCCCAACTGAAAAAATTCAAGCCATCGCGCATTGTCGCCTCGACGCCGGATTTTGTCTTCGACTCACAGGAGAAAATGGCATGAACGTCGTGCCCCTTATCACGCCTGATAGTTTTAATTTTCGCGAATACATGGCCGCTACTGAGCCACAGGTCAAGGTGTTGCCGGCGGACGCGTGGCGCAGCCAGCTTTTGGACGCTGCGCGCGGCGGCCATGCTTTGCAAGGCGCTCGGCTGCCTTGGACAAAAACACATGACCATATTCGGTTCCGTGGGGGTGAGGTAACGCTCTGGCAGGGCATTAATGGGCATGGCAAAAGCCAGCTGCTTGGCCAGGCGTGTCTCGGATTCGCATCGCAAGGCGACCCCTGCTGTGTGGCCAGTTTCGAGATGAAACCCATTTCGACGCTGAAACGCATGCTGCGCCAAGTGGCGATGAACGACCAGCCCGGCGAACAGGCAGTAACCCAATTAATGGACTGGGCCCACGGTCGTTTTTGGTTGTATGACCAGATGGGCATGGTTAAGCCGGAAATGATTTATGCGGTTATTCGGTATTGTGCTGACCGCCTCAAAATCAAACATATCGTCATTGACAGCCTCATGAAGTGCGTTCGAGGTGAGGATGATTACAACGGGCAGAAAAACTTTGTCGATGTTCTGGCCGGCCTGGCGCGTGACTTGGACGTGCATATTCATCTGGTCCACCATGTCCGCAAATCTGAAAACGAAGAGCGGGTGCCCGGCAAGTTTGACGCCAAAGGGTCCGGCGCCATATCCGACCAGGTCGACCAGGTACTGACCGTCTGGCGGAACAAGAAAAAGGAGCAGGCCGTCGAAAAGCTGCTGCGAAACAATCAGCTCATTGACGCCACTACCAAGGACACACCCGACGCTATTTTGCTGTGTGACAAAAACCGGCATGGCGAGTGGGAGGGCCGTACGGCGCTCTGGTATCACCCACAAAGCCTCCAATACACCGGCGACCAACGCTGTATTCCGTTGGACATGCTAGGGGGGCGCTATGAATGAGCAGCAAGCATTCTTGGCCACTAGGCGAACCCATAGGGCAATCAACGTAGCCATACACAGTACGAAATCTTTCCGAGCATGGGCTGATCCGGCAGGCTTTGACTCGCTCTCAACACCGGAATTTTGGAGTTTCAAATGACAGTTCAGAAAAAACGAATGGCAAAAAAGCCGAGCAAGACTCCTTTCGCCGATGCGATGAAGCGAAATGGACTCGCGTCCGGTTCGGAAACGCAGCGGCGCGTGACGAAAATGTTCAAAACCGGCGACGGTCTGGAGTTTCCTGTGGACGTTCCGGCTGGGAGCAGCGTCGATGAATAAAACTATCAGCCCGGTGAAGGTCGCCAGCGATCACGTGGACGCGATCAAGGCTCAAATCAAGCGCTGTGACAATGTTGCTGAGGAAGCCCAGCAAGTTTCGACAGCGTTGGAGATGCTGCGCCAGGAGCGGGCCGATCTGACTGCGCATGCGTTCCTGAAACAGGAAACTTGCGATACGACCGGGATCGACGCGAAAATTGCTGAAGCCGAAATAAAGAACGCCGACTTGCACTCACAGGCCAACGCAGCGACAGGCGCCAGGGAAATGCTGGCAGCTCAGTTGGCGGAGGCCGAAAAACTCCTTGAGACGGCGCAGCAAGACAGGCGCTTGCAATGCTTTCAATTGCTTGTTGAAGAACGCAATCGAGCCTCCGAAGAGTACACCGCAGCGTTGGACGCACTGCGGTTGAGCTTGATTCACATGGACGCAGCGTGGGGGTTGTCGACAAAGTATGAAGTCGAAGGTCATGGACGCCTGTCGGGATCCGAGTATCTCCGACGAAATCTCTATGATGGCCTTAATTGGTATCAGCACTGGGTTGACGATAGACGGCCAGCTATTCAGGCAGAGATTGCGGAACGCCTGGGCCTGGACTCGGTTTAGTCTGAAGGACAGGCATCACGCCTAACTCAAGCAATCGCCGCTGTTTGACGGTTTCAGGCAAAGGCGGGGGCGGCCGGTATTAGATGTACCGGCGCCCTAACCATCATTCACTATACAGAAGTAATAACGATGGCTGACGTACGTTCTACCCAATCCGCTGTTAACAAAGCCTTTATCTTTCTTGGCCGCCAGCATGAGCAAACCGACCGTATCGTTGCGCTTCTGGCCGGGGCAATCGCGATGGATCGGGACGCCCCCCTTTGGGTCCTTCCGCCGCTTTTTTAAACACGAGGCATTGCGCACCCCGATGTGGCCCCAGCTATGGCCATCGAAAGGTGTTCGCAGTGTTCGCACCGGCGCCGGGCCAGCGCTGGCGGCGGCTCGGGCGCGAGGGGAAGCAGCCGTCGCACCCACCAATGAAACCGGGGCTCTTGGCGATAACAAGCGTAAGTCGCTTGTCTTTGGAGGTACCCGATGAATGGCACGTAAAGGGTGCGAACACCAGTGCAAACACTGCGAACACTGTTCGCACTGGTGTTCGCACAAGAAATCCCTTGCTGGCGGGGCCGGTCGTTACCGGATAGCCAGACGCGGATTAGTCGGTGAGTGCCGCGGATAGCAAAACCCCGACAGGCGGCGCGGTGCGGTTCCTTCACTGGCGGCCGCCATCTATTGGGGAATACGCTGAAAGCGCGACCTGGAGCATGTACCGATTCCCTGGCCTGCGTATTAATTATCCGCCTGGGGCCAGGTTGACCGTTTGGCAATTCGGCTCTGACTATTTTTCCAGTGCGTCGGCGCCGGCTGTCAAATACAACTCACGGCACAATCGACCTGAGCCATAGCCCGGGAAAGTAAGGCTATATCGTCCCGCAATGCTTAAAAAAAGGGGCGCATGGTGGGAGCTGAGCCAGGCCG
Organism: Paralcaligenes ginsengisoli; assembly: GCF_054781135.1. NCBI lineage: Bacteria > Pseudomonadati > Pseudomonadota > Betaproteobacteria > Burkholderiales > Alcaligenaceae > Paralcaligenes > Paralcaligenes ginsengisoli. Next base: position 6,428 of record NZ_BAAGUZ010000039.1, read on the forward strand.
TCAAGGGCTTGAACGCCGCCTTGAGAGAGCAGGCTGCAATGCTGGATATGCTTTGATGTGGTGGTCAAGGCCTGATGCACTGGCTGCCAAAAAGGTGGCTACAGAAAAAAAGGGGGGGTGGTCGACTGGCCAACGGGTTACCAGTCGCAAGGTTATCAAGTCGGCAAACCTACATCGTCACCAGTGCGCAGGATTGGGGCAGGGCGCAGACACGCGGCGGCGGCCGCACAGAGCAAAGTGCAACGTTGCACTTTGATTCGGTGGCAAAACACGCCGCAGAGTCTGGGGCAAGCCTCTGCACTCAAAAGATGGCCGACAAGGTAAAGGCTGATCCTGGTGGCAGAAAATGCACATTTCGCGCCAAGGATATTGCTCATAAAAGAGCAATTTGCTAAACTACATGTGATTTCCGGCGCTACGGCGCTCGGCTGGAGTCTGAGAGGTCTAAGCCCCTCTCAGCGGCCCACCGAAGGCGATATCAAGCCGTGGTGGGTGTCAGAGAAGAAGGCCCCCTTTATTGGGGGCCTTTGCTTATGCGGGTTCCAAGTGATAGATACAATAAAGAAAAATAACGCTCTAAAGCTCTACTTAAAGACCGGCGAGGTTGTTATCTGCAACTTCGATACTGGTTTTATGGTTCCGGAAATGGTCAAGATCAGGCCCGTGGTTGTCATATCCAAGTCAGCCACTCATTGGCGTGGGCTTTGCACGATCGTCCCACTTTCGACTACATCTCCCGAAAAGGTAGAGGGCTGGCATATTCAAATTGCGAATCCACTCGCAAAGGTGCTTCCCTTGAGCCATGAGTTTGCCAGGGCGGAACGGGTGTGGGCAAAGTGCGACATGCTGTACACGGTTTCGTTTGATCGTCTTTCGCGACCCCATCGTCGCTCAGGTGGTCATCGCTGCTATGACGGTGTCCGGATGGCAAAAGATGATTTGGATGCGGTTTTTAGGGGTGTACGGGCCTATCTTCCTGCTGAGCGGTAAGGCAAAGCATCTTCCCCTCATTTGCATGATGTTGATAACCGGGTCAGCGCTATGTATGCGCCTGTGGCGCCCTTGGACAAAAATAGTCAGTCTTTAGTCAATATGCGGAAATACTAAGCCCTGTTTTTTGGCGGCTGTTTTGGTATTGACTGTTAAAGTCTACACAGTGGCTACATGGTGTAAGAAAAGCAAAACGCCAACCCTTGCGGATTGGCGTAAGTGCTTGAATCTACTGGTGCCGGTTAGAAGAGTCGAACTCCTGACCTTCGCATTACAAGTGCGCTGCTCTACCAACTGAGCTAAACCGGCAAAGCAGACATTCTACAAGATTTTTGTGTTTAGCGTTTGCCGCTAACACACGCAGAATAAGGCTTTGCAGGTTTTCTAACCGTGACAGCGCAGGACAGGAAAGTTAATAAATCACTGTCTTATGCAGTAAGACCTTTAATACATATAAAGGGGCGCTTGTGTTGCTTAATTACTTTTTTATCAATGGGTGCCGACCCAGCCGTTAAATCGACAATGTCTGTGCGGCAACGCGATACACGCAATTGTCCGTGTATGGTCAGAAGAAAGAGGCCAGTGCCAGGCGCGCCTGCCGGGCAAGTGCTGTTATCTCTAATCAGGAAATTCCTGGTCTTACGGATAGGTCATAACTGGTATTAAGAGAAATAACGGCAGTCACGTACCATTTCCCAAAAGCAAAATATGGAGACAAAATCATGAACGTCATTGTAAATAATGGCTATGCCGCCATTAACGCTCCGCCACCTTGTCACGGCATTTGCCGTTAACAACCATGATTGCCAGGGATAAGTTTCTACGGGCGCAAGTGGGTGTTGTTGTCGTGTTGACAGTGCTTGGTTCGTGGTATTTCGGCTCCAAGTATGGCTTTATCAACCCACAACTTTTCCCAACGCCCGAACAGTTCATTGCGGCGGCGCGTCAGTTAACACTGGGCGAAGGCTATGCCGGAGGGCTTTTGCTCCAGCATATTTTGCAAAGTGTAAAGCTTATCTTGCTGGGGTTTCTTGCTGCGACGGCTCTAGGTGTGCCATTAGGGCTATGGATTGGCTGGAGCAGAAAGGCCGAGGCGCTGGTGGGCCCCGTTTTTCTACTAATTCGGCCCATTCCTGCATTAGCCTGGATCCCATTAGCCATTGTATGGCTCGGGCTGGGTGATGCAGCGAAAATCATGATTTTATGGCTTGCTGCGTTTGTACCTTCGGTTATCAATAGTTTTACAGGCGTGCGCAATATTCCCTTAACCATAATCGAAGCCAGCCAAATGCTCGGTATTCGCGGGTGGCCTCTTGTGAAAGAAGTGATTGTGCCGGGCGCATTACCGTCCATTTTCACGGGAGTGCGGTTGTCACTACAAGTCTGTCTTACGGCTCTTGTCGCCGCAGAGCTTCTCGGTGCTCCCTTAGGATTAGGCAAAATTCTCTACCAGGCAAGTCTGGATATCTATCCTGCGATGATTCTGGTGGGTATGGTAACCGTAGCGATTGTCGGCTTTGTGCTCACCGCAGCATTTGATTATGTTGAGCACCTTTCGATGCCCTGGCGTACAAACAACTGAGGTTTTACGATGGACGGCAGACTTACTAAAGCACAGGCCATTGCGCTTCCAATAACGGGAATGCTGCTTTTTTTCGGCATATGGGTTTTTGCGGCTTGGGCCAAACTGGCGCCACGTGAATTTTTGCCATTTCCTTGGGATGTATTGGACGAAGGACTAAAACTAGTAACGGTTCCATTTTCTGGCTTAACTCTGCAAGACCACCTGGCCGCCAGCATTGGACGATTCATGAGTGGCTTCTTCTTGGCCGCGGCTGTCGGGGTTCCGATGGGTCTGTTAATGGGCTGGTATCGTTGGCTGGACAATATCGTGACGCCCCTGTTTGATAGCTTGCGGTTTATTGCTCCTATTGCGTGGGTACCCTTTGCGGCATTGTGGTTTGGAGCTGGAATTGGCGGCCCCACCATGATTATCTTTGCCGGAGCCTTTCCCCCATGTCTCATTAACGCTTATCGAGGCTCCCTCTTTGTCGAACAAAAGTATATCGAGGCGGCACAGGTCTACGGTGCTTCAGGCGTCCGCATTGTCTATGAGGTGCTTTTACCCGCCGCGCTCCCATCTGTCATCGCCGGCCTGCGAGTTGGTGCAGGGGCTGGCTGGCAATCGTTGATTGGTGCCGAATTGATCGCGTCTAACAGTGGTATTGGCCTATTGATGGTGCGCGCGCAAGCCGCCTTGGACACCCCGATTGTGATGGTGGGCATGATCGCTACGGGTGTAGTGGGCATGCTTATTGATTTTGGTTTGGGTGGTGTTGAGCGTTGGCTTAATCATAAGCGAGGCTGATGGATTTATGAGCAATATTGTCTTTTCTAATGTCTCTCGTAGCTTTCGTCGGGAAGGTAAAGATTTCCTGGCTCTCGATGACATTACTTTTTCTGTGCAGGAAAAGGAGTTTGTCGCCGTGGTCGGACCCTCTGGCTGTGGCAAAACTACGTGTTTGCGCATGGCTGCCGGGCTGGAGTTCGCCAGTACGGGGAGTGTTGCAGTGGGTGGCAAGGAGGTTAAAGCTCCGGGGCCGGAGCGTGCAGTGGTGTTCCAGCAGTTCGCACTATTTCCATGGAAGACCGTCTCGGAGAATATTCGGTTCGGGCTTCGGTCGCTGCGTGTTGCTCGCAGCGAGGCAGACGAGCGCATCCAATGCAATATACGGCTTATGGGTTTGGACGGCTATGAATCTGCCTATCCCCATCAGCTTTCCGGTGGCATGCAGCAACGTGTGGCAATTGCTCGTGCCTACGTGCTCAATCCCAGCGTACTTTTAATGGACGAACCCTTTGGGGCGCTCGATGCTCAAACTCGTACGGTGATGCAGGAAGAGCTGCTGCGCGTGGGGCGGGTCAATCCGCGAACCGTGATGTTTATCACTCATGCCGTCGAAGAGGCCGTTTATCTGGCCGACCGTGTGGTTGTGATGACCCGCCGTCCAGGAAGAATTCAGGAAATAGTCGATATTAAGCCAGTTCGTGATGCCGAAGGATGGCAACAGTACGAACGCATTGAAGACGTAATGGATCTTGAGTCATTTGTGCATCTGCGAACGCAGATCTGGCGGTTGTTGCGTGAGCAAAACGAATCAGTAGCTAATTAATCCCCAACGCGTTGAGTTTCTATCGTTACAGTTGTCTTTGAAATAAATCGAGGAGAAATGGTATGAATAAGATTATTAATTGGGTTGTGGCCGTGTTGCTAATGCTCACAACCTTGGGCGTTTCAGCTAAAGAATTGCAAGAGGTTCGTATAGGCTCGCAGCCTGCCTTGTTTAGTACCCTACCCTTTTTAGTAGCTGAAGAAAAAGGTTGGTGGAAGGATGTCGGCCTGAAGGTAACAATTACCAACTTCCCTGCCGGCGCACCGCAAATTGCAGCGAGCAGATCGTGGGATGTGGGCATAGTTGGATCGGTGCCTGCAGTACTCGGTGCCGTGCGGTTCGGGCTTCACACGATCGCGCTCGCCGAAGATCAGTCGGCCGTCAACGCACTCTACGTGCATGGTCCAAATAGTGATAATTACATCAAAAATCCCGCGTCAATCAAGGGTAAGACGATATATCTGACCGGAAACTCTACGGTAGACCTGGCCGCTCGGTACTGTCTAAAGAAGTTTGGCCTGAAAAAGGGTGACGTCACCATACGGTCAATGGATCAAGCTCAGATTGTATCTGCCATGAGTTCAGGTAGCGTCGAAATTGGTGCGCTATGGGCGCCCAATACGTACACAGTAGAAGAGAAAGCGGGTGCTAAGCTGCTCTGTTCGGGTAAGGATGCCGGTGTTTTGATTCCTGGCAACGTAGTCGTACGGGCAGAGTGGGGTAACGCTCATCCGCAACGAGTAGCGGCCTTTCTTGCTGTCTATTTGCGTGCCCAGCGTTGGTTGGAGGCCAACCGGAAGGATGCTCTTGCCTTGATGAAAAAATACTACGCAACGGGTGGTGTCTCCATCTCGGAGGCGGCGATGAATAAAGAGTTTGATCGTCGCCCCACTTTTGATCTTTCCCAACAATTGGCTTTATTCAAGCGCGGCTCGCAAGCGTCTCGCGTTGATACCAATATGAATACAATTGCTTCCTTTTCGAAAGAGGTCGGCGCTTTGCGTGCGGATGAGCCATTGCCGGACCCCAAGACGTATATCACCGATAAATACTTAAAGTTGGTCAATAACAATCCGAAACTGAAATCATTTGCTGATTTAACTAGTCGTGGCAAGGGGCAGTAAATTTCTTCATCGCTCGATGTCCTCTGATGCCGGAGGCTTCTCAACTGCCTGGGCGTATCAACCCGGCAGTTGGCGAGCGGTAAGTGACGATCTATCCAGACCTAATCTGCGTGCTGCCGTGTTCAGATTAATGACGCAGTACACGCCCGGACTGCACGTCGTTTCGCATTCCGTCGCGCACGGCAAAGCGCCCGTTAACCATGACGTGAACGAAACCTTTGGGCGAATTGAGAGGCGCTCGCACGGTCGATTCATCGTGCACGAGTTCCGGATTGAAGACGGTAACGTCAGCGAATGCTCCCGCTCGAAGCCTCCCTCGATCGGCCAGCCCAAGCCTTTCGGCGGGCCGAACAGTGATACGATTGACCGCTTCCACTAATGAAATAATTCCACGTTCGCGGGCATAGTGGCCAAGTAAGCGGGCCGTCCATCCGTAGCCGCTGAGCGATCCGATAAGCCCCTTTAGCGGGCCGCGTTGCGAAAGGGCCAACGTATCTGACATCACCATGCACTTGTTTTCTCGCATACACATGCAAATGTCATTGTCGTTAAAACTGTGGGAAGTCCACATCATTTGCGGCAAACCCTCTCCTTCTTCCATTAGTAGATCCAGCACTGCATCAAATGGCTCTACGCCTCGAAGTTGAGCGATGTCCGAGAAATTCATGCCAATCAGGGCAGCATTCGCTACCGAATGCAATAATACAATGTCACTCCAGCGTCCTACCGTAACCAGGCGCCACATGTGGTTTGGATTCTCCTTCATGCGTTTGCGCAAAGCCGGGTTTTTAAGACGTTCGAGGGTTTTGGTTGTACCGCCTTCGCGTGCCCACATAGGCAGTACCGACACCGTACTTGTATGGTTCCAGTCATGCGGGATAATATCAAAAGCAACGTCTACGCCTTCGCGCTCTGCGCGATATAACATTTCGAGCGTGTGCTGCATGGCCATGGCAGGCGCACCAAACTTGGGTTGTATGTGCGAGATTTGGAGTTTGGCATTAGTGTGCCGTGCCGTTGCAATGGCTTCGGAAAAACCCAGGTCGTAATAAACATCACGGTTACGCACATGAGTGGAGTACAGGCCATTGCGTTTGGCCGCGACGGTGGTTAGTGTCGTGATCTCTTCGAGCGAGGCCGCAATGCCTGGCCAATATTCGAGACCCGTCGAAAATCCCCACGCTCCGTCGTCAAAGGCTTCTTCCGTGAGCCGCTGCATGGCGGCTATTTCGTCAGCGGTGCTAGGCGATGAATCATTTTCTTTAACGGTGCCATGAATTGCACCATGGCCGACGAATGCCGCCACATTGACGGCAGGACGCGCCTTTTCGAGCTGTTCGAGATACTCTCCGAAAGAGCGCCAGTTAATTGGGACACCGACGTCGACGTAACCGAACAGTTGACTGCCGCCTGCGTGTCGGCCGAGCGGCGCACAGCTAAATCCACATTGTCCGATGACTTCTGTTGTGACGCCTTGGCAGAGTTGGCTATCAGCACGTCCGTCGGCAAGTAGCGTGAAATCGGAATGGGTGTGGATGTCGATGAAGCCGGGTGTCACGGTTAATCCGCTTGCGTCGATACGGTTGGCTGCGCTGGCTTGCTTCAAATCACCCAGTGCAATGATGCGGTCTCCTGCAATACCAATGTCGGCCACGAAACTCGGTGCTCCAGTGCCGTCAATGATTTCACCGCCTGCGATAATAGTGTCGAACATGAATTGGCCTCCTTATGGCTGTTCAACGTTAGCAGTCCAATAAATGCGCAGGTAGGTCCAGATGAATTTTATTGATAAGGCCAGCGTATTCACACTACGACTCCTCGAATGAGGTATGACCTTGGTAAGTCGTGTTTTTGGCGATTAAGGGTTCAGCATGAGTTCTTCTGCGATGATCTTTACCCCCGGTTCAATACGGTCTATTGCAATAGACGAATAGCCGATTCGCAGATGATTTTGCGGTTGTTCGTTGCCGGCGAAGAAGACGTCTCCAGGTTCGACGACAACACCTCTTGCATAGAGGCGCTGCGCGAGCTTTCGTGTGTCCAGCCCTGGCGGCCCGCTGATCCAGAGCGCTGAGCCGCCTTCTGCGGGCACTTGTGACAGTTGCGGCGTATAGGTTTGCAGGGCCGAATATAAAGCGGCGGCCCGATGCCGGTAAGCTATATTAAGCCGACGCATGAAAGCTTCATGGTGGCCGTGGGCGATGAAGCTGGCCGCTGACTGCTGATTATTGGTCGGCACGTGTCGCATCATTAGACGTCGTAGGGATCGAAGCTCGCGTATGAGTTCTGCCGGCGCCACGACAAAGCCTAGCCGCAGACCATGGGCGAGTGTCTTTGAGAGGCTGCCGACATAGATAACGCGCTGCGCAGTGTCCAGGCTTTTAAGGGCGGGAGTCGGCCGGCCTGAAAAATTAAGCTCACTTTCGTGATCGTCCTCGATCACTATGAAGTCATCGCGCGCCGCATAGGACAGTAACAGGCGTCGTCTCTCGAGCGACATGGTTACCGTAGTCGGGCATTGATGGCTAGGCGTGACGTAAACATAATCGCAGTGTGACAGCGTGGCGTCTGGCACAAGGCCATCGCTATCTACGGCCAAAGGCTGGATGTTTTTTGATCTGAGCGAAAAATTGTTGCGTGCGTCAGGATAACCGGGATTTTCAATACCGATTCTGGTATTTGGGCCTATCAGTAGTTGGGACAACAGAAATGTGGCTTGCTGAGCCCCTGCGGTAACAAGAATTTCGTCTTGCTCGACCCATATGCCGCGTGCGGGAAGCAGGCGTCGCTGGATTTGTTCGACGAGTGGTTCATTGTCGCGGTCGAGGTGATCGGGAGCCCAGAGATGTAAGGCGCGTGGCTGAAGGGATTCCAGTACGCACTCGCGCCAATCGTGGATCGGAAACAGGCTGGCGTCAAACTGCCCGTAAATAAAGGGAAATGGCTGTTGCTGCCAGTCGGCCGGCTTTTCTATGTTCTGTTGTGTTGATGGGGTAATAAGCAAACGGCGTTCCCAAGCGACGCCTTCTCGTGGCATCGCCTCGTCAGGTTGCTTCCGGGCACCAAGATGGGCGGCCTGAGGTTGTTCGGCAACCACATAACCGCTGCGTTGCTGGCCTACAACAATGCCTTTGTCTGCCAGTGCCTGCAACGCCAGCATGACCGTCGTACGAGATAGCCCGAGCGTCTGGGCCAGAAGGCGGCTGGAGGGAAGGGTTTCGCCTGGAAGAATAAAACCTTCTATAACGGCATGCATCAGCATGTCGCGCAATTGCCCTTGCAATGTGCTGGATTGCTTTTCGAATTGCCGGAATAGCTGCGGCCACATTATGTCGATGGTGCGAGTCAACGGCTTCATTTTGTGGCTCACGGTGTCGGCGGAGGGTAAAAAATGCTGGCTTTATGGATAGATCATATCTGGTATTAAGAGAAACAACCACAGTCACGTACCATTTTCAAATTATCCCTGCAGCCAGTCTGCAATTGCTGAGCCGGCACCAGGTCAATAGGTCTACGCAGGTCAAAGAAGATAGCTATGCCTTTCGCACTATCTGGCGATGCGTGGGTTGCCCTATTCAATCGAGAATTCTGGAGACTAATGTGCGTTACATCAAGACGGCCGCAGCAATCGGACAGGTTCGCGCCGAGAACAAATTGATTCAGGAGCGTGTAGAGGCGATGCTTGCCGACATAGAAAAGCGGCGTGAACAAGCGGTTATCGACTATGCGCGACGGTTGGACGGCTGGGAAGGTGATTTTGTGCTTTCTGCGTCAAAGCGTGAAGCACTTATCAGTGAAGTGCCCGATGGGTTGCGGGAGGATATTTGTTTTGCACATAATCAGGTTGTCAGGTTTGCCCAGGCGCAACGTAACAGCCTGACCGAATTCGAGATTGAAACTGAACCGGGTGTACGGTTGGGCCAGCGTGTGGTTTCGATCGCCGCCGCAGGGTGTTATGTCCCCGGAGGGCGTTATGCTCACGCCGCGTCAGCCATCATGAGCGTTGCTACTGCCAAGGTCGCCGGTGTTTCGGGTATTGTCGCGAGCTCGCCTCCGCGTGGCCCAAGTATAAACTCCGCGGTGGCTTACGCGATGGACCTTTCCGGCGCCGACATTATTCTTGAAATGGGGGGAGTACAGGCCGTCGCCACCATGGCTTACGGGCTGTTTGGTTGCCCGCAGGCCGATATTATCGTGGGCCCCGGTAATGCCTATGTGGCGGAAGCCAAACGTATTCTGTTTGGACAGGTAGGCATCGATGTTTTCGCCGGTCCGACAGAGTCGGCGATTATTGCCGACGGAAGCGCCGATCCGATGACCATTGCCGTCGATCTGGTGTCCCAGGCCGAGCACGGCCCGAATTCTCCGGTCTGGCTTTTTACCACGTCCGAGCGCCTGGGCCACGCGGTCGCTGAACTAATGCCCCAGGTGGCCGCCGACATGCCCAATGCGGATGTGGTCATTGCCGCATGGCGCGATCATGGCGTGATCATATTGTGTGAATCACGCGATGAGGTGGTGAAGATCAGTGATCAATATTCTCCCGAGCATGTGCAGGTTCTTGCCGAAGATCCGTCTTGGTGGCGCGACAATCTCAGCAACTATGGATCCTTGTTTCTTGGCGAAGGAAGCACCGTTAGTCACGGAGACAAATGTTCGGGTACCAATCATATTCTTCCTACCAAGGGCGCCGGTCGTTACAGTGGCGGCCTGAATGTACAAAAGTTTCTAAAAGTTCTTACCTATCAAGAGCTCTCGCCCCAGGCCAATAAGGTGTTCAGTGCCGTAGGCTCGCGGATTTCTCGTGCCGAGGGTATGGAGGGTCATGCGCGGGCGTGTGATTGGCGGTTGCGCAAGTATTACCCCGACACGTGCTGGGATTTCGACGTCTACGAGCAAAGGAACTACGCATCAAGCGCGGGAGATAGCCGTGGAAAACTTTGAAAAGTCTTTTACCCAGCAAGAACCAGTGCCGGAAATCGGCATTGAGCGTGCCATTGAGATAATGCGTGGCGGGCGCTTGCATCGCTATAACGTGAATCAAGGCGAAACCTCCGAAGTGGTGACTCTCGAAAACCAATTCGCGAATTATCTCGGAGTGGACTACTGCCTGGCATGCGCTTCGGGTGGCTACGCAATGGTGACGGCATTGCGGGCCTTTGGACTGCAGGCGGGCGAGTCTGTGCTGACCAATGCGTTAACGCTGTCGCCTGTTCCTGGCGCCATCCATGCGGCGGGGGGCAAGACGATTTTAGTGGAGACGACAGACCAGCTCGTGCTCGACCTGGACGATCTGGAGCGAAAGCTGGGTGATACCTCCTCCCGGCTTGTGCTGATCTCTCATATGCGCGGCCATATTGTCGATATGGACGCCTTGTTGGCCATTCTTGACAGGCATGGTGCGTCGTTGATCGAGGATTGTGCCCACACAATGGGAGCCGCCTGGGCGGGGCGTAGCAGCGGAACTTTCGGGGTTGCAGCCTGTTTCAGCACCCAAACGTATAAACATATCAATTCGGGAGAGGGTGGCTTCCTGACCAGCAATGACTCCGGCCTGATGGCGCGAGCGGTAATTCTGTCTGGTTCCTATATGTTCTACGATCAGCATACAGCGGGGCCGGCGCCTCATGTGTACACCGATATACGGCTCGATACGCCAAACTGTTCCGGCCGCATGGATAACCTGCGTGCAGCCATATTGTTGCCTCAACTATCCTGTTTGGGTGACCGCGTTTCGCGCTGGAATGAGCGCTATCACGCCGTCGCATCCGAGTTGGACGGGGTGGACGGTCTGAAAATGCCGCTGCGGCCGCCCGAAGAGCAGTTCGTCGGCAGCTCAATACAATTTCTTGTCCCCGGCATCAGTACATCACAGGCCAATGTCTTGCTTGTGACATGCAAGAAGCGTGGCGTTGAGCTTAAGTGGTTTGGTGCCGCGGAGCCTCGTGGCTATACCAGTCATTACTCAAGTTGGCGTTATCTAGACACGCAAACCCTGCCACAGACAGACCAAGTGCTTCACAGTCTGTTTGACATGCGTATTCCACTTACCTTTTCTATTGATGATTGCCATCTTGTCGGACGAATCATCAGGGAGAGCTTCAACGTTTCATTAAGTTCATAAGTTCGCATAATCAGGGGACAACACCATCAGCAAGCGCTACTTGACGACAGTAAGACGCGGGCGCTTGGGATCGTCATCGGGCGAATCGGGGGGGGCGTCGGCAGCCGGTTTGGCGGTATCGCCGTCGGCGCCGCTGTCGCCGGAATGAGGTTGGGATGGCTCTACATCGAAACCCATGCCGGCGCCGGTTTCCCGGGCATAAATGGCCGATACCGCGGCTACCGGCACGAAAATGTGCTCGGTGACGCCGCTGAAACGGGCTTGAAACTCGATAAACTCATTGCCCAGGGTAAGCCGGTTGGTGGCCAGCGTGCCGATGTTCAGGGTAATCTGGCCGTCGTGGATATGTGCTCGTGGCACAACCGTGTTGGCATCGACCGTTACAACAATATGAGGGGTATAGCCGTTATCGGTACACCACTCGTGCAAGGCGCGGATCAGATAGGGTTTTGTCGAAGTTTCAGGCATGGATTTAGCGGCGCATAACTTTTTCGGACGGAGTCAACGCTTCGATATAGGCCGGGCGCGAGAAAATGCGCTCGGCGTATTTCTGGATCGGGGCCGCGTTTTTAGGCAGCTCGATCCCGTAGTGATCCAGGCGCCAGAGCAAGGGGGCGACGGCCACGTCGAGCATGGAAAACTCTTCGCCCAGCATGTACTTGTTTTTCAGCAGCATGGGGGCAAGTTGCGCCAGGCGATCGCGGATGTTGTGACGCGCATTGTCGAGTACCTTGCTGTCGGTTTGTGCGCGATTCTCGAGCGTGGAAACGTGTACGAACAGCTCTTTCTCGAAGTTGTACAAGAATAGGCGCGTGCGGGCCCGCATGACGGGATCCGCCGGCATGAGTTGCGGATGCGGGAAGCGCTCGTCGATGTATTCGTTGATGATGCTCGACTCGTACAACACCAGATCGCGCTCGACCAGGATGGGAACTTGGCCGTAAGGGTTCATAACTGCGATGTCTTCAGGCTTGTTGTAGAGGTCGATATCGCGAATTTCGAAGTCCATACCTTTTTCGAACAGCACAAAGCGGCAGCGTTGAGAAAAGGGGCAAGTCGTTCCGGAGTAGAGCACCATCATGTTGTGGGTTCCATCTTAGAAGTAAAAACAAGAGCACGCCAAAAACTCGGCTCATAAAAGGGAAATAGGCGTATTACGTTACGCCTATTTCTTGACCGGCAGCTTAAGCGATCAGCTAAGCGCTACCGGATGTAACAATGCTACTTGACGTCTTTCCAGAACGCGGCATTCAGGCGCCACGCAACCAACAGGAAAAAGGCCAGGAAAATCAGGACCCAGACCCCCAGTTTTTTGCGGAACAACTGGGACGGCTCGGCCATCCAGCCCAGGAAATTGCTGATGTCGGCAACATTGTTGTCGTAGGCAGCCACTTTGGACGGGTCGGCGGATGCGAAAGTGTCTTTGGAGACTTCCGGGCCGTGATAGTTGCTGAGAGCCACGGTCTTGATTTCGGAGAAACCCTGATCGTCGTACTTGCTGGTGGTCTGTTCCCATTTGGCTGTGCCATCGGCCTGTTCGACTTCGTGGATGGAAACGCGGGTCAGCGTGCGCGGGCCTTGCAACTGCCATAGCACGTTGGGCATGGCCACGCTTGGGAATACGAGATTGTTCCAGCCCGTATGCATGGAGGTGTCGCGGTAGAAGCTGCGCAGGTAGGTGTAGATGTAATCGACGCCCGAGTGCCCCAGGTTCTGCGATTTGGCGCGCGCGATCACCGACAGGTCGGGGGGCGAAGCGCCAAACCACTTCTTGCCGTCGGCCGGCGTCATGGCGACCTGCATCAGGTCGCCGACTTTGGTGCCGGTAAACAAGAGGTTCTTTTTGATTTCCGCATCGGTAAGACCGATATCGGTCAGCTTGTTATAGCGCATGGAATTGGCGCTATGACAGTTCAGGCAGTAGTTGACGAACAGCTTGGCCCCGTTTTGGAGCGAAGCCAGGTCGTTGATTCGATCGGGTGCGCGGTCTAGCGGATACCCACCTTCGGACGCGAAGGCGGCCGTGAAGGTGAGGGATATCGCAATGGCACCAAGCAGCTTTTTAATCATGATCATTCCGTACGGTATTAGGCCTTAGTGAGCGTGAAACGTGACTCGGTCGGGAACGGGTTTGAATGTACCCAGGCGGCTCCAGACTGGCATCAGGAGGAAGAAGCCCATGTAGATCACGGTTCCGATTTGACTGATCAGGTTGTACGTGGGGTTGGGCGGTTGAGTGCCCAGGAAACCCAGCACCAGGAAGGCCAGAATGAAGATCGCGTACAGGAATTTATGCCACGTTGGACGATAGCGTATCGACTTGACCGGGCTGTGGTCGAGCCAGGGCAGGAAGAACAGGATGACTACCGAGCCGCCCATGCTTACAACACCCCAGAATTTGGCGTCCAGGGTTTTCATGAGGATTGCGACGATAATGAGGATGACCGGCACGATAATCCGCCAGGCGCCCGACAGCTTGCCTTTGAAGAAGAGGGCAATGGCGGCGATGAGGGCGCCGGCCGACAGCACCCAGGTAAAGTCGCTGGTGGTGGCGCGCAGCATCGTGTAGAACGGCGTGAAGTACCAGACCGGAGCGATGTGCGGCGGTGTTTTCAGCGAGTCGGCGGGAATGAAGTTGTTGTACTCGAGGAAGAAGCCGCCCATTTCCGGGCCGAAGAAAATAATCGCGGCAAAGATCATGAGGAAGCCCGCCACACCCATGATGTCATGGACCGAGTAGTAGGGGTGGAAAGGAATGCCGTCCAGCGGGTGGCCCTGAGCGTCTTTGGGGCCTTGCTTGATTTCGACGCCATCCGGATTGTTGGAGCCGACTTCGTGCAAAGCGATGACGTGAGCCACCACCAGTCCGATGAGCACCAGCGGAATCGCAATCACGTGGAAGGCAAAGAAGCGGTTGAGCGTTGCATCCGAAACCACATAGTCGCCGCGAATCCACAGGGAGAGTTCAGGTCCGATGAAAGGAATGGCCGAGAACAGGTTGACGATAACCTGCGCACCCCAGTACGACATCTGGCCCCAGGGCAGGAGATAGCCGAAAAAGGCTTCGCCCATGAGACAGAGGAATATCGCTACGCCGAAAATCCAGACGAGTTCGCGGGGCTTGCGATACGAGCCGTAGAACAAGCCGCGCAACATGTGCAGGTACACGACCACGAAGAACATCGAGGCGCCGGTGGAGTGCATGTAGCGAATCAGCCAGCCCCAGGGGACTTCGCGCATGATGTATTCGACCGAGGCGAACGCCATCGCGGCATCGGGCTTGTAGTTCATGACCAGGAATATGCCGGTCACGATCTGGATCACCAGCACCAGCAGTGCCAATGAGCCAAAGAAATACCAAAAATTGAAATTTTTCGGTGCGTAATATTCCGACATGTGTTCTTTGAAGAGGGAGGTAAGCGGGAAGCGCTTATCTATCCAACCTAAAAACCCTGTCGTATCGACGGTTTTCTCGCCAGCCATGAAACGGCTCCTTTTTCTATCTTACGAGGCGTGTTGATTCAAAATCATGTGAAGCAGGGGCTTCCGGTATGGAAGCCCTTAAGCCTTGTTGTCTTCGTCGACGCCGATGGTAACCATCTTGCCGTCGGCCGAAAATGCATAAGGCGGTACTTCGAGATTGTCGGGAGCGGGCATGTTTTTGAATACCCGCCCGGCCAGGTCGTAAGTAGAGCCATGGCAAGGGCACAGAAAGCCGCCTTCCCAGCTGGCGGGCAAGCCGGGCTGGGCGCCCACGTCGAAGTGCGGCGTGGGTGAGCAGCCCAAGTGGGTGCAAATGCCCACGCAAACCAGGTATTCGGGTTTGCGCGAGCGATATTCGTTTTTGGCGAATGGGGGTGTGAAGCCCGGGCGATCGGAATTGGGATCGGCCAGCTCAGGATCGTTTTTCGGCAAATCTTTGAGTTGCTCGGGGGTGCGGTGCAGTATCCATACAGGCTTGCCGCGCCATGCAACGGTGTGCATTTCACCGGGGGCGATTTTGGAAATGTCGACTTCAACTGGGGCGCCGGCCGCTTTTGCTCTTTCGGACGGAGCAAAAGAACTGACAAAGGGAACTGCGGTGGCGACGCCTGCTACACCGCCTACTGCACAGGCAGAGGCGACCCAGAAACGGCGCGAGGGATCGGGTGGAAGGTTGGGATCAACCGCACCGGCATCATCGAGCTGTGTCTTATCCTGACTCATTCTTGTATCCTTATTCATGCCCGTCCGGGCATTACCATTCACTGTTTTGGCATATGTAAAAGCTTAGCAACCGCGTATTATAGCGTTAGCCCGTTGTCGGGTGAATTACTAAAGGATGAACACATGAGCAAAGCAAAAGGTTTTCTGGGAGAGTTTCGAGAATTCGCCGTTAAGGGAAACATGATCGACCTGGCCGTTGGTGTCATCATTGGCGCGGCTTTTGGGAAGATTATCGACTCTCTGGTGAAAGACGTCATCATGCCGATCATCAGCTTCATCTTTGGCGGCAAAGTTGATTTTACCAATCTATTCTGGGTACTGTCTCAGCCCGCGAATTATGCGGGCCCGCATACCTACGCCGATTTGACCAAGGCTGGCGCGGTCGTACTGGCATGGGGCAACTTCCTGACCATCCTGATCAATTTCATCTTGTTGGCTTTTGTGGTGTTTTGTCTGGTGAAGGCGGCCAATACAGCCCGCACCAAGATCATGAAAGAAGAGGCGGCCGCTCCTGCGCCGACTCCGGCAGACATCGTGCTGCTGCAGGAAATCCGCGACCTGCTTAAAAAATAATTGCCCGCTTCACGTTCTTTAGCATTCTCTTGAACCAAGGCCACGCCGATTCGCGTGGCCTTGGTTTTTATATCGGGTTGTCCAGGTCGATAAATTCCACCCGTATGCCGAACTGCGCGGCCACGGCCTGGCCAAGCGCCTGTATGCCGTAGCGCTCGGTGGCGTGATGGCCGGCTGCAATGAATCCTGTGCCGGTTTCTTGCGCCCAGTGAAAGGTTTGTTCCGAAGCTTCACCCGTGACGTACGCTTGTGCGCCGGCGGCGGTGGCGGCCTCGATCATGCTTTGCGCTCCCCCGGTGCACCAGGCGACGCGTTCAATATTTTGTTGTGGATTACCAACAACCAGGGGCTGGCGCTGTAAAGCTTCGTAAATTTCATCGCCCAGCGCACCCAGTGTTTTCGCGCGGGTCGGGCGGCCCAGCCAGACCAGTCCGTCGGGGCCGCAGGTAAGGGGCTGGCCGGATTCATCGTGCTCGGGCTCGAAACCCAGCACACGCCCCAATTGCGCGTTGTTGCCCAACACAGGGTGGGCATCGAGCGGCAGATGATAGGCCCATAGATTGAGCTCGTGCCGCAAGGCCAGGGCAAGCCGGGCGCGTTTCGGTCCGCGGATGCAGGGGTCTTCGTTTTTCCAGAACCAGCCGTGATGAACCAGTACCGCATCGGCCTTTTTCGCGACGGCAAGCTCGATGAGCGCCTGAGAGGCCGTAACTCCGGTGATAATGTAGGTAATTGCGCCTTTGCCTTCGACCTGGAGTCCGTTCGGACAGTAGTCCTTGAAGCGCCAGGCTTGCAAGGTAGTATCGAGCCAGTGAGTGAGCTCCTGCGTGGAAACCTGATTCATTTTTGCCTTTTGCCTTATGCGTCGATTGTGGTTGCTATTCGCCCAAACAGTAACGGTCTGCCTCGGTATTTTATTCATCGTGGCAACTTTGCGTCCCGATTGGCTGCACTCGTCGCCAAGCGGTCGCTCCGCGGCGCCGCAAATCTCGGCGGCCGGCGAGGTCTCGTATGCCAAGGCCGTTGCCCTGGCTACCCCCGCTGTTGTGAATGTTTATACCAGCAAGAAGATTCGGGTGCCTGTGGTGCCGCTGCCCAACGACCCCGAACTCAACCGGCTTTTCCGCGATTTGCCTGGGTTCAGCCGGCGCAAGAAAACGACCAATCTGGGTTCGGGCGTAATTGTGCGCGCCGACGGCTATGTGCTGACGAATTATCACGTGATCGAAGCGGCCGATTCGATTCAAGTGGCCTTGAGCGATGGCCGGCAGGCCGCTGCCAAGCTGGTCGGGGCGGATCCCGATAGCGATCTGGCGGTCCTGAAGATCGACTTGCCCAATCTGTCCGCCATTACGTTCAACAGCGAGCGCCATGTCCAGGTCGGCGACGTCGTGCTGGCCATCGGCAATCCGTTTGGCGTGGGGCAGACCACGACCATGGGTATCGTGTCGGCCTTGGGGCGCAATCGTCTCGGGATCAATATTTACGAGAATTTCATACAGACCGATGCGGCAATCAACCCGGGGAATTCAGGCGGTGCCCTGATCGACACCATGGGTCGTCTGGTTGGCATCAATACCGCGATTTATTCCGAGAACGGCGGTTCGCTGGGCATTGGTTTTGCCATTCCGGCTGAAGCCGCGCACAAGATCATGGAACAGATCATCGCCACCGGCTCGGTGACGCGCGGCTGGCTGGGCATCGAACCCCAGGATATCACTCCCGATCTGGCCAGGGCCTTCAACCTGCGGCAGGACGATGGGGTGATTATTGCCAGCGTACTTAAAAACGGCCCGGCCGGCCGGGCCGGCATCCGTGTGGGCGACATTGTGCTCAAGATCAACGATCAGCCTGTGTACGACACCATAGGCTTTTTGAACCAGATCGCGCCCTTGCCCCCTCGCCACGAAGTCACATTAACGATCTTGCGTGGCGGCAGAGTCATCGAGCAGACTGTTCAGGTCGGCACGCGCCCGCGCATCACCAAGCCGTAGGCGGCGTTTCTCCGACGCAATTCGCGCATCGAATGCGCCCGCCGAATTCACTCGTCGAGCGTGCTGATCTCTTTGCTTTCGGCTTCGCGTTCCTTGGCTTCCTGTTTCTTGAGCATGCTGGCGACGAATACGCCCAGCTCGAACAGTACGCACAGGGGGAAGGCCAGCATGAACTGGCTGAGCACGTCGGGCGGTGTAACCACGGCCGCGGTGATGAATGCCCCGACAATGACGTAGCCGCGAATCGAGCGTAGCTTTTCCACCGTGACCACGCCGGTTTTGACCAGTAGTATGACCGCTATGGGCACCTCGAAGGTAACGCCGAAGGCCACGAACATGGTCATGACGAAGTTCAGATAGGCTTCGATATCTGGCGCCGGGGTAATCGAATGCGGCGCGAAAGTGGCAATGAAGTGGAAGACCGTGCGGAAAACCACGAAATAGCAAAATGCCATGCCCAGCAGGAACAGCAGCGTGCTGGAGATGATGAGCGGCATGGCCAGGCGTTTTTCGTGTTTGTACAGCCCCGGGGCGACAAACGCCCAGGCCTGGTACAACACGAAGGGCAGGGCCAGGATCAGCGCCGCCAGCATCGTTACCTTGACCGGCACCATGAACGGCGTGATCACCCCGGTGGCGATCATGCGGGTGCCTTCGGGCAGCGTGGCCAGCATGGGCTGGGCCAGGATGTCGTAGATTTTCGAGGCGCCCGGATAAATGAACAGCACCACGAAAATGATCAGCACGGCAAAGGCCGCGCGCATCAGCCGCGTACGCAGCTCGATGAGGTGCGAGATGAAGGAGTCTTCTTGAGGGGCGTCCTGTGTCACTGTGGCGTCCCGGTAGGTGGTTTGGGATGGGTTTCTTCGACCAGTGCGCTGGCTTCGGCGAAGCCGGGCAGGCTTTTCTGGGTATCGGGTACCGCCGGTTCGAGTACTGCCGGCTCGGAGGCCTCCGCATGAGCGGCCTCGTGCAGGGATTTCGATGCGTCGGCAAGGGCGTCTTTAGCCTCTTGCAAAGGCGCTTGCAGGCTCTTGCTGGTTTCCTCCAGCGACGTCTTTACCGACCGGGCCGCGTCTTCCATCTGGTCTTTCAGGCTGCTCAGGTCGCCGAGGTCCATTTCGCGCTGGATATCGCCCTTGACGTCGTTGACGTAGCGTTGGGCGCGGCCAACGAGATGGCCGACGGTGCGGGCCACTTTGGGCAGGCGTTCGGGACCGATCACGACGAGCGCGACGGCGCCGATCACAATGAGCTCACTAAAGCTGACGTCGAACATGGATAGGCAGATCGCTTAAAAAAAGACGGGGTACACCGGCAAAAACAATTGGCCGGCCTCAGGCGTCGGATTTCTCTTTTACCTGCACGTCGATGGTTTCGCCGGCCTTGACTTGCTGCGGGATGGCGCCTTCGGCAGGTTTGGTTTCATCGTTGGCATCGTTCATGCCTTTTTTGAATCCCTTGACTGCATTGCCCAGGTCTTCGCCGACATTGCGCAGCTTTTTGGTGCCGAAAATCAGGGCAATGATGACCAGAACGATCAGCCAGTGCCAAATACTAAAACTACCCATGATGGTGCTCTCCGGTTATGCGGCAGGTGCCACTCTTTTATTCCAGGGGCGAGGGCCCCCGATGATATGAAAATGCAAATGGGCGACTTCTTGCCCGCCATCGATGCCGCTATTGGCGAGCAGCCGAAAACCGCCTTCGGGTCCGGGCCGGCAGCCATGATCGAGCGCAAGCCGGGGTACCAGGGTCATCATTCTACCCAACCACGCCGCGTCGTCGGGTTGAATCTCCTGCATTGAAACAATATGGCGTTTCGGGATAAGTAGCAAGTGTACGGGAGCCGCCGGCTGAATATCGTGAAAAACAAACAAATCTTCGTCTTCGTAGGCCTTTTTGGATGGAATTTCACCCTTGGCGATTTTACAAAACAGACAGTTGTCGCTCATTGTGGTTTGCTCTTTAGTGAGGCTCGGGCCGATTGGCTTTCTCGACCAGGCCGGATACCCCTTCGCGGCGCGCCAGTTCGCGCAGCACATCTTCGGGGCGCAGATTGTAATGCGCCAGCGCCACCAGCGTGTGAAACCACAAGTCGGCGGTTTCGCACACCACGCGGTCGGGTGCGTTGTCTTTCGCGGCCATGACGAGTTCGGTGGCTTCTTCGCCGATTTTCTTCAGGAACGCATCGGGGCCGCGCGCCAGCAGCTTGGCCGAGTACGAGGTAGCCGGATCGCCGCCGTTTTTGGGCAGGCGCGATTCGAGGGTGTCGGCCAGGCGGGACAGGATGTCGGCGTGGGCGAAATCGGGTGCGGTCATTTGTAAATCAGCTCGGGGTCTTTCAGTACCGGGTCGGTGGTGGTCCAGACGGCGTCGGCGGCATCGCCGTCGAGGCGTCGAAAAAAACAGCTTTCTCTGCCAGTATGACAGGCAATGCCCCCCTGTTGTTCCACTTTGAGCAAAATGACGTCGCCATCGCAGTCCAGCCGGATTTCGCGCACGATTTGCACATTGCCCGATTCTTCACCCTTGCGCCACAGGCGACCGCGCGAGCGCGACCAGTAAACGGCGCGCCGGGTGGCGGCGGTTTCGGCAAGCGATTCGGCGTTCATCCAGGCGACCATCAGTATGGTGCCGGTGGTGGCATCTTGAGCGATGGCGGGAAGCAGGCCGTTGGCGTCGAACGTCACGGCGGAAAGCCAGTCGGTATTTTGAATCATAGGGGTAATCGTACCTTAATACCTTGATCCGCCATGAATTCCTTGGCCTGCCTGACGGTGTGCTGCCCGTAATGGAAGATGCTGGCTGCCAGGACGGCGCTGGCGCGGCCGGTGGTTACGCCATCGGCCAGGTGCTGCAGATTGCCCACCCCGCCCGAGGCGATGACCGGGACCGGCACCGCGTCGGACACGGCCCGGGTCAGTTCGAGATCGAAGCCCGATTTGGTTCCGTCGCGGTCCATGCTGGTAAGCAGGATTTCGCCAGCGCCGTAATCGGCCATTTTGCGGGCCCATTCGACGGCATCGATGCCGGTGGCTTTGCGGCCCCCGTGCGTGAAGATTTCCCATTTGGGCGCCGCGCCCGGCGCCGAGCTGCGGCGGGCGTCGATGGCGACCACTATGCATTGCGAGCCGTGATAATCGGCGGCGGCCCTGACGAGTTCGGGGTTGCTGATGGCCGCGCTGTTGATCGAAACCTTGTCGGCGCCGGCATTGAGCAGGCGCTGGATATCGGCCACCTGGCGCACCCCTCCGCCGACCGTCAGGGGAATGAATACCTGGGCCGCAACGGCTTCGATAATGGGCAGGATCAGGTCGCGGTTGTCGCTGGTGGCGGTGATATCGAGAAATGTCAGTTCGTCGGCGCCCTGCTCGTTATAGCGCTGCGCGATTTCGACAGGGTCGCCCGCGTCGATCAGGTCGACGAAATTCACCCCTTTGACCACTCGCCCGGCAGTGACGTCCAGGCAGGGGATGATGCGCCGCGTCAGAGAGTCGTCGGCGAGTGCAGCCCGGGGCGCGTTCATGATGCGCCGAGTTCGTCGGCCAGGGTTTGCGCCGCATCGAAATCGAGCGTGCCTTCGTATAGGCTGCGCCCCAGGATGGCCCCTTCGACGCCCTCGCTTTCGACGGCGCAAAGCGCTTCGATGTCTTTCAGGTCGGTGACCCCGCCCGAGGCGATTATCGGGATTTTGACGTGCTGCGCCAGTTTGACCGTGGCTTCGATGTTGACGCCCGAGAGCATGCCGTCGCGGCCGATGTCGGTGTAGACAATGGCTTCGCAGCCGTAGTCTTCGAATTTGCGGGCAAGATCGAGTACGTCGTGGCGCGTGAGCTTGCTCCAGCCGTCGGTGGCCACTTTGCCGTCGCGCGCGTCGAGGCCAACGATGATATTGCCGGGGAAAGCGCTGCAGGCATCGCGCAGAAAGCCGGGATCCTTGACCGCCGCCGTGCCGATGATGACATAGGCGATACCGCTGTCGAGGTAGCGTTCGATGGTGTTGAGATCGCGGATTCCGCCGCCGATCTGCACCGGAATTTCGTCGCCCACCGCGCGGATGATCGACTTGATGGCGGCTTCGTTTTTGGGCTTGCCGGCAACGGCGCCGTTCAGGTCGACCAGATGCAGTCGCCGGGCGCCCTGGTTGAGCCACTGCGTGCCCATGGCGGCAGGGTCGTCGGAAAAGACGGTTGCGTCGTCAAGGTCTCCTTGGCGAAGGCGTACACAACGCCCGTCTTTGAGGTCGATGGCGGGGATGAGAAGCATAATCGATAGTCGGTAAAAGCAGTTGGTAAAAAAATGACAGCTCGGATTGAACCCTAAGGGTTCCAGGTAACGAAGTTGCGATACAGGCGCAAACCGTCGTCGGCGCTTTTTTCTGGGTGAAACTGTACGGCAAAAATATTAGCTGCTGCAATCGCACAGGTAAAGCTTACTCCGTAATGGGTTTCCCCGACAGCCAGAGCGTGATCGGCGGGTTCGGCGTAATAACTGTGCACGAAATAAAAAAACGTATTGTCGGCAATGCCGTCCCATAGTACATGCGGCCGTGTCTGGCTGACACGGTTCCAGCCCATGTGCGGCACTTTCAACAGTTCCTGGCTGGCCGCGGCCTGGCCTGCCGCGGCATACTGCGGGCCGTCAAACCGCCTGACCTTGCCGGGAAAGATATCCAGGCATGGCGTATTGCCTTCTTCGCTATGGGAGAACAGCATTTGCTCGCCCACACAAACCCCCAGCAGGGGCTTGTTGCGGGCCGCGCGGACAACGGCCTCGCGCAGGCCCGATTCGTTCAGGGTGCGCATGCAATCGGGCATGGCTCCCTGGCCGGGGAATACGACCCGCGAGGCTTGGTCGAGCTCCTGGGCGGTGCTGCAAATTTTGATATCGGCCTCGGGGGCGGCGGCGCGCAGGGCACGGGCAACTGAATGAAAATTGCCCATGCCGTAGTCAACAATGGCGATGGTATTCACGGTCGGTCGGTGGTCGTCGGGGGTTAGAGTACGCCTTTGGTTGACGGAACGACTCCTGTGCTGCGCGGATCGAGTTCCGTTGCCATGCGCAGGGCGCGGCCGAAGGCCTTGAAGACGGTTTCGCACTGATGATGCGAATTGGTGCCGCGCAGATTATCGATGTGCAAGGTGACCAGGGCGTGATTGACAAACCCCTGGAAGAATTCACGAGTGAGATCGACATCGAACTGGCCCACGTGCGAGCGGGTAAACGGGATGTGGTATTCCAGCCCCGGGCGTCCCGAGAAATCGACCACCACGCGCGACAGGGCTTCGTCGAGCGGCACGTACGAGTGGCCGTAGCGGCGCAGGCCGGCCTTGTTGCCCACCGCGGCGGCAAAGGCCTGCCCCAGGGTGATGCCGACGTCTTCGACCGTATGGTGATCGTCGATGTGAGTATCGCCGTCGCACTGGATATCGAGGTCGATCAGGCCGTGGCGCGCGATTTGGTCCAGCATGTGGTCCAGGAAAGGAACGCCGGTATTGATCGATTGGCGGCCGGTGCCATCAAGATTGATGGCTACGCGGATGCGCGTTTCGTTGGTGTTTCGGGTGATGTCGGCGGTACGCATGGTCAGGACTGAATTATCTCGGTTGGGCTGTGGTGATAACGGCGCTTTCCTGCATGGTATCAATAAAAGCGCCGCAACAGTAATTGCTCAAGGAATCGTGTACAGGCTGCCTGGCGCCGGCTTAATCCGGTTTGATGCGGTACTGGGCGCTGGCGGCGTGGGCCTGCAGGCCTTCGCCATGAGCCAGGGTGGAGGCGATGCGCCCCAGCGTTTGCGCGCCGGCCTGCGAAACCTGGATCAGGCTGGAGCGTTTCTGGAAATCATACACCCCCAGCGGCGAGGAAAAACGCGCTGTGCGGGATGTGGGCAGCACGTGATTCGGCCCGGCGCAGTAGTCGCCCAGGGCTTCGGAGCTGTAGCGCCCCATGAAAATGGCCCCGGCATGACGGATCTTTTCAGCCCATTTTCCGGCGTCTTCGGTCGAGATTTCCAGATGCTCGGGAGCAATCTCGTTGGCCATGGCGCAGGCTTCGTCCAGGTCGCGCACCAGAATCAGCGCGCCGCGGCGGCCAAGGCTGGCGCGAATGATATCGGCGCGCGGCATGCCCGGCAGCAGGCGCGCAATGGCCGCTTCGACCTCATCGAGATAGGCGGCATCGGGACAGAGCAAAATGGCCTGCGCCAGCTCGTCGTGCTCGGCCTGCGAGAAGAGATCCATGGCAATCCAGTCGGCGGGCGTCGAGCCATCGCAGATGACCAGAATTTCGCTGGGACCGGCGATCATGTCGATTCCGACCGTGCCGAAAACCCGGCGCTTGGCCGCGGCCACATAGGCGTTGCCCGGCCCGACGATTTTGTCGACCGCGGCAATGGATGCGGTGCCGTAAGCGAGTGCTCCGATAGCCTGGGCGCCGCCTATGGTCCAGACGCGATCGACTCCGGCGATGGCGGCGGCCGCCAGCACGATGGGGTTGCGCGTCCCCTTGGGGGTGGGCGTGACCATGATCACTTCGGCTACGCCGGCCACTTTGGCCGGAATGGCATTCATGAGCACCGACGACGGATAGGCCGCCTTGCCGCCCGGAACGTATAGCCCGACGCGGTCCAGCGGAGAGATTTTCTGCCCCAGTACCGTGCCGTCCGCCTCGGTGTAAGTCCAGGTTTCGCTGCGCTGGCGCTCGTGATAGCCGCGTACCCGCGAAGCGGCGGCGTCAAGGGCCTGGCGCTGTTCGCCGGGCAGGGCCTCCAGGGCCGCGAGCCACTCGCCGCGGGGAATTTCGAGGGCGGCGACGCTGGCCGCCTCGACCTGGTCGAAGCGCCGGGTGTATTCAAGCAGGGCATCGTCGCCGCGCGCCTGGATGTCCTTGAGTATGTCGGCGCTGGTGCGTTCGATGGATTCGTCTTGCGAGGCATCGAAGGCCAGCAGCTTGCGCAAGGTAGCCAGGAAATCGTCGGAACGGGTGCTGAGGCGGTTGATCAATGACATGGTGCGGTGGCAGGCGGATAAGGGTAAAAATGCGTTCAGGCTTGCGAGGCGCGCGCAAAGGCGTCGATCAGGGGTTGCAGTTCGGTTGACCGGGTTTTGAGCGAAGCCTGGTTGACGATAAGGCGCGAGGAAATCGGCACGATATCTTCCACAGCCACCAGATGGTTGGCCTTGAGCGTGCCGCCGGTCGATACCAGGTCGACGATGGCATCGGCCAGGCCGACCAGGGGCGCCAGTTCCATCGAGCCGTACAGCTTGATCAGGTCGATATAGACGCCTTTGCCGGCGAAGTGTTCGCGCGCCGCCTGCACATATTTGGTGGCGACCCGCAGGCGCGAGCCCTGGCGCACGGCGGCTTCGTAATCGAAACCCTGGCGTACGGCGACGCACAGGCGGCATTTGGCGATATTCAGGTCGATGGGCTGGTACAGCCCGCCCGGGTGCAGCGCGGCGTGCTCGAACAGCACATCCTTGCCGGCAATGCCGAAATCGGCGGCCCCATACTGCACATAAGTGGGTACGTCGGAGGCGCGCACGATAATCAGCCGCAGCCCCGGGTCGCTGGTGGGCAGGATCAGCTTGCGTGACGATTCGGGGTTTTCGGTGACATGAACATTGGCCGCCGCCAGCAGCGGCATGGTTTCGTCGAAAATGCGCCCCTTGGACAAGGCGAGCGTCAACGGAGCGGTGGCGAGCCTCATGCCACCTCCTGGGCGCGTACTCGCCGGATATCGGCGCCGATGGCGCACAGTTTTTGTTCCATGCGCTCGTAGCCGCGGTCAAGGTGATAAATGCGTTCGACGGTCGTGTCGCCCTTGGCCGCCAGGCCGGCTATGACCAGGCTGGCGGAAGCGCGCAGGTCGGTGGCCATGACGGTGGCGCCCGACAGCGAATCGATGCCGGTCACGACGGCGGTGTGCCCGTCGATATCGATCTGGGCACCCATGCGGCCCAGTTCCTGCACGTGCATGAAGCGGTTCTCGAAAATGTTTTCGACCATGACGGCGGTGCCGTCCGCAATGCAGTTCAGGGCCATTAATTGCGCCTGCATGTCGGTGGGAAAACCTGGGTATTCCCGGGTGCGTATGCCCACGGCCTTGGGGCGCCGGTGCATGGCGCAACGTATCCAGTCGGTGCCGCACTCGATCTGCAGGCCCGCCTCTTGCAGTTTGTCGAGCAGGGCGCCCATGGTGTCGGGGGCGGCGTGCCGCAACATGATTTCGCCGCCGGTGGCGCCCACCGCGCACAAAAAGGTGCCGGCCTCGATGCGGTCGGCCACGACCCGATGGCTGGCGCCGTGCAGGGAATCGACCCCGTCGATGACGATGCGGTCGGTTCCGTGCCCCTGGATGCGCGCACCCATCTTGATCAGCAGTTCGGCCAGATCGGAGATTTCGGGCTCGCGGGCCGCATTTTCCAGCACGGTCTGGCCTTCGGCCAGCACCGCCGCCATCATCAGGTTTTCGGTGCCCGTGACAGTCACCATATCGGTGCGTATGGATGCGCCTTTCAGGCGCTTGGCCTTGGCGATCACGAAACCGTGTTCGATCCTGATGTCGGCGCCCAGCGCGGCCAGGCCCTTGATATGCTGGTCGACCGGCCGCTGGCCGATGGCGCAGCCGCCCGGCAAGCTGACCCTGGCTTCGCCGAAGCGGGCCACCAGCGGGCCCAGCACCAGGATGGAGGCGCGCATGGTCTTGACGAGTTCGTAGGGGGCTTCGAGGCTGCTGACCTGCGCGGCGCTCAGGCTGACCGTACCGTCGTTGCCGCGCTCGGCGCGCACGCCCATTTGGCCCAGCAGGCGCAGCGTGGTGCCTATGTCGTTGAGCGCCGGGACATTGCTGAGCGCGATGGTATCGGAACTGAGCAGGCTGGCGCACAGGATCGGCAAGGCGGCGTTCTTGGCGCCCGAGACGGTAACTTCGCCTTCCAGGCGCCTGCCCCCTGTGATTGACAGCTTATCCATTCAGGCTGGCCTTGTATTCGTCAGGGGTGAGGGTGCGCATCGACAGGGCGTGGACTTCGGCTTTCATGCGTTCTCCGAGCGCCGCATAAACCAGTTGATGGCGCGCGATCAGCCGCTTGCCTTCGAAGGCCGGGCTGACGATAAGGGCTTCGAAGTGCGAACCGTCGCCCTGGACTTCAAGGTGTTCGCAGGCGAGGCCGTCGGCAATGTATTGGCGTATTTGTTCAGGGGTAGGCAGCATGATCAATTCCGGAGTTTATAGCCGCTGGCTAACAGGCGTAGGGTACAGAAGCAAAGGATGGCGAATACGCAGCTGACGACCGCCAGGCTGTGCCACGGCGAGACATCGGAGACCGCAAAGAAACCGTAGCGAAAGCCGTCTATGGTATAGAAAATGGGGTTCCAGCGCGATACGGCCTGCCAGAAGCTGGGCAGGCTGTGTATAGAGTAGAACACACCCGACAGGAAGGTGGCGGGCATGATCAGGAAGTTCTGGAAGGCGGCGAGCTGGTCGAATTTTTCGGACCACAATCCGGCGATCAGCCCGAGCGTGGCCATGATGCCGCAGGACAGAATTGCAAAGACCAGCAGCCACAGCACATTGGCGGGGGGCAGCGGTATGAAAAACAGGGCTACCAGCCAGACACAGGTTCCCACGCACAAGCCGCGCACAATGGATGCGATCAGGTAGGCGCTGAAGATTTCGCGGTGCGACAGGGGCGGCAGCAGTATGAACACCAGATTGCCGGTAATGCGGCTTTGTATCAGCGATGACGAGGGATTGGCAAAGGCGTTTTGCAGCATGCTCATCATCATGAGGCCGGGAATCAGGAAGGCGGTATAGGGCACGGTGCCGTACACCTGGACCCGGCCTTCCAGGACATGGGCAAACACAAGCAGGTACAGCAGCGCCGTCAGGACCGGCGCCGCAATCGTCTGGAAGCTGACTTTCCAGAAACGCGATAATTCCTTGCGCAGCAGGGTCGGGAACCCTGAGCCCATATCGGTGCGCGGTGCGATAACAGGTACGCTCATGCCGCCACGCCCAGCGTATCGTCGTGCATGATGCGCACAAAAGCGTCTTCGAGGTCGGTGCCGCCCACACGTGCCAGCAGGGCCTGCGTGGTGTCGAGCGCGACAACGCGCCCGTGCTTAAGCATGGCGATGCGCCCGCACAGCGCTTCGGCTTCTTCAAGATAGTGCGTAGTCAGCAAAATGGTGTGTCCGGCCTTGTTCAGGCGCGAGATGAATTCCCACAGCGTGCGGCGCAGGTCGACATCGACGCCCGCCGTGGGTTCGTCCAGAATAATGACCGGCGGACGGTGGACCAGGGCTTGCGCCACCAGAACGCGGCGCTTCATGCCTCCCGACAGCGCGCGCATATTGGAGTCGGCCTTATCGGTCAGACCCAGGTTGCTGAGAATTTCGTCGATCCAGTCGTCGTTGTTGCGCAGGCCGAAGTAGCCGGACTGTATGCGCAGGGTTTCACGCACGGTAAAGAACGGGTCGTAGACGATCTCCTGGGGCACGACGCCCAGCGAACGCCGGGTTTGTTTATAGTCGGTCACCACGTCGTGGCCGCAAATGCTGGCTGTGCCCGAAGTGGCGCGCGCCAGTCCGGCCAGAATCGAGATAAGCGTGGTTTTGCCGGCGCCATTGGGGCCAAGCAAGCCGAAGAATTCGCCGTATTCGACGCTTAGGCTGACATCGTCAAGTGCCCGAAAGCCTTTTGCCGCAGGGGTTGAGGAAAACCATTTTTTCCAGCCGCTCGAGCGGGGTGGATAAGTTTTTGATATGTGATCTAGAGTGAGGGCGGGCATAATAATAGAAAAGCCTGGCTCGGGATGAAGCCAAGCTAAGTATTATAGGGGAACACCGCCTCGGGCGACTTGCCTACTTGTTACGCTGGTTCAATGCCTGGATCAGGCCATCGATGCCGTTCTGCGCGATCTCGCCGGCAAACTGGTTGCGGTAGTTCTGGATGAGCCAGATTCCTTCGACATTGAGGTCGTAGATTTTCCAGCCCTGAGGGGACTTTTCAAGCCTGTAGTCGATGGCCACAGACGGCGCATTGCCCTGCGTGAGCGTCGAACGCACCACCACGTCGTCGGCCTTGGGGTCGCCGCGGAACGGCGCGATCGTAAGAGTTGAATTCTGGTCGACTTTGGTGAGTGCGCCGCTGTAGGTGCGGATCAGGGTTCCCTTGAAAGCCTGTACCAGGTTTTGCTGTTGCTGGGGTGTGGCCTGGCGCCAGTAGCGTCCGGCCGCCAGCCGCGTGGTTTTTTCGAGATCGACGTAGGGCAGTACGTATTCGTTGACGAGCTCGTTGATCTTCGCAAGATTGCCCTGTTTCGCCTCGGCCGATTGCTTGATGGCATCCAGCGCGTTATTGCCGACCGCCTGAACGAAGGCCGGAGGGGCGCCGTTGGGGTCGACCGCCTCTTTGGCGTGCGCCGCGGCGCATAGCCCGGCACCCAGCAGGGTCATGGCGAACAGGCGCTGCAGAGCGGAGAATGAAAATGGTTTGAAACGCATAAAGGCTCCTGGTTACTGCCCCGTTTTGTTGACGGGTTTTACGGGCGGCGTCGCGGGTTGCGCTTCGTCGTCGGAGTAATTAGGCAGGTTGTCATCGGAATAGTTCGGCAGATTATCTTTGTTCATTCGAACCTTGTGCCCTTGCACCATCGCCTTGCGGCGTTGCAGATAGGCGTCGCGTATGAAGCTGTAGCGATCAAGAGCCACCGAGTCGACCAGCTTGTCGGTATCCAGAAGATTAGCGCGTGTGTCGATAAATGCCATGCCAACAAGTGAATTTCGTAACGGAATGTTGTCGATGGCACCGATCGACAGGTAGGTTGCCGCGCCGCCGAACACGTCGCCCGCCCTGCCCACGCCGTCGCGCACCGAGCTGGGTCCGAGCAGAGGCAGCACCAGATAAGGGCCGGGTTTGAGCCCCCATACGCCCAGCGTTACCCCGAAATCGTTTTCGATGCGTTTCGAGCCGTTCATGGAGGCCACGTCGATACATCCACCCAGGCCCATGGTCGAGTTGAACAGCACACGCCCGAGAGTATTCACAAAATCGTGCCCGCGGCCCTGGATGAAGCTGTTGAAGGCCGACCAGACGTCCCAGACGTTATTGAAGATATTGTGCACGCAGGTTTGCACGGGCTTGGGCGTGAGCGCCGCGTAGCCCGAAGCGACGGGCTTGATCAGCGCCTTGTCGACCGTATCGTTGAACTTGTACATGCCGCGGTTGTAGCTTTCCCACGGGTCGTTGGGGTTGGGGTGAGGTACGCTGGCGCAGCCCGCCGCAATGGCTGCGATGGCCAGTACAGGGGCCAGGCGCGCGAAACGCCGCGCGGGAGCGGAGGTAGGGGTGTGTGAAGTATTCATGAATGTGCTTTTGATTTTTAATTTACATTTTGTATTCTAGGGCTTTGCCGGTTCGCCGCTGCCCGAACCCTCTTTATGGGTCGTGCTGTCCTTGGCCGTACCTTCCTTGCTGGCGGAACTGTACAGGAATTTGCTGATGAGTTCTTCAAGAACAACGGCGCTTTGCGTGTATTTGATCTGGCTGTTCTGGGCCAGCATCTTGTCGTCGCCGCCAGGGGTCAGGCCGACATACTGCTCGCCCAGCAGGCCCGAGGTCAGGATCGAAGCCGATGAATCGTCGGGAAACTGGTATTGCTTGTTGAGGTCGAGCGTGGCCACGGCCTGGAAACGCTGGTTGTCGAAGGCGATATTTGCCACGCGCCCGACCACCACGCCGCTGCTTTTGACCGGCGCGCGAATTTTCAGCCCGCCAAGATTGTCGAAATGCGCCTGGACCTGGTAGGTGGGAGCAAACGAAAATGAGCTCAGGTTGCCGGCACGCAATGCCAGGAAAACCAGGGCAATGGCTCCCAGCAGTACAAACAGCCCAACCCAGAAATCAGTTTTTTCACGCGTCATGATTATTCCGTCTATTTTTCAATTGCTAAACATCAGGGCGGTCAACAGGAAGTCGAGCCCGAGCACCACCAGCGCGCCGTTCACCACCGTGCGGGTCGTGGCGCGGGCAACGCCTTCGGGCGTCGGTTTGGCGTTCCATCCTTCGTAGAGCGCTATAAGCGTTACCGCGATGCCGAAGACCAGGCTTTTGATGACGCCGTTGGCGATGTCGTTGAAGATATCGACGCCGTTTTGCATTTGCGACCAGAAAGCACCCGGATCGATGCCGATCAGCACCACGCCGACAAACCATCCGCCGATGATGCCGACCATGGAAAACACCGCCGCCAGGATCGGCATGGCGATGACCCCGCCCCAGAAGCGCGGCACCAGCACGCGGCGTATGGGATCGACAGCCATGACCTCCATGGCGGCGAGCTGCTCGCCAGCCTTCATCAGCCCGATTTCCGCTGTAAGCGAAGTCCCGGCGCGGCCGGCGAAGAGCAGGGCGGTTACGACCGGACCCAGCTCACGCGTCAACGACAGGGCGACCAACAGGCCGAGCGCCTCTTCGGAGCCGTAGCGATTAAGCGTGTAATAACCTTGCAGGCCCAGCACAAAGCCCACGAACAAGCCCGAGACGGCAATGATCAGAAGCGAATAATTGCCGATGAAATGCACTTGCTGCGAAACCAGCCCCGGACGCTTAACCAGCAGACTGCTGCGGGCCAATATGCCGCCCAGCAGGCGGGCATAGGCACCCAGGCCGGTAACGCGCACCCGTACGGCATGGCCAAGGGACGTAATGACGGCGGCGGGCGACCTCATGGACGTGCTCCGTGTTGCCCCAGCCATTTCTGGAACGCGGGGGTTTCCGGGTAGTGAAACGCAATGGGGCCGTCGGGATCGCCCTTGAGGAATTGCTGCACGTAGGGATCCTGGGCGTTTGAAAGCTGTTCGGGCGTGCCGCTGGCGATCATCCGGCCCTGCCCGACCATATAAACCAGATCAGCGATTGCGAAAGACTCCGCCACATCGTGGGTAATCAGAACCGAGGCGCAATTCAGCCTGTCGGTGAGCGTACGTATGAGCTTGGCGGTAATGCCCAGGGAAATCGGATCCAGGCCCGCAAAAGGCTCATCGTATAAAACAAGTTCGGGTTCCAGCACAATCGCCCTGGCCAGCGCCACGCGGCGCGCCATACCGCCGGAAATTTCGGAAACCTTCAAATGCGCCGCCGCGCGCAGGCCCACGGCATCCAGCTTATCGAGCACCAGCTCGACGATTTCCTTTTCCGTCCGCTGAGTATGCTCGCGCAAGGGAAACGCCACGTTTTCAAAGACATCCAGATCGGTAAACAGCGCACCTTGCTGAAACAGCACACCCATGCGCTGCCGCAGCTCGCGCAGCGTATCACCCGACACATGGGCGATATCCTGATCGAAAACGGAGATGGTTCCAGCCTGAGGGGCCAACTGCCCAGTCGCCCCGCGCAGCAAAGTAGTCTTGCCCGACCCCGAGCCCCCCATCATGGCCACGACCTGACCGCGATGAACCTCGAGATTGACGTCGCTCAGCACAGTGAAATCGCCGTATCCCAATGTCACGCCGCGAAACTGCAGAATCGCGTGGTCGGGACGGAGATCAGCGCTGGAACTCATAAAACTAGTCTCATATTGGAAGGTACGCAGGATGGCGCAACGAGAGCATGCATCGAGTGGCCTCAAATTGACAGCTTAGCATTGTATCCCGGCTGTATAAAAACACACCCCCCGCCGCAAATGGCGCCCTTCAGAGGAAAAACGCGCGCGATCCCTTCAAGGCCGCACAAGCAAAAACAACACAGCCCCCACCCCAAGCAGCAAAAACGGACTGACCCGCGTATACATCAGCAGCAGCGTCGAAACAATAGCCACCCCCCAAGCCCATATCCCGCCCTCCGCCGCCTTCAGAATAGTGCCCGTGGCCGCCAGAATCATCCCCGCCGCCACAGGAATCAGCCCCTCTTCAATAGCCTTGATCAACAAAGTACTCTCATAGCGCGCCCACAACTTCGCCAGGTAATACACCAGCATCGCCGCCGGAACGAAAATAGCAAAAGAAGCCACCAGGGCCCCCATCATCCCCGCCGCATCCCAGCCGATCAAAGTCACCAATAGCGACCTGGGGCCGGGTATCAGGCGCGAAAGCGCAAACAGATCAAGAAACTGCGAATTATCGATCCACTTATAAACCTCGACCGATTCCCGATGTATCGCCGGAATAATGCTTTGCCCGCCCCCGACCGTCAAAAATGACAGCGGCGCGAAAACCTTGAACAGATTGATTAGGGTATCGATCATTGGGCTTGTTGCTGGCTGCGTGGATAGTAATAGATATGTGAATTATGAAGAGCGCGGCATGCGGCGCCGCAGCCGGTAATAGGCAATCGCGACGGAGCAGGGGGCCGCGCACAACACCACCCAGATCAGAGGCAAATTCAAGAGAAAAATAAAGCCGAAAGTGCCCACCACGATCAACGTCGGCAGCAGGCCATTGACCGCGCGTTTGGCGGCGCGCAGGCCCATTTCCAGCGACAGGCCTATGGCCGCCGCGGCAATGCCCGCCAGCGCGAGATGCATATTTTGCGATTGAGTGAGCCGTGAAAAGATCGCCGCCAGGGCAATGGCCAGGAACATGGAGGGCACCACCATCCCCACAGAGGCCGCCAGGGCACCCTTGCCGCCGCACAGCTTATAACCGATCCAGATGGAAAGATTCACCACATTCACGCCCGGGAAGGCCTGGGAAAGGGCCAGCCCGCTTAGAAATTCCTCTTCCGAAATCCAGTGCCGCTGGTGCACGAATTCCCGCATCAGCCAGCCGCTCAGGCCGCCGCCGAAACTGGTCAGGCCTATGCGGGAAAACGCCCAGAATATCTGCAGTGGGCTGGGTCGGGGCGCAGCAGGTTCGGTAGCCATGTTCTTTGCCGAAATTGAAAACCGGCTACCCAGGGGTAGCCGGTATAAACGGGACAGATATCCAGGGTTCAGCGGGGTAGTGTACTCGCTCCCATCAAGTACTCGTCAACCGATCGCGCGCACTGGCGGCCTTCGCGTATGGCCCAGACAATGAGCGACTGGCCGCGGCGCATGTCGCCGGCCGCAAAGACCTTGCCGGTGCTGGTGCTGTAGTCGTCGGTATTGGCCTTGGCATTGCCGCGCGCATCGAGATCGACATTGAAGGCTTCCAGGACATTCCTGACAGGCGAAACGAAGCCCATGGCCAGCAGCACCAGGTCCGCCGGGATGTCGAATTGCGAGCCTTCGATTTCACGCATCTTGGTCTGGCCGGTGGCTTCGTCCTTGAACCATTCCAGACGTGCCGCAACCAGCTTTTCGACCTTGCCGCCTTTGCCTTCGAAGGATTTGGAGGTTACGGCCCAGTCGCGCTCGCAGCCTTCATCGTGGGACGAAGACGTGCGCAGCTTGGCCGGCCAATAGGGCCAGGTAAGACCCTTGTTTTCCTCGCCCGGCAGCTTGGGCATGAGCTCGAATTGCGTTACCGAGGCGGCGCCCTGGCGGTTGCTGGTGCCGACGCAATCGGAGCCGGTGTCGCCGCCGCCGATCACTATTACATGCTTGCCCTTGGCCAGCGTTTGCTTGGCGATCCGATCGCCGGCGCCCACCTTGTTTTGCTGGCGCAGGAAATCCATGGCGAAATGGATGCCTTTCAACTCCCTGCCGGGGATGGGCAGGTCGCGCGGGTTCTCCGCGCCGCCGCTCAGAACAATGGCGTCGAACTCGGCCTTCAGCGACTCGGGAGTGCGCACCGTCAGCCCGTCTTCGGCGTTGGCGGCATCGCCCACGTAGGTCGACGGGCAGAACTCGACCCCTTCCGCTTCCATTTGAGACAGGCGGCGGTCGATATGCGATTTTTCGAGCTTGAAATCGGGAATGCCATAACGCAGCAGGCCGCCGATGCGATTGCTTTTCTCGAATACCGTGACGGCGTGGCCGGCGCGGGCGAGCTGCTGCGCGCAGGCCAGCCCGGCCGGGCCCGAGCCCACTACGGCGACCTTCTTGCCGGTTTTCCTGCTGGGTACCTGGGGAGTCACCCAGCCTTCGGCCCAGCCTTTGTCGATGATGGCGTGTTCGATCGACTTGATGCCGACAGCGTCGTCATTGATGTTCAGGGTACAGGCGGCCTCGCAGGGAGCGGGGCAGATGCGGCCGGTGAACTCCGGGAAATTGTTGGTTGAATGCAGCACATCGAGCGCGCTGCGCCATTGCTGCTTGTAAACCAGGTCGTTCCAGTCGGGGATGACATTATTGACCGGGCAGCCGTTGCTGCAAAACGGTATGCCGCAGTCCATGCAGCGTGCGCCCTGTTGCTTGGCCTCGTCGTCGCTAAGGGTATGGACGAATTCACGCCAGTGCTTGAGACGCTTCTGAGGCGCCTCGTACGCTTCCTTGACGCGCTGAAATTCGATGAAACCGGTAATCTTGCCCATGCTCTCGTCCTCAGGCGGCTATTTGTTGCAGGTTGTTGGCGCGCCACATTTCACCCAGCGCACGGCGGTAGTCGGTCGGCATGACTTTCACGAAAGTGCCGCGCGCCTGTTGCCAGTCGCCGAGTATGTCGCGTGAACGGAAGCTGCCTGTATACCGGTAGTGGTCCTCGATGAGGCGGCGCAAAATGGTTTCGTCGGTTTCCCGCTCGCTGCCGCGCACCGCGCTGTGCCAGCTGTCGATGCCATTGGCTTCGACCTGCTGGGCATGGGCGAGCACGGGCTCGAGCTCGACCATGGACAGGTTGCAGTGTTCGCGGAAGGTATTGTGCGGATCCCAGACATAGGCGACTCCCCCCGACATGCCCGCCGCAAAGTTGCGCCCGGTTTCGCCCAGCACCACCACGGTGCCGCCGGTCATGTATTCGCAGCCGTGGTCGCCGGTGCCCTCGACGACCGCCGCCGCGCCCGAATTGCGCACCGCAAAGCGCTCGCCCGCGACGCCATTGAAATAGGCTTCGCCGGCCAGCGCACCGTATAACACGGTATTGCCGGCGATGATGTGGTCGGGGCCGAAGCCGCGGAAGTCATTGGGCGAACGCACGATAATGCGGCCGCCCGACAGGCCCTTGCCCACATAATCGTTGGCTTCGCCAACCAGATCGAGCGTGATGCCGTGGGCCAGGAAGGCGCCGAAACTCTGGCCGGCGGCGCCATTGCACTGAATGTGTATGGTGTCGTCGGGCAGGCCCTCGTGGCCATAGCGCTTGGCAATGACCCCGGACAACATGGCGCCGATGGTGCGGTTGCGGTTGCGCACGGGTGTAATGAAGGATACTTTTTCGCCGTGTTCGATGGCGCCCTTGCTGCGTTCGATGAGCAGATGGTCGAGCGCCTTGGCCAGGCCGTGATCCTGTTCTTCGGTTTGATAGCGCCCGGCTGCCGAGTCAATCTGGTGGAATACGCGGGAAAAATCCAGGCCCTGCGCTTTCCAGTGCTCAATGCCATTGCGCATGTCGAGCAGATCGACACGCCCGATCAATTCGTTGAACGAGCGGATGCCGAGCTGAGCCATGATTTCGCGAACCTCTTCCGCAACAAAGAAGAAGTAGTTCACCACGTGCTCGGGCTTGCCCTGGAATTTCTTGCGCAATTGAGGGTCTTGCGTGGCCACCCCGACCGGGCAGGTGTTCAAGTGGCATTTGCGCATCATGATGCAGCCTTCGACGACCAGCGGCGCGGTGGCGAAACCGAATTCGTCGGCCCCAAGCAGGGCGCCGATGGCCACGTCGCGGCCGGTTTTCATTTGGCCGTCGGCCTGTACGCGGATGCGGCTGCGCAGGTTGTTGAGCACCAGCGTCTGCTGCGTTTCGGCCAGGCCCAGTTCCCAGGGCGTGCCGGCATGCTTGATCGACGATACGGGCGAAGCGCCGGTGCCGCCATCGTGGCCGGCGATGACGACGTGGTCGGCCTTGGCTTTGGCCACGCCTGTTGCAACAGTGCCGACACCGACTTCGGAGACGAGCTTGACCGAGACCGAGGCGGACGAATTGACGTTCTTCAGGTCGTGAATAAGCTGCGCCAGATCTTCGATGGAGTAAATGTCGTGATGCGGCGGAGGCGAGATCAGGCCTACGCCGGGCACCGAGTAGCGCAGCTTGGCGATGTAATCGGACACCTTGTGTCCGGGCAACTGGCCGCCTTCGCCCGGCTTGGCGCCTTGAGCCATTTTGATCTGGATCTGGTCGGCGCTGGACAGGTATTCGGCCGAAACGCCGAAACGCCCCGACGCGATTTGCTTGATGCGTGAACGCAGCGAATCGCCGGCCTCCAGCGGCACATTGGCCTCGACGCGGTCGGAGCCCAGCAGCGAGGCGAGCGTATCGCCCTTTTTGATGGTGCTCTTGCCGGCGCGCATTTCGTCGCGATAACGCAGTTCGTCTTCGCCGCCTTCGCCGGTGTTCGATTTGCCGCCAAGGCGATTCATGGCCACGGCCATGACCGTATGCGCCTCGGTCGAGATCGACCCCAGCGA
Source organism: Paralcaligenes ginsengisoli (assembly GCF_054781135.1). NCBI lineage: Bacteria > Pseudomonadati > Pseudomonadota > Betaproteobacteria > Burkholderiales > Alcaligenaceae > Paralcaligenes > Paralcaligenes ginsengisoli. Next base: position 44,048 of record NZ_BAAGUZ010000039.1, read on the forward strand.
CATGGCCCCCGAGGCAAAGCGCTTGACGATTTCCTTGGCCGGCTCGACCTCGCTCAGGGGAATGGCTCGCGCCGGATCCACCTTGAACTCGAACAGGCCGCGCAAAGTCATGTGGCGGCGCGACTGATCGTTGATGAGTTGAGCGTACTCTTTATACGTGCTGTAGTTGTTGGCCTTGGTCGCGTGCTGCAGCTTGGCGATCGAATCGGGCGTCCACATATGCTCTTCGCCGCGGATGCGGAAAGCGTAATCGCCGCCTTCATCCAGGGCGTTTTTCAAGACCGGGTCGTCGCCGAATGCCGCCCTGTGCAGGCGCAGGGCTTCCTCGGCGACTTCAAAAATGCCTATGCCCTGGATATTGCTGGGAGTGCCGGTAAAGTATTGATCGACGAGCTTGGACTGCAGGCCGACCGCTTCGAAAATTTGCGCGCCGGTATAGGACATATAGGTCGAGATGCCCATTTTGGACATGACCTTGTTGAGCCCCTTGTCGATAGCCTTGATATAGTATTTGATGGCCTGCTCGGGGTTGTCCAGCGTGGACAGCGATTCGAGCGCCAGGTAAGGGTGAATGGCTTCGGCTCCGTAGCCGCCCAGCAAGGCGAAGTGATGCACTTCGCGCGCCGATCCGGTTTCCACGATCAGGCCGGTGTTGGTGCGCAGGCCGGCGCGGATCAAATGCTGGTGAATGGCCGAGGTGGCCAGCAGGGCGGGAATGGCGACGCGTTCGCTGTCGATCTTGCGGTCGGACACCAGCAGAATGTTGTAGCCGCTGCGCACCGCATCGGCGGCGTTCGAGCACAGGCCCGCGATACAGGCCTCGATGCCTTCGCGGCCCCAGATCGCGGGGTAGGTGATGTCGAGTTCGAACGTGCGGAACTTGTGCGACGTAATGTGTTCGATATTGCGAATTTGCGCCATGGCGGCAAAGTCGAGCACCGGCTGGGCCACTTCCAGGCGCAGCGGCGGGTTGACGTTGTTGATGTCGAGCAGATTGGGTTTGGGCCCAATGAACGACACCAGCGACATCACCATTTGTTCCCGAATCGGATCGATAGGCGGGTTGGTCACCTGTGCAAACAGCTGGCGGAAATAGTTGTAGAACGGTTTGGCGCGGTTCGACAAAACGGCCAATGGCGCATCGTTGCCCATGGATCCGGTAACTTCTTCGCCGTTGCGGGCCATGGGTTCGAGAATGAACTTGAAGTCTTCCTGGGTCCAGCCGAAAGCCTGCTGGCGATCGAGCAGCGAGGCGGCCTGGGCCGGCGCCTCGGCGATTTTCTGGGCCGGCAGCGATTCCAGCTTCAGGCGCAGGCGCTCGATCCACTGGCCATAGGGGCGGCTGTTGGCGAGCTGCGACTTGATCTCGGCGTCATCGATGATGCGGCCTTGCTGCAGGTCGATCAGGAACATCTTGCCCGGCTGCAGGCGCCATTTCTTGACGATGCGATGCTCGGGAATCGACAACGTACCGGCTTCGGAAGCCAGGACGACCATATCGTCATCGGTGATCAGGTAGCGCGCCGGGCGCAGCCCGTTGCGGTCCAGCGTGGCGCCGATCTGGCGGCCGTCGGTGAATGCCACGGCGGCCGGGCCATCCCAGGGCTCCATCATGGCCGCATGATATTCATAGAAGGCGCGGCGGTGCGCATCCATATTGGTGTGCTGTTCCCAGGCTTCCGGGATCATCATCATCATGGCGTGCGCCAGCGAATAGCCCGACATCACGAGCAATTCCAGGCAATTGTCGAAGGTTGCCGTATCGGATTGGCCTTCATAGACAATCGGATAAAGCTTGGGCAGATCGTCTCCCAGCACCGCCGAATGCATGGCGCCTTCGCGCGCGCGCAGCCAGTTGAAGTTGCCCTTGACGGTGTTGATTTCGCCGTTGTGGGCAATCATGCGATAAGGGTGGGCCAGCGGCCAGGCCGGGAAGGTATTGGTCGAGAAACGCTGGTGCACCATGGCCAGGGCGGACACGGCGCGGGTGTCGGCCAGGTCGCGATAATAGCGGCCGACCTGGTCGGCCAGAAGCAGGCCCTTGTAAACGACGGTGCGCACCGAGATCGAGGGTACGAAGTATTCCTGGCCGTGCGCCAGCCGCATATGCTGGATGGCATGGCTGGCGGTTTTGCGGATGACGTAGAGTTTGCGCTCGAGGGCATCGGGCACCATGATGTCGGGGCCGCGGCCGATGAAGAGCTGGCGGATGACCGGCTCGCAGGCGCGCACGGCGGGCGACATGGGCATTTCGGTGTCGACGGGCACATCGCGCCAGCCCAGGACCACCTGGCCTTCGTCGCGCACGGCGCGCTCGAGCTCTTGCTGGCAGGCCAGGCGCGAGGCCATTTCCTTGGGCAGGAACACCATGGCCATGCCGTACTCGTCGGGCGGCGGCAGTTCGATGCCTTGAGCGGCCAGGTCCTGGCGGTACAGGGCATCGGGAATTTGAATCAGGATACCGGCGCCATCGCCCATCAGCTTGTCGGCTCCGACAGCGCCCCGGTGGTCGAGGTTTTCGAGAATCTTCAGGCCTTGCTGAATGATGGAGTGGCTTTTGCGCCCCTTGATATGGGCCACAAAACCGACGCCACAGGCATCGTGCTCGTTTTCGGGCGAGTACAGCCCCTGGGCAGGCGGCAGGCCGATACGCGTCGCGTCGATAGCGGCTTCAGAAGAGCCGGAGGGGGTCGGAATTTGGGACATAAGGGGACTCCGCAGAGTTCTGCGCTGGAAATGTTGCGTTGCAAGATCTAAAAGATACTGCGGTCGGCTTCGCTTGGCAAGAATTTTATATAGGGTACGTCCCTAAATAAAATACATTAAATCTTTTGTTTTAAAAATAAGGGACGTATCAATTTCATTGGGAAAAGGTGCATCCCGGCTCCCGAATGGGATGGTTTCGAGAGAAATGGACATGTTGCGCCCAGTCACTGCCGCTTGCTTGAACGCGAGGTCGCACGTGATTGCGCCGATCGCGAAATAAAGAATCAGAGGGCGATCTTTCTGGGTCTGCCTCGTGGGGCGGGAGTCAGCCGGCGGCTGGCATGAGCTTCAAGCTGCTGCAGAAACGCCGGGTCTCCAAGCGCCCACTGGCCGAACAGCGCCTGTTCGATTTGCTGGCGCTGGTTCAAGGACAAGCCTGCGCGCAGGCGCTCCCGATACTGGGCCTGCCGGTCGAACGGAGTGTTGCCGGCGTTCCAGTAATCGGGGTGATCGTCGGCCCACGCGCCGGCCGTGGCCTGGATGCCGGCGTGATAGGCCGCCGATGACCAGGGCCAGCTTTCGGCCTGCTCGACATAGGCCAATTGCACCGGCAAGGATTCCAGCCAGATCAGGGCGGGCAATACCCACCGGCCCGGCTCGAGCAGGGCGCTGCGATAACGCTCGGCGAACACCCTGCCGTGCCGGTACCGGGCCGCGAAACGCCGGCCGAGGGTCTGGATGAGCTTGGGCAGGTTCTCGCGGCCTGGAGGCGTGGCCAGCAAGGCGATGCGGTCGTTGATCAGCGACCAGCCGTGCACGGCGACACGATGTTCGCGGGCGCTGTCATGCAGCCATACCAGCATCTGGTCGAGTTCCGCGGCCGGGCTGGGATCGGACTGCCGGGCCAGCGGCTGCGCAAAACGGGCCTGTACAAGCTGGGGAGTTTGCGGAGCGTAAAGGCGTGGCAGTCTGGCCATGGTAGGTGGTTTGAAGACGATACAAAGGGTTTCGATTTTACTCGCAGGAACGTGTTGCATAATAGCCGTTAAAGCGCGTGCGGCCATATGTCTATACAAGAATGCGCGCATCTTATACTATGCCCATGAAGAGCTCGTTGCGATCGTCGGCGCAACGGCATCAAACCAGCAATCAGGAGTCCAACATGAAAACGATAGCAGCCATTGCCTGGAAAGCGGGTGCGCCCCTGACCATTGAAGATGTCGAACTGGAGGGCCCCAAGGCCGGCGAAGTGCTGGTCGAAATCAAGGCGACGGGAATTTGCCATACCGATTACTACACTTTGTCGGGCGCCGATCCCGAAGGGATTTTTCCATCCATACTGGGGCATGAAGGCGCCGGCGTGGTGCTGGAGACCGGCCCCGGGGTCACGTCGGTCAAGGTGGGCGACCATGTCATTCCCCTGTATACGCCGGAGTGCCGCCAATGCAAATTCTGCCTGTCGCGTAAAACCAATCTGTGCCAGGCCATACGCGCCACGCAGGGCAAGGGCCTGATGCCGGACGGCACTTCGCGCTTCACCGTGGGCGGCAAGCCCGTAAGCCACTATATGGGTACGTCCACCTTCTCCAATCATATTGTGGTGCCGGAAATTGCCCTGGCGAAGATTCGCGACGATGCCCCTTTCGACAAGGTTTGCTATATCGGCTGCGGCGTCACGACCGGCGTGGGCGCGGTGGTGTTCACGGCCAAAGTCGAAGCCGGCGCCAATGTGGTGGTTTTCGGCCTGGGCGGCATAGGCCTGAATGTGATCCAGGGTGCCAAAATGGTGGGGGCCGACAAGATCATCGGTGTCGATTTGAATCCCCGGCGCGAGGCACTGGCACGCCAATTCGGCATGACTCATTTCATCAACCCGTCCGAAGTCGACAATGTCGTCGACCATATCGTTCAACTGACCGACGGCGGCGCCGATTATTCGTTTGAATGCATAGGCAATACCAAGGTCATGCGCCAGGCCCTCGAGTGCTGCCACAAAGGCTGGGGACAGTCCATCATCATCGGCGTGGCCGAAGCGGGCGCCGAGATTTCCACCCGTCCGTTCCAACTGGTGACGGGGCGGCAATGGAAGGGCTCGGCCTTCGGCGGCGCCCGCGGGCGCACCGACGTGCCCAAGATCGTCGATTGGTATATGGAAGGCAAGCTCAATATCGACGACTTGATCACGCATATACTGCCGCTCGAAAAAATCAACGAGGGCTTCGACCTGATGCATCGTGGCGAATCGATCCGTTCGGTGGTGATGTACTGATGTCGCACGATATGCTGGAACTCGTCAGCGAGCATCGATGCTTCGGGGGGCGGCAGCGTTTCTACCGCCATGCCTCGGGCGTCATAGGCTTGCCCATGCGCTTTTCGGTCTTCATTCCCGCCCAGGCCGAGCAGCAGCGGGTGCCGGTGCTGTTCTTCCTGGCCGGCCTCACCTGCACCGAAGAAACTTTCATGATCAAGGCCCATGCCCAGCGTTTCGCGGCGGAGCACGGGCTGATGCTGGTGGCGCCCGACACCAGCCCGCGCGGAGCCAACATTGCGGGCGAAGACGCCAGCTGGGACTTGGGTACGGGCGCGGGGTTCTATGTCGACGCCACGCAGGCGCCGTGGAACACGCATTACCGCATGGAAAGCTATGTGGCAAAGGAATTGCACGGCATCGTCACCAGCACCTTGCCGGGCGATGCGGGCCGCGTGGGTATTTTCGGCCATTCGATGGGCGGTCATGGCGCCCTGGTGCTGGCGCAGCGCCATCGCGGCACATTTCATTCGGTATCGGCGTTTGCACCCATTGCCGCACCTTCGCAATGCCCGTGGGGCGAGAAGGCGTTTACGGTCTATCTGGGGCCCGACCAAGGCGGTTGGGCCGGCCACGATGCCTCGCGGCTCATGGCTGAAGCGGATTGTCCCTTTCCAGACGGAATCCTGATCGACCAAGGTCTGGCAGACGGTTTCCTGGCCGAACAGCTTTATCCCGAGGTGTTCGAGGCCGCCTGCGCGCAGGCCCGGCAGCCTCTAACCTTGCGTCGTCATGAAGGCTACGATCATGGCTATTATTTTATTTCCACCTTCATTCAGGACCATATGGCCTTTCATGCCGAGCGTTTGAAAGCATAGGCGCCTGGGATCGAAGGTTGGAGTATTTTTGATTCTAGTGTTTATGGCATTCGGTGGAGGATAGGTATTTAAAGACGCCGTCTATCGGGGCTTAGGGCCAGGACCGGCACGGCGTGCTTCATCCGGATTTAGCACGTCAAGGCGGGCGTCGGGCGAACTCGCGCCGTCCCGCGACGCGGGCCGGCACTCAGACAGCGCCCGACGACTTCCCCCGCCTTGCCGAGCTAAATCCGGCGCACGCCTTACGCCGGCCCTGGCCCCAAGCCCCGATAGACGGCTTACGTTAGGGCATGCCTGGAATGACGTTACGGGGTGCCTGGAATTAACGTGCTCGCACCAAGGGTCAACTTACCTGTACTCATGGTTCTATCACGTGGCCACTCGATGTGCCAACCCTGGATTTACTAAGCACCCGACGCCTCAACGTATCTCTCGATGCATTGCCTCAACGCGAGCCGCAGGGTGGGCGGTGCTGTGCAGGCCGGCGGTAGTCCAGCGCCGGGTGCTGACGAAGGGAAGGCGGGGGCCTTCGGCGGGCCCTGTTTGAACGGAGCCGCGCCAGCGGCGCAGTGAGTTGGCCCGACGCCCGCCTGGACGAGGCAGACCCGGGCAGTCGGGGCGCGTAGCGCCTCGACCGCTGGACGTGCCGGACTGCACAGCACCGCCCACCCTGCGGCGTCTTTATAGAATTAACCGCCGCCTACACAAACAACACAGTCCAAATCAATGGAACCACAGCGCCGAATACTAACTACTTCAGCAACCGCCATTCCCCGTCTTTAACCGTAATCAACTCACGCCCGCGGTCATCGAAACCGCTGTGATCTTCAGGCGTCATGTTGTACACCCCTTGCGTAGCCACCAACTCATGTGTTTTTTCAAGCGCATCGCGTAAAGCACTCCGGAATTCCTTAGTGCCAGGCTTGGCTGACTTCTCCGCAATTGGAATCGCGCGTTCCAGCAGCATTCCCGCATCGTAGACATTCGCGCCAAAGGTCGCGGGACGCTCCCCATAGACCTTCTTATAAGCGGCAATGTAATTTTCGGCAATTTTCTTCGACGGATTGGCGTCGGAAATCTCCGGCAGTACCAGCATCAGGCTGGCGGCCAGAATAGTGCCGTTGACATCCTTGCCGCCGAGCTTCAGGAAGGCTGGCAACGCGGCGCCGTGGGTTTGATAGAAAGTACCTTTATAGCCTTGCTTGGCCAGGGTTACCTCGGGCAGCACGGCAGCTGCGCCCGTGCCGGCTATCAGTACGGCGTCGGGCTTGGCGGCGAATATCTTCAGCGCCTGGCCCGTCACGGTACTGTCGGAGCGCTGGTAGCGTTCGGTGGCCACGATCTTGATATTGTGCGCCTTGGCCAGCTGCGTGAAGACCTTCAGCCAGTTTTCGCCATAGGCATCGTTCAGGCCGATGAAACCGGCGGTCTTGACGTGAGACTTGACCATCTGATCAACCAGCGCCTTGGCGATAATATCGTCGTTCTGGGTGGTCTTGAAGACCCACTTCTTTTGCGGCGTCATGGGCAGGACTACCGCGGCCGTGCCTACCGGCGCCAGCATGGGCGTACCCGATTCGGCCGCAAACTGGATCACGCCCATGGCATTGGGCGAACCTGATGGCCCGATGATGGCATCCACTTTTTCTTCGGTGATCAGCTTCTTGAAGTTGGTGACGGTTTGAGTCGGGTCGCTGCCATCGTCCAGCGAAATGTACTGAATCGTCAGGTCGCCGATTTTCTTGGGCAGCAGCGCGACGGTATTTTTTTGCGGAATGCCGATCAGGGCGGTAGGGCCGGTGGATGACGTAACGACGCCGATTTTTACCTGGGCGAGAACCGGGGTTGCGCCCAGTGCCGAGATGACGACCACTGCCGTAGCGAGTTTCTTCAATAACATATTGTTGTCTCCGTTGAGTGCCATCGAGTGGCTGCTGAAAAGAATGCCTGGGGAAGGCTTGTCGTGAATATATCGTGTTATGCGCGAACGGGGTTTAAAGTATAAATAGTTTATGTTTAAAACAAAAGGCTTGGTGCGGGAAAGAGCCAAGGGCGGGACAGCCATGGGCCGAACCGCCGGATGGTCAGATGGTGATCGAGCCGATGCTGGCGCCTCCGCATACATACAGCGTCTGGCCAGTTACAAAGCCGTTGGCCGGATCCGAGAAAAACATCACGGCGCGGGCCACATCGTCGGCCCGGCCCAGGCGCTGCACCGGAATGCCCTTGGCAATATTCTGTTCGCGTTCACTGCCGGCGGGGATCACATCGTAAAACATATCGGTCTGGATAGGGCCGGGCGCCACCACATTGACCGTGATGCCCTGCGGCGCCAGTTCCAGCGCCCAAGTGCGCGCCATGCCTATCATGCCGGCCTTGGTGGCCGAATAGGCTGTACGGGTCTGCAGGCCCAGCGCGCCGCGCGAGGACATCAGCACGATGCGGCCGAACTGGTGCTGGCGCATCGAGGGCAGGCAGGCCTGCACCAGCGAAATGGCCGATCCCAGGTGGATCTGGGTCAATCCCTGCAATTCGTCGAGGGTGACATCGGGCAGCAGATGCGGCCAGATCACGCCGGCATTGTGGATCACGTGCGTGACGGCGTGGTCGCGGGCGATTTCGGCGCCGGCCTGCTCGGTTGCCGCGGCGTCGAGCAGATCGACCTTGATCGAACGCAGCCGGGGATGGCTGATCTCGGAATCGCGGCGTGCCAGGGAAATGACGTCGTAACCGGCATCGAGCATCTGGTGGCAGATCTCGGCGCCGATGCCGGCGCTGCCGCCGGTGACGACGGCTGTGTAAGACTTGGACAAAGCGTTCTCCGGTGTCAGGCTTGGGCTGCGGAAATCAAGGCCAGGACGCGCAAAGGGCTGCCCGAGCCGCTGCGAATCTTCAGGGGTGCCGAGAAAATCACGGCCCCCGTGGCCGGCAATTGATCCAGATGGGTCAGGCATTGCAGGCCATAGCGATTGTTGCCGTGCATGTAGTAGTGGCAGGGATAGGGCGGATTCAGATGCTGGGCCTGCCCGGTATCGGTACCCACCGATTCGGTGCCGAAGCCATGCACATCGCGCTCCTTGATCAGCCAGGGCACGACTTCGGCATCCGGTCCGGGCGAGTGCGCGCCGTCTTCACGCATGTTCAGGTAATCGTTGGGCTTGGCGCGCTTGGACCAGTCGGTGCGCATCAGCACCCAGGATCTTGGCTTGATCCGGCCGTGCGTGGCTTCCCATTGCTTGACGAAGTCGATCGTCAGCAGGAAGTCGGCATTTTCCCTGGATTCGGCCGAGCAGTCGATAACCGCCGCTTCGGCGACGAAGGCGTCGATGGGAATGGTGTCCACGGTGTTGTTGGGCTGGTCCTTGCCGCTGACCCAATGCACCGGCGCGTCGAAGTGGGTTCCCGTGTGTTCCGAGCAGGAAAAATTGTTCCAGTACCAGGCGGGACCGCGCTCGTCGTAACGTGAAATTTCTTCGATGCGAAAGGGCCAGGCCTGGCCGAATTCGGGCGGCAGCACAATGGTGGGAAATTCGGGAGTCAGAGTCTCGGTCAGATCGACGATCCGGATATTTCCCGATACGAGTTCCGACATGAACTGGGCTAGTACTGGCGTGGTCATGATGTCTCCATAAATCCAAATCGTTTGAGAGGGCTCATGAATCGCCCAGCTCGCGTTCCAGGCCCTTGGGGTTGTCGCGCAGGCGAGCCATGAATTCCTGGGCGACATCGCCGACATACACATCCTCGGTGCCGTCCCGCAGGGCTTTCACGATGGCGTTTGCAATGGCGGCGGGGCTGACGCGCGGCGGCGGCGTGAGCTGCTCCCATTCGTGATCGATGGGGCCTGGAAATACATTGACCACGCGCACACCCGACTGGCGCATTTCGTTGCGCAGGCATTGCGCGACGGACAGCGCGGCAGCCTTGGATGCCGACCAGATGCCGCGCGACGGCAGGCTGACATGAGCATAGATCGACAGGATATTGACCCAGGCCACGGCGCTATTGACGCCATCGGCGGTCCGCCCGGCCATGGCCGGGCCGAAGTGCTGCGCCAGGCGCAGCAGGCCCAGGCAATTCACATCGAGCGCATCGTGCGCTTTATTCAGATCGCGGTTGAACAGGACGCCGCCGTCGCGTTCGTAATCGGCGGTGTTCACCAGAATGTCGACCTTGCCCCCTATGGAGCGCGAGATGCGCTCGACCGAATCGGTGTCGGTGACGCTGAAGGCTTGCACCTGGATGCGCGGATCCTGGCACAGGGCATCGAAGTCCGGCGATTTCTTCCAGGTTTCCGGATCGCCCGCGAACACGGTGCCGGCGCCGGCATCGAGCAGGGCTTTGATGACAGCCATGCCGACCGCGGTCTTGCCGTCGGTGACCAGCGCGCGGCGAAACTTGGGATCGCCGGAAGTTTCTCGTAGAGTGGGATCGTCTGCCATATTCGGTGTCTCGTGTTCCGGGAGAGCGATCATGACGGCGTGGCCGCTGCGATCGAGTTTAAGGGCCATCCTGACCGGGCTGCCATCCTGGCAATCGCCATGTACGTGTGCGACGATCGACGGGCCGGCGGCCAGTTGGACCGTACCTATGCGCCAGGGCAGGCGCTCGCGAAAATACAGATCGTTGCTGTGGTGCAGGATGGTCGAGGCCAGCAAGCGGCCCTGCGGCTCGACCGCCTGCCATGTCAACTGGTCCGACAGGCACCGGTGGCATACCTCGCGCGGCGGATACTGCACCGCCTGGCATTCCTGGCAGACTTGCAGATCGAAGCGGCCGACCGCGGCGGCGGCGGTCAGGCCCAATGCGCGCCGGCTGCGCAGGCCGGGCGGCAGCGTGGGCTGCCGGGTGCGCGCGACGGGATTTTTCCTGGATGGCTTGTTCAGCGCCCGTGTCATGCCGCGCTCCTTGCCAGCAGGGCGGCGGCGGTACAAATGCCGCGGTCGTAATTGATCATGCCGAAACCGCTGACCAGGCCGATGTCGGCTTTGGCCACTTGGGTGGCGCCGGCGCTGTTCGTCAACTGGCGCATGGCTTCGACCATGCCCAGATAGCCGCCTGCCGCGCCGGCCTGGCCGACTGAAAGCTGGCCGCCATTGGTATTGAAGGGAAAGCTGCCATCGATGGTAAAGGTATGGTCGCGCACGAATTGCGGCGCGGCGCCTTTTTCGCAGAAGCCCAGGTCTTCGATCTGCATCATGTTGATGACGGGGTAATCGTCGTAGGCTTGCATGAAATCGACATCGCCGGGCCCGACCCCCGCATGTTCGTAGAAGGCGTCCCGATCCATGGTCCAGCCGCCGCGAAACTGCATGGGGTCTTCGGCCCAGGCATTGTGCCGCTCTATGGTCGACAGAATGCGCACAAAAGGCAGCTTGAGCGCCCGCGCTTTTTCTTCACGCATGACCAGAAAGGCGTCGGCGCCGGCGCAGGGCATGACGCAGTCGAACAGGTGTATGGGGTCGGTGATCTGCCGGGCGTCAAGGTATTGCCGCAGGCTCAGCGGCTTTTTCATCAGCGCGTGCGCGAAACGCAGGGCATTGTCGCGCTGGGCCACGCACAGTTTGCCGAAATCTTCGCGAGTGGCCCCGGTTTGCCGCATATAGTTCTTGGTAAGCAGGGCGAAGCTGGCGTTGGGGCCGCCCGCGCCATAAGGGTAGACGGCGTCCTGGGCGAAACGCGAGAACTGGCTGACGGTATGGCGGAACGAGTCGACGTGGTTGGTATCTCCGGCCACGCAGGCGACGATGTCGGCATCGCCCGCCTGCACCGCGCGGGCGGCGCGGCGCAAGGCAATGACGCCGCTGGCGCCGCCCATGGGAATGTGATCCAGCCAGCGGGGGCTCATGCCCAGATGCTGGGTCAGGCCCACGGCCGTGTCGGGAGCCAGCGTAAAGCTGGACACGCACAGGCCGTCGATATCGTGCTTGGCCACGCCGGCGCCGCGCACCATCGCGCCCAGCGCTTTCCCCAGCCACCAATGGGCGCTGTGAATCGAGTAGCGTACGTAGGGAATGGTGACCGGAACGGTTGCCACGATGCCCTGGTAGCCGGTTCGCGTGGGCGTCATGGTGCGAGCTCCTGCCGTTTTTTCATTGAACAGGTGTCGAAGCACAGCGGCGTGCCGGGCAAGGTGGGAGCCAGTTTCTTGAGTTCTCCGCGCTGAATCTTGTTGGTGGCCGTCAAGGGCAGGGCATCGACAAAAGCCACATAGCCGGGCACTTTGTAATAGGCCAGCTGCGCCAGGCTCCAGCTCACGATGTCGTGCGCCAATTGCTTGGCCGCGTGGGTTTCGGGAGGCGTGTTGCAGACCACGCAGGCCAGCACTTCGTCGCCGCGCACGGCATCGGGCACGGCGGCCACGGCCACGGCCTTGATGGCCGGGTGCTGGGCCAGCACGCTCTCGACCTCGATGGCGGCAATGTTTTCGCCGCTGCGCCGGATCACGTTTTTCTTGCGATCGACAAAATGCAGGTAACCCTGTTCGTTGCGCCGCACGATATCGCCGGTGTGGAACCAGCCGTCCTGCCAGGCTTCTCGCGTGGCGGCCTGGTCTTTCAGATAGCCGGCAAAGAAGCCGAAGCGTGGGTTGGCTCCGGCGTGCCTGACCAGCAGTTCGCCGTTTTCACCCGCCTGGGCCGGCTGGCCGGCATCGTTGACGAGCCGGACTTCCACGTCGGCCTCTTCCCTGCCGAAGCAACTCGTACCGATAAGCCGGGGTTCGCGATTGGCAATGATGACGGCGCCGGCGCCGGTTTCGGTCATGGCCCAGGCTTCGAGCAAGGGGAAGCCGAAACGCTGCTCGAAGGGCGCGTGCAGGGATCGGTCGATGCCGGCGCCGAAGCCGAAGCGTACCCGGTGTTCGGTATCGAGAGGGCTATGCGCGGCCTTCATGAGTATGGCCGGCATGACGCCCAGGTAGTGCACGACCGTGGCCCGCGAATCGCGCACCGTGTCCCACCAGGTCTTGGGATGAAAGCGGTCGATGGCGATCAGGCAGCCGCCGGTCAGGACCATGGCCATGACCGAGTAGGCCATGGCATTCATGTGTACCAGAGGCAGAGGCGTAAGCATGCGTTCCGTGCCGGCATTCAGCGCGGCCAGATCGCCGATTCCCGCATACCAGCGTCCGGCATGCAGGAAGTATTCGTTGGGCAGGATGCAGCCCTTGGGACGGCCGGTGGTGCCCGAGGTATACAGCAGCGCGCATTCGGTGGCGCTGTTCACCGCCTGATTGGCCAGCGGTGCGGCGGACTGCGCCGGCTGGGGGGCCTGGTCGGGGCCGATGACAACGAGCGGCCGGCCCGTTGTCGCGGCGGCCGCGTGCAACGATGCGTGATGGCTTTCCAGGGCGACGGCGATCGCGATTTCGGAGTGGCCGACCAGGTATTCGAGTTCGGCCGCCCGCATGTCGGCATTGATCGGCACCACGGACACGCCCAGGGCGTTCAGCGCAAACCAGTGCAGGAAGAAGGCGGGACGATTCTCCAGCAGCAGGCCGGCTCGATGGCCGTGTCCGTAGCCGGCATCCTGATACGCGGCTTTCAGTGTGTCGACGCGCGCAAGGAATGCCCGATAGCCGATTTCTCCCGGCTCGATGCCGTAGATGCCGGCCGTTTCCGGCATGACGCACAGGAACGGGTTCTGCGGCAATCTCCGGGCCGTCCAGCCGAATGCCTGATAGACCGAGTTGAGGGTACTGGGCAAGAACGGCTCCTTACATGAACAACTGAATGCTGCGCAATGCCGAGTCGCAGTTGACCAGATCGACGCGCTTTTGCCGGATACGCAAAGCCTGCTCTTGCGTGGCCAGTTCGTAGGTGGCCCAGCCGGCGTACAGAGCCTGTTGATCCTGCCGGGTTTCAATATAGTGGAAAGCGGCCCTGACCACATAGTGCCCCAGTTCGGGTTGGTGCCAGGGATGCTGGGTTTCGATGGTGGGTTGCTGCAGCAGGTGATGGCTGCGGCTGACGGGTTGTTGCGAATAGGTGCGCTGGCCGGCCAGCCGCTCGACGCGGACTTTGAGCAGGAGCTTGTCTTCATACATGAGCGAGGCTTGCAGGCGGGCGTCGGTCTGGCCGTGGGTCAGGGGCATCCAGTAATGGCCGTCTTCGGTAAACAGATCAAGCCAGGCATCGAACTGCCGCTCGTCCAGCAGGCGGGCTTCCGCATACACAAAATCGATCAATTGCTGAGAGTTCAAGGGGCTCATGCCTGCTCCTTCATGCTTGCCGTGATGAAGCGCGCCCAGGCCTGGTACTGATTGCGCATCTGCCATTCGCTGGTGCCGTTGACCGCTTCGTTTTTCCGCTCCGGCTCGGTGGGCTCGTAGAGGCGCGCCACATTGACCCAGTCGCGGCCGCGCGAGTGCAATCCGTGCTGCGAGCGTTCGTACACTTCGTGATCGTCATGGCCGACCACCGAAGTGGGCGCATTGATAAGCCGGTTGTACATCAAGGTGCGTTCCAGCAGCAGGTCGGGCGCCCCCACCAGGCGGAAGGTCCAGGACTCGACCAGGGTTTTGTTGGCGGCCAGGGGCTTGAAGATGCGCAGGGTCTGGATCGGACCCTTGACCATGATATTGGGGAAGTAGGTGGTGTTGTGCCGGGTGTCGGCCAGTATCCGGTGGGCACGTTCTTCGCCATAGGCGGCGACCATGGCCTCCATATAACCCGGGACCGCCGAGTACGCGGCATGTATGGAGTTGTGGACGCCGGTGTGGCCGTGGCCGTTTTCCCAGACGCGTATGCCCATGCCTTCAAAAAATTCGTAAGGCGAAATAAAGGGGGCGAATTGTTCGACGGCCATGGGCTTGGGCGTGCCCTCGGGCGCCTCTTCCCAGACCCGCACGGCGGTCCCGGCCGAAGACTCGTGGGCCACCATGGGGTGACAGGTATCGGTCTGGTTGTCGACCAGCATCTTCCAGTTGCAGTCGTGCATATAGCGCAAGACGCCGCCGGCCACTTCCAGCTTTCCTTCGGGCGAACGATCGATCATATTGTCGATGGTCGAGAGCGATTCGCCGAAGAAGTCCTCGAAGGACAGGCCTTGCGGGCTCAGGCGGCAAAAAATGAAATCGCGGTAGTCGCGTGTGTTTTCGACCGGCGCCATGCCCTGGCTGGCTTCGCACTGGCTGAAGACCTCGGGGTCGTAGCCTTTCTTCAAGGGCACCGAAAGCAGCTTGCCGTCGGTCTTGAAGGTCCAGGCATGGTAGGGGCAGCGAAAGAACTTGCCGGTATTGCCGCAGGTATCGCCGGCCACCATGACGCCTTTATGCGGGCAGCGGTTGTACAAGACCTTGACGGTCTTGTCGGTATGCCGGACCATGACCACGGGCTGGTTGCCGACCGTGGTGGTGTAGAAGTCGCCCACGTTGGGGATCTGGCTGCCGTGGCCGACATAGACCCAGGTGTTGGCGAACAGGTGTTCCATTTCAAGATCGAACACTTCATCGTCGATGAACAGGTCTTTGTGGACTTCCGTGGCGCGCACCAGTGCCTGGACGGCGGCGGGATTATGGCGATAGCTCATGGGGGTATCCTTGGGTCTAGAGGTCTAAAACCAGACGATCGGAGTGGCTGCGGGAAATGCAGATTTGCATGACCTTGCCTTCGGCCCGCTCGTCATCGGAGAGGTAGTAGTCGCGATGGTCTGGCACGCCTTCCAGGACCACGGCCTGGCAGACGCCGCACTCGCCCCGCTTGCAGTCGAAAAGCGGATCGCAGCCGGCTGCTTCGAGCACTTCGAGTATGGTCTTGTCCGGTGGAATATGAAACACCTGGCCGGACTGGCGCAGTTCGACCTCAAAGCCGCGATCGCCCGCTTGCGGCGCCGCCGCGGTAAAGAGTTCGAAGTGAACATGCGAATGCGGCCAATGCTTGCCGTGCGATTGTTCGACAACGGCATCGATCAGCCCTTTGGGACCGCATATGTACAAGTGCTGCCGGGGGTCTGTTTGTTCGAGCAGCGCGGGCAGGGGCAGCA
Source organism: Paralcaligenes ginsengisoli (assembly GCF_054781135.1). Taxonomy (NCBI): domain Bacteria; kingdom Pseudomonadati; phylum Pseudomonadota; class Betaproteobacteria; order Burkholderiales; family Alcaligenaceae; genus Paralcaligenes; species Paralcaligenes ginsengisoli. The sequence goes on from NZ_BAAGUZ010000039.1 coordinate 59,864, forward strand.
GTGTGGCGGCATCGTCATCGGCGTGAACGCTCAATGCGGCGCCGTGCTGCCCGCACAGTTCGTCCACGAAGCTCATCTGGTCCAGGCTGCGTCCGTAATAGTGCAGCTGGTAGGGCCGCTGCTGGGCCTTCAGCGCGGCGGCCATCGAAGCAATCGGGGTGATGCCTATGCCGCCGGCGATCAGTACGGTTGCGGGTTCGTCGGCCTGGGCGGGGTGTAGGGGAAAATCGTTCTTCGGGCCTTCGGCGATGAGCGTGTCGCCGGCCTTGAGCTGATGCATATAGCGCGATCCGCCAGTGCTTGGGTCTTCCAGACGGATTCCCAGGCGATAGCTGGCGGGCGCCTCGAACAGGCCATTGTCGGGTTCGAGGCCCATCAGCGAGTAGCAGCGCTGCTCTTTCTGGCCGGGGATATGGATCTTCAGATGCGATCCCGCCGTAAAGCCGGGCAGCGCCGCCCCGTCGGCCGCTGTCAGGACCAGGGATCGAATGATCGGAGTTTCAGTCTGTACGGCGGCAACGGTAAGAGTCAGGGTGGTCACGGCTTATCGCTCGGTATGGTGGGCCAATCCCGGATTGGCCGGCCAGGGTTGTTGAAAGAGGCGTCTTCTATGCGGCGGCCTTGAGATCCTGTTCCAGCAGATGATCGAGCTGCGTGCCTTTGTCGTCGGCCAGGGCGGCATTGCGCAGTGTCCGCAGGCGTGCCGCCGCGTTCTGCTGGCCCAGCAACTGGCTGGCTGCCAGCAACAGTCGCTGGTACTTGCTGTCGCCGCGGGCATGAGTGTCGCTATAGCCCTTGACCAGGCGCCGGCAGTTCACGACCTCGACCGCCAGATCGTAATCGTGGTGCGCGGTGTCGGAAATCTGCTTGAGCCACTGATCAAGGCTTTGAACCTCGGCCTGGTGCCGCAAGGTGCCGCGGCGGAAGCGGCGCATGCCGGCCAGGGCATACAGCATGATGAAGCCGCCCAGCGTACCGCTTTGCAGGAAGCGCCCTTTGCGGAAAAAACGATTCAGGAAGGAGCTGAGTCTTTTGGAGTTTTCGATCTTGCGCCCCAGGAAAGCCGGCAGGGTGCCGCAAACTTCTTCCAGCCTGGGGTGCATGTATTCGGTGGTATAGACCAGTTGGTCTTCTTTGGCGCCGACCTCCTGGCGCACGCGATCGAAACGCGAGCCGCGGGTTTTCAGGTCGGCCACACGGATGACATCGTCGTAGGCCATGGCCACGGCCACATAGCGGGCCGCCGCCGTGGTGAGTTCCCACGATTCCGCCGTACCGCCGAACTGGCCGTCCAGCTTGCGGATATCGTGCATGTGCTCCAGATATTCCCTGGCGTAGCGCAGATCCTGGAATTCAAGTACGCGCCGCAGGCCGGCAACCAGCATGGGCTGGGCCTGGACAGGGAAGTTTTGCTTGAGGTCGTCGAGCAACGCGCGCACCTTGGGGTGCGGGGCGGTTTCGGGAATCGTCGGCATTGGGCGGCTGGTATCGATGCGCGATGGGGCTTTGGGCGCCCCGGTCGCGGCATCGAAGCCCAGGGAAAACGCCTTCAGGCTGGCGTTGACGCCAACGCCGGCGCGGCGAATCGTGGCTTCGTAGTCGTCTCGGGCAAACGGCAGGGCGCCGCTGCCCGCAATGGCGCCGAACAGGCTGGCGCTGATCACGCTGCCGGCCTGGTCGGCCAGGGCTTGCAGGTCGAAGCAGAAAAACTGCTTGGCGGCATCGTTGCCGGCTTCAATGACTTTGTTGGGGTCGGCAATGCCATTGCCGTGCGCGGCCTTCTCGCCCACGGCATAGCTGCGGTGCGAAGACGAAATCAGCACGGTGCGCCGGGGCGTGACCAGGCCGCGGTGGATGGCGCGGCCGCCTTCCATGAGTTCGGCGGCAACCACCAGGTCGACGTCGCCGGGGGTGGGCATCATGGCCAGGGTGGGCGGCTTGCCCGCGGCTTGAACGGCGGATTCGGCCAGCAGTTCGACGTAGTAAATGGTGGCGCCGGTGCGCTGCGCGACGCCTGGAACCGAGGTGGTTTGCGCCCACCAGTGCGAGTGCTCGGCCATGTCGACGATCCAGTCGGCCAGCACGCCGCCGCCTTGGCCGCCCATGGCGAGAATGGCGATTTTGATCGGGGTGCCGGCATGAAACAGGGTAGTCATGATCGTTGCCGTCTACAGAGAGTATTGATTCAGGCGCGCCGTGCGGCGCTGCTGCAGGAAGCCGATGACGCGTTGGCGCACCCTGGCCTTGAACAGGTCCCAGCCACTGGGGTTGTGCACGATATCGGCGCGGTAGAACGAGGGGCAAAGCACGGCGGCATGGGCGACTTCGCCGCAGTTGCCGCAGCCCACGCAACTGTTGTCGACGTAGGCGATAGGATCTTCTTTGAGGATGTCGCCGCTATCCTTGACGGTCAGCGAGGGACAGCCCGACAGGCGGATACAGACGTGGTCTCCGCTGCATACATCGGGATCGACGCCAAAACGTTCTTTGACCCTGCGCTTGCCGTCCTTGACCGCTTTGTTGAACAAGGGCTTTTCGCGGCGCTGCTTGTTGAGCATGCACTCGGATTGGGCAATGATGACCTTGGGGCCGGTGTCGGAGGTGGTGAGGGCCTCTTCGATGGTGGCGCGCACCTTGGCGACGTCGTAGGTGCGGTCAAGCGTGCGGATCCATTTGACTCCGACGCCGCGCACCGCGCTTTCGATAGGGTTGTTGGTGGAGCGGTGATCGTTGCCGGCCCGCGACGACAGGACGTCCTGCCCGCCTGTGGCGGCCGAGTAGAAGTTGTCGATAATGACGATGACGCCATCGTATTTGTTGAATACCGCGTTGCCCACGCCCGAGGCCAGGCCATTGTGCCAGAAGCCGCCATCGCCCATGATGGAAATGGGCCGCTTGGCAGCCGGCACGTTGAATGCCGCCACGCTGGACGCGCCCAGGCCATAGCCCATGGTGGTGGCGCCCAGGTTGAAGGGCGGCAAAATCGAGAACAGATGGCAGCCGATATCGCAGGCGATGTGATGCTCGCCCAGCGTTTCCTGGGCCAGGGTCAGGGCGGAAAATATGGGGCGCTCGGGGCAGCCGGTACAGAAACCCGCCGGCCGGGCGGGTACCACTTCGGCCAGTTCCTTGGCGCGGCGCTGAAAAGTAATGGCCTGTTCCTTGACGGGCCGCACTACCTGGCTGATTTCCATTTGCCCGCCGGCCGGTTCGGGGGCGGCGCCGATGGCGGGCAGAATCTCGGGATGGTACCGGCCCAGGAAATTTTGCAGGCCGTCGCGTATGACGGCCGTGGTGTATTCGCCCGCCATGGGCAGGACATCTTTGCCTGCCAGCGCGGCGGCAATGCCCGCCTGCCGCAAAATGGTGTTGAGGTTCTGTTCGATGTAGTTGGGCTGACCTTCTTCGAGCAGCAGAACCGCCTTTTTTTCCTTGCAGAACGCCGCGATCTCGTCGTCGATAAGCGGATAGGTGACATTCATCACATACAGCGGAATGCGGCTGTTGCCGAAGTGATCGGCCAGGCCAAGCAGTTGCAGCGCCCGGATCACGCCGTTGTACAGGCCGCCTTGCAGGATCAGGCCTATGTCCTGGACGTCGCCGTCGAAAAATTCGTTGAGCCGGTTTTCCTTGATGAACTTGATTGCCGCGGGCCAGCGGGCCTTGACCTTTTCCTGTTCATGCAAAAACGAGGCGGGGGGCAATACGATGCGGCTGACATCGCGCACCGGGTTTTCCAGCGCATGCCTGAGGCTGAACTTGGGTCGCTGATTGTCTTTGGCGGTAAAGCGCCCGTGCACATGGCAGCCGCGAATACGCAATTGCAGGATGACTGGGGTATTGCTGGCTTCGGACAACTGAAAGCCGTCTTCAACCGCCTTGACCATGCTTTCGAGATTCGGACGCGGGTCGAGCAGCCAGATTTGCGACTTCATGGCAAAGGCGTGCGTACGTTCCTGCATGATCGACGAGCCTTCGCCGTAGTCTTCGCCGACGATGACCAGTGCGCCGCCGGTTACGCCGCCGGAGGCCAGGTTGGCCAGCGCGTCGGAGGCGACGTTGGTGCCTACCGTGGATTTCCAGGTTACCGCGCCGCGGATCGGGTACATGACCGAGGCGGCCAGGGTGGCGGCGGCAGTGGCTTCGGAGGCGCTGGCTTCAAAGTGCACGCCCAGTTCTTCCAGGATGTCCTGGGCGTCGGCCAGGACATCCATAAGATGGGAAATGGGCGAGCCCTGATAGCCGGCGACATAGCCTACGCCCGATTGCAGCAGCGCCTTGGTGACGGCCAGAATGCCTTCGCCGCGAAATTCTTCGCCCGCACCGATCCGGAGTTGTTGAACTTCTTTTTTGAATGAACGTTCTGCCATGATCTCTCCAGGGATCGCCGCGATCCGGCCGACAACGCAAGGCGCGGCCCGGCGGCAGTGCTACGGCGAAAATACGGTGCGGCTCTGACGGGTCTTGAATACTTTAGGCTTGAAGCTTAGGCTTGTCAATATAAACATGAATATTCATATATATTGGAAATTTAATATATATAACAGGCTCTTGAATATAAGTAAAAACCATTATGTTGACTGCTTTCGCGGTTTGGAATACGATTTTTCGAGTCACAAGGAAAGCATTCATGTCCACCCCGCAGCCGACTCGTTTTGTGCATCGCTACCTGGCCTCCGTGCTGGCTCTGGCGAGTCATCGCATTTCGGCGGAATTCCACGTCGAGGTCAGAAAGGCCGGCCTGACCGTCACCGAGTGGCGCGTTCTGGGCAGCCTTATCGAGGGCGAGGGTGAAACCGTGGGCGAACTGGCCGAATTGGCCGTCACCAAGCAGCCGACGCTCAGCAAGGTGCTGCCGCGGCTGGAAGCCCAGGGCTACGTTACGATGCACACCGCGCGCGCCGACCGGCGCCAGACCCTGGTGCGGATCACGCCCAAGGGCTCGAAGCTGATCAGCGGTTTGTGCGACCGCGCCATGGAACACCAGCACCGCCTGCTTGAAAAGCTCGATCCCGACCACGCCGAGCGCCTGGTCGATATGCTGCGGGCGATTATTGCGCGCTAAGGCCGAAGCCCGCCCCCTAAGGCGTTCGGGCTTTACATCGGCATTTTTGTCTATTTTTACGAGGCCTGAGCCCTAGCCGTTCAAATAGCGTGCGATGCGTCCTTTTAGGCCGGGGCGTGCCGCCGAGCGCACCAGCGCCGCCAGGTCATCATTGGCGTGATTCTCGTGAATCGCGCCATGGAATCGGACACGCGTGTCGTGATCCAGGGCGGCGGCGGTTTTCCTGGCGCCATCGATAAGCCCGGCCCATTCATCGGGTTCCACCGTTTGCTGGACAAAGCCGATGCGTTCGGCTTCCGCAGCCGAAAAGGTTTTGGTCTCGCCAAGGATGGCCAACGCATTTTGCCTGCCTACGATATCGGCAAATCGCCGTGTTCCCAGCACCAGGCCGAAATTGAGCCCCGGCATGCGGAATGTGGTTCCGGGCGCGCAGTACCTTTGTTTGCATACGGCAAACAGATCGACCCCGGCGCCGAAATTTTTCCCGTGGGCGAAGGCGATCGTCAGGCTCGGCGACATGGCGATGGCGTTGAGCAGCATTTCTATGCGAACAAAACGCAGCAGCAGGTCGCCCTCGCTTTGGGCCTCGTAGTCGGTGAAATCGAAGCCGGCGCTCAGGTTCTTGCCGCTACCCTGGAAAACAAGCAAAGGAATTTTTTCGTCGTACGCCTGCGCTACTCCAGCCAGCAGGGCTTCTATCAGTTCAGACGAAAGGGCATTCATTTTTCTGGGGCGGTCCAGGGTGAATGTCCAGCAATCGGATTGTCGGTCTATTTTTAACGGGCTATCCATCTTCTTATTCCGTCATTTTGGACTGTAATTCCGCCAGGATTTCAGCGTTGTGCTCACCCAGTGCGGGCGGAGGCTTGCGTATTTCCGAGGTCCGCGAGTCGAAGCGAATGGGCGATCCAAACGTTTTGATTTGCGATCCGTTGGGCAGGCTCAGGTCTTGCACCCAATTCATGTGGGCGACCTGAGTATCCGACAGGACGTCCGAGTAGGTATTGATGGGGGCGCATGGCACGCCGGCCTTGCGGAAACGTTCGAGCCAGGTTTCGGCGTCTGCCGCGGCGAATATCGATTCCAGTATTTCCCTGAGACTGTCCTGGTGCGTGGCCCTGGATCCGGTCGTCAGGAACCGTTCATCGCCCAGCAGATCCTGGCGCGAAACCACGCCGCATACCGATTTCCATAGCGAGTTGTTTCCGGCGGCCATGCCGAAGTATCCGTCGCGGCAGTGAAATACCTGGTAGGGCGCATTGCGTGGATGCGCCGAGCCCAGTTTTTGGGGATCGATGCCGGTGCCAAAGTATTGCGATGTCTGGAGTGCCGCAATGCCAAGCGTGGCGCCGAGCATGGAAATGTCGATATGGGTTCCATGGCCTTCGCGTTGCGCCGCCCGCAGCGCCGATACGATTGAAAATGCCGCATACAGGCCCGCGGTGAAGTCGCAGACAGGCACGCCGCATTTCACCGGGGCGCCATCGGGCTCGCCCGTAACGCTCATCAGGCCGCTCATGGCCTGGAGCGTCAAGTCGAAGCCGCCCTCCTGGTTGCGCGGACCTGATTGGCCGTAGGCCGAAATGGAGCAATACACCAGTTTCGGATTGATTTCCCGCATGGCCTCGTAACCCAGGCCCAGCCGATCCATGACGCCGGGCCTGTTGTTTTCCAGAATGACGTGGGCTTGCGCTATCAGTTGCCGCGCGATTTCGACGTCCGCCGCGTTTTTCAGATTTAGTGCGATCGATCGCTTGTTGCGATTCAAAGAGGCGAAATTCTCGCTGAAACCATTGGTGATGGGCGCCCAGCTTCTCAGGGTGTCGCCGCCTTCGGGATGTTCGATCTTCACCAGATCCGCCCCCATGTCCGCCAGCAGCATGCCACAGTAGGGGCCAGCGGCAACATTGCATATTTCAATAACCCGGATGCCTTCCAGCGCTGTTTCCTGTTTCATACATTTTCCATAAGGGCTTTCAACGAGGTTCCATCCGTTTTGTTCCTAAATAATGGGATTTAAACCCCATAATTCAGTTGGTAATGCGGAAAAATAATTGGCTGAATGCATCGTATATGAGATTCCAGTCAAAATCAAATTATAGTATTTATATCCTAATATATAGGATATAAATCATGCTCGGCAATAAAATGGATCAGGCCCCCGCTATGCCTTGCCAATGCACATGCCTTTGCGTGGCATGAGTCCTTTATTCCGTTGCGTTTATGTATTGCCCGCAGCAAGGTTCACTCTTGCGAAAACAGTCGTTCGCCCGGGGGCTAGGGTATTTCCTGATTATTTGTCACTTGCCGCTTATTTGGATTTTGTTTAACTTTAAATAAGTGTATGCAAATGCATAAATATGAGTGAACTGGAACCTGTCAGGCCATTGAACAAAAAACAAGCAGTACAGCGAACAAAACGCCGATCGGGCCTGTCATGGGAACGATATGTCGATATTCTGCATCTAACAATCAACATAATCGGAATTCAATAAATAATCGTGCAATAAAGTGGGGATCATCGCTCGCGACGAAATGCGAGCGCACGATAGGCCGTCAATACCATCAAAAAATTAACCAGCAATCCATAAACAATCCATAAATGAAGAGCAAAACCCAAGAACAAGAAAACCCCGATTCGGGGTCGTCGGCCTACCGGGGCCACAGTACTTTTTTACCGTATGTCCTGAATCGAACCACGTCGGCGGTGAACGCCGACTTTCAAATGGTGCTGCGCGAGCAAGGCCTCACCCTAATACACTGGCGCGTGCTGGCCTTCCTGCGCGATGCCGACGGCCTGGGCGTCAGCGCCCTGGCCAATGTTACCGGCACCGACCAGGCGACTTTGTCGCGCGCGCTGACCGTCATGGAAAAGGCCGGCTATATCGCCCGTGATTCCGACCCTATGGATCAGCGCGTCGTTGTCATCAAGCTGTGCCCGGCCGGTGAAAAGCAATTCACGAAAATCCTGCCTGTTGCCTGGGAGTTGCATACCCGTGCCATTGCCGGTTTCAGCCCCGAGGAGCAGCACGTTCTTAACCAGATGCTTAACCGTATCTGCGACAACGTTCTTGCGTAGAGGGCCGCGAACCCGCCGACCCACCCCGTTCCGTAGGGGCGGCCCTCGTGGCCACCCGTTACTCCGATTCGCCCGTCATCACGACTTTGTTCCCACGCGTGCTTTTTCCAGCATTTCACGAAATGCGGCAAACACTTTGCGCATGGCAGGGGCTTTATAGGGAAACAAATCTTCGGGATCCATGGCGTGGACAATCATGGAATTGTCCACTTCGAAAATCAGCAGCTCGCCCGACGCGGTTTCCGCGCAATCCATGCCCATATAGGGCAGGCCGATGCGTTGGTCGATGGCCTGCAGGGCCGCCGCGTGGCGCACCGCGAAATCGTCGTCGAAGGTAGCCATGCAGGCCGCTTCCTCCATCCGTTTCTCGGCGCTTTCGACCATTCCCGCGTTCAGGTAGTGAATCATCCAGTGTTCGGAGACGGCAAAATGGCAGACAAAAGGCTGCCCGTCAATCATGGCAATGCGGTACTTGCGGAACAGGCCGTCGGCGCCGCGGTAGTCGACGAAGCGGGACACGTAAAAATACTCGTCTCCCACCGCGTGCAGGTATGCGGCAAAATCTTCCGCGCGCTCGAGTTTTTCCAGATCATTTCCCGCATGCGATCCGAGCGGGCGCACGATAATCGGAAAATTGCCGTCCGGAAGAATATCCGTGATGGCCGTCTCGCCATTGCTTAGCGCCTGCAAAACCGATCTGTCGATACGCACCGAAGCGGGAATCTCGACGCCCGGCAAGCCTTGCAGCGCAGCGTAGACGCCGTTGCGAGAGAGCTTGACGATATGTTCAGGGCGATTGATGACGGGATTCGGCCAATCGCCCAGGTATTGTTCCAGGCGCTTGAGCAAGGGCAGGTTGGCATCGGATTCGGCCATCGCCACCATCAGCACGTCATGGTCGGGCAAGCTCGCCGGCAACTCGGCTTTGTCGCTAAGATAAAGCAATTCCAGCGATACATCCGAGTCTTCAACCAGGAACTCAACCGGCGTGTTCGCCATGAAGTCGCCAGGCCCCATGAGAACCAGCAGGCGCAGGCCGGGCTTGGCGTGTCGGGCAGGCAAGAAATAGCGCGACTGCATGGCGAGCGCTTCAGCCTGAATCGCCAGCGCATCCTTCCTGTGCCCGGTGATCAACAGAACCGCTGAAAGATCCAGGCAGGCATGGGCATCGAGCGGGTTTTCCTGGGCGCGTGCCAACAGCTTCTGCGCCATCGGCACCAGGTTTTCGCCGTTGAACGCGCGGCGTATCAAGGGCGCCATTCCTATGAGCGGTGGAATTTTCGTCGCGGCGGACTCTGGCTTGGGGGTGATGGCGTGTTCAGCATTGTCATCATGCATGACGGGCAGTCCCGGTAAGGGGCCGCTGACAGCAGGGATTTACAATCGAGCACGGCACCGTAGCGGGAATATAGGCCCGCAAACTTAGCCGAAACTTAGGAGCATTGATCGGGTGGGCACAAAGCCCACGCCGGCAAACCGATCAGCGGCGGCGCTGGGTCGACGGCGTTGGCGCCGGGCGGCCTGCTATGTGGCGGAAAGTAATGCGACCCTTGCTCAGGTCGTACGGCGACATTTCCAGCGATACTTTATCGCCCGCCAGAATGCGGATATGGTGCTTGCGCATTTTGCCGCCGGTGTAGGCGATGACCAGGTGTCCGTTGTCCAGCGTTACGCGAAAACGTGAGTCGGGCAGCACTTCGGTCACCAGGCCGCCCATTTCAATCAGTTCTTCTTTAGCCATAAAGGTAAATCTCCTGTGTAGTATTCAATAAACGCGGGCTTGGCGGACTCGCGATGCGTGCCATCCAGCCAGCCGATGCGTCCAAACGCGCACGAACCCATCCTGTATTCAACCCGCACGCGGCATGCGGCCGCCGCCTGAAGCTAGCGTTTCTCGCGGCTAGAGGATGAAGACGTGATGCGCGGCGCCACTGTGGCGACTTGGTGCTGCGTTTCCGATGCGGAAACGTGAATAAGAAAAAGTCCAGTCGGCATGCGTGGCCGGACAAAGCGCGCCATGCTGCTTAGTGGCGGAAATTGCGTGTAAAAAATGGACTTGAATCAAGCAGAGCCAATGGAGCTTGCGTGGGACCTGCCTGTTGAAGGCAGTGTGATATGGCTGTTTTCTGCCGAATGCAGGTATGGTGTAGCAAGTCTATGATACCACACATGTTTTATTGAAATTCGATTTACTTGGGGGCGAGGGTGGTTACAAGGGCCGTTCCTACACCAATTGGCTGGGCACCCATGTTTCCATGCCTTGGCCGTGCCCATTATTTAGTAAGGTCGCCCTCGGCGAGGCGACAGCGCGCATCCGCATTCCCTGTAAAATTTCTTTTATGAATATTTGCACAATGCCCTGCCAACCTGTCAGGCATCCCGCATGAAAATCTTCGATACGCGCCTATCCGGCGTCAAGCGGATTCAGCCCGCGGTTCACGAAGACGAACGAGGCTATTTTCTGGAAACCTTCCAGGCGCGGCGGTATCGACAGATGCTGGGCTTGGCGCAGCCGTTCGTTCAGGACAATTGCTCGCATTCCAGGCACAGCGTGCTGCGCGGCCTGCATTTTCAGGCACAGCATCCGCAAGGCAAATTGCTGCGTGTCGCCCATGGGGAAATCTTCGATGTGGTTGTGGATTTGCGTACCGAGTCAGCGACCTATGCCCAGTGGGAAGGCGCTGTGCTGTCGGATCGGAATCACGAGCAGCTATGGATTCCGCCAGGCTTCGCGCATGGTTTTGTGGTGCTGTCCGAATCGGCCGATGTCACGTATCAGTGCACGGACTACTATCGATCCCAGGACGAAGTGTGCTTGCGCTGGGACGATCCCGATCTGGCCATTGCCTGGCCGATTGGCAGCCCCGTGCTGTCGAGCAAGGACCGTGCGGGCCTGACGCTGGCCGAGCTGCAGGCTTTGGGGCGCTTGCCTCGCGTTGTTCAATCCCCATGAAAGCGCTGCTGACCGGCGCCGGCGGGCAATTAGGGCGTTGCCTGCAGGACCGCTGCCCGGCCGATTGGCAGTTGCTGGCGCTGGACCACCGGGCCCTGGACATTACCGACAGCCACGCGGTCAGCCAGTGCATGCGGCAATTCCGGCCGGAACTCATTATTAATGCCGCCGCCTATACCCGGGTCGACCAGGCCGAACGCGAGCCGGCGATGGCCTATGCCGCCAACGAAGAGGGGCCCCGCCACATTGCGCAGGCCGCTCGGGCGGTCGGCGCCCGCTTGATTCATCTGTCAACCGACTACGTATTCGATGGCCATGCCGCACGGCCATATGTTGAAGCGGATCTTGCCATTCCGCTCAATGTGTACGGACGCAGCAAACTGGCTGGCGAGAATGCCGTGTTGCGGGATCCGTCGAGGCCGGAAGCCGAACCCAGGGCTATCGTCTTGCGCACCGCGTGGCTCTACAGTGAGTACGGGAATAATTTTGTTAAAACCATCATTCAGCGCCTGTTGCGCGGGCAGGCGCCAACTGTGGTGAATGATCAGGTCGGCGCTCCTACCTATGCCGGCGACCTGGCCGATGCCATCATTCAAATCGCGAGTATGTCTAACGTGGCGGGCGGTTTGTATCACTACAGCGGTACGGAGGCCCTTAGCTGGCATGCGTTTGCCGTCAGGGTGGTTGAAGCGGCGATGTTTGTTCAGAACCAGGGCGCAAGCCCATCACAGCCGAATCCCGCAGAGGCCGCGAAGCAAGCGCAAGGAACAATCGGTGGAAACCCCTGGCCCAAGCCAGTGTCGTCCGAGCTATACCCGGCCGTTGCCGTGCGGCCCAGGTATTCGGTGCTGGACAACCGCAAGATTCAAAAGCTGGGAATTGGCCCCTCGGCCGGCCTGGATACACACCTGCGAACCATCGCCGCCGCATTGCTTCGGGGTTAGTCTACTTTTTCAACGAATGGGCAAATTCCTGCACCCAATGCGCCGTCGAGGCATCGTGCCCGCCAGGGCCCTGTTTACCGGACAACTCCGCCATAATCCCCTTGGCCAGCACCTTGCCGTACTCCACGCCCCATTGATCAAACGGATTGATGCCCCAGATCGCGCCTTGTACAAACACCTTGTGCTCGTACAGCGCCAGCAGGGCACCCAGCGCATAGGGGCTTAGTCTGGGCAAGACAATCAGGCTGGAAGGTCGGCCGCCCGGGTGCACGCGATGCCGGGCCAGCCATGCCGCCTTTTCCTGCGGCATGCCTTCGGCCAGGCACTCGGCCAGCGCGGCTTCGTAGGTCTTGCCCTTGAGCAGCGCCTCGCGCTGCGCCAGGCAATTGGCCAGCAGGCTTTTATGGTGTTCTGCCCAGCCATGGTCGGCCGCCTGGCAAACAATGAAGTCCACCGGCGCGCCATCGCTGCCCTGATGCAACCATTGAAAGAATGTATGTTGCGCATCGGTGCCTGGCATGCCCCATACCGCCGGCCCGGTCGGTACGCCCACCGGATCGCCGCCCAAGCCCGTCGATTTACCCAGAGATTCCATTTCCAGTTGCTGGATGTACGGCACCAGACTGGCCAGACGGAAATCGTACGGGGCAATGTTCAATGACCCATAACCCAGCACGCTGCGGTTGATAATTCCCGCCACCGCCATCTGGATGGGCGCGTTTTCAGCTACGGGGGCTTGGGCAAAATGCGTGTCCATGGCGGCCGCGCCGGCCAGCATGCCCGCCACTACATCCGACCCCACCGCCAATGCGGTGCTCAAACTAACCGAGGACCACACGGAAAAGCGCCCACCAACCCAGTCCCACAGTTTAAAGATGTGCGCTTCGGGCACGCCCCAGGCCTGGGCTACTTCCGGCCTTGCGGTAATGGCCACCACCTGCTTATAAGGGTCTTCGATGCCGGCGCCACTTAACCATTCCAGGGCTCGTTGGCCGTTCTGCAAGGTTTCGGCGGTGGTAAAGGACTTGGACGCCAGCACAATCAGCGTATCGCGCGGATCCAGCCCGGCCAGGCCGCCAGCAATGGCATGGCCGTCGATATTGGCCACAAAACGCACATTGCGCCACGTGCCCGCGTAGCCGAAAGCGCTGACTGCCAGGCGCACTCCCCAATCGCTGCCGCCTATGCCTATATGCACGATATTGCGCCAGCGGCGTTCCGAATCGGCCAGACGGATGAATTCATTCATGCGCTGCCGCTCTGCGGCGACCTCGGCCACGGGTGCCGGGGCGCGTAAAGCCGTATGCCAGGCGGCGCGATTTTCGGTGGTGTTGGCGATTTGGCCCGACAAAAGCCGGCTGCGAAGCGCCTCGAAATCCCGCGCGCGAAGCAGTGCGGCGGTGCTGGCGGAAAGCGTGGGAGAGCTGCCTTGTCCGCTAAGATCCAATGAAATGCCCGCCGCGGAAATCAGGCGCAAATCGCCAGCATGAACCGATGCCGCGTTCGCGGCAGCCAAAAACGCGGCCCATTCAGGTAGCTGGGTCAGGGGGCGCATAGAGGAAGGAGCTATCGTCAAGTACGTATTCCCATTCGTGTATTTTTATAATGAAACGATTGTAATGCCTATAATTCGCCATGTTCTTCCGGCGCTTGCCTAATCCCTTTTCGGCCATAATCGAGAAATATTGGGCAGTCAGGGATTATCTGCTTAACACTTACGGATACCGATCGCATAAATGAAAATTCTCGTCACCGGCGGCGCCGGCTTTATCGGTTCGGCGCTTATACGCCATATTATCGGCAATACCGCGGATTCGGCCGTCAATCTCGACAAGCTCACCTACGCCGGCAACCTGGAGTCACTGGCGGGCGTGGCGGATAGCGGGCGCTACGTTTTTGAGCAGGTCGATATCTGCGACCGGGCCGGGCTTGAACGGGTATTCGGCCAGCACCAGCCCGATGCGGTGATGCACCTGGCGGCTGAATCCCATGTGGATCGATCCATCGACGGCCCGGCGGCTTTTATCCAAACCAATATCGTGGGTACCTACACTTTGCTGGAAGCGGCGCGTGCATACTGGCAGGCAATGGACGGGCCGCGTAAAGCCGCGTTTCGTTTCCACCATATTTCCACGGATGAGGTGTTCGGCGACCTGGAAGGCACAGGCTCGCTTTTTACCGAAACAAGCGCTTATTCGCCCAGTTCCCCGTATTCCGCCAGCAAGGCCAGTTCCGACCATCTGGTGCGCGCCTGGCAGCGCACTTATGGCTTGCCGATTTTAATTACCAATTGCTCCAACAATTACGGACCCTATCATTTTCCTGAAAAACTCATACCCTTGATGATTCTCAATGCCCTGGAGGGAAAGCCATTGCCGGTGTATGGCCAGGGCGAGCAGGTGCGCGACTGGCTGTATGTGGAAGACCATGCGCGGGCCCTGTACGCGGTGATTTCAGAAGGGAAGATCGGCGAAACCTATAATATCGGCGGCCATAACGAGAAACAGAACATGGATGTCGTGCGCACTTTATGCGAATTGCTGGAGGTATTGGCCCCCAACAAGCCCGCCGGCGTGGCGCGCTACAGCGACTTGATTACGCATGTGAAAGACCGCCCCGGCCACGATCTGCGTTATGCGATCGACGCCAGGAAAATCCAGCAAGAACTGGGCTGGGAACCGCAAGAGACTTTTGAAAGCGGTATTCGTAAAACCGTTGAGTGGTATTTGAATAACCTGGAATGGTGCCGCCGCGTGCAAGATGGCAGTTATAGGCGGGAGCGCCTCGGTATCTAACAAAATAGAACTATTCGTATAAATAAGGATGGTTAAAGTATTACATTAACTGTTCTTCAGTTTGATCTTACTGAGAATGTGTAGTCGCAATTATCCGTTCAATTTGTGTGTTTCATCAGCTATAGCGATCAATACCCCTGGGTATTCACATTTAGGCATTTGCCGGACTAGAGCTTCGAATTCGGTTGGATTTAAAAAATCGCGTATTAGTTCTACTTCTTCCTGACAGCTGACTTATGCCTTGGCGATGCTAAATAGTCTCGATATATAACGGAGGCTTCCTGCAGGGTGGTGTTTGTACCATCAATACCGTGATCGGGTAGTAATCATGGGCTTATCAAATATCACTTGTAACTCCCTTTTTGTTTCACCTGTTGTTTTGTGTGGGTCTTATTTCGAGACGCTTGCGTCCCGCGCCAGTTTATATACTATAAAACTATGGTTTTCGAACACGGACTGAAACGGATACTTCTTATGTATTGCCTGCCTTGACAGGACTAGGTAGTCAATACCGTATTTGGTTGACATGTTGGTGAACCAGTCTGGGTCCATATTATAAAAGCGCTTTAACACATCACCATTAAGCTTATCGAAACCTGCGAGTTGGTTCGGCGAATAAGTATGCAGATAAGGGCCTAGGTCTATCCCGAGTTCGTCAAAACGTTTTTTGCCTTCTAGATAGTTTGCCTTGCGGGAGTCGTAAAGCCAGCTAGTGTGAAGCCATTCACGAAGATTGCCAAACGAACTACGTGATGAAAAATCACGCCACCCATAATAGATTGTGGGATCAACCATGAACAAGGCTGTAGCCGGAGTATGTGCACGTGCCCAGAGTTGCGTTGCAAGATAGTCTTCTCCCCTTTTCCGATATGAGTCAGCTGGTAACTGTTCTCGCTGCCACAAAGACGAAAAGTATGCAGAAGTTGCTAATACTGCTACTAATATCAGGTTTCGACCTGCAAGATTTGTTTTTTTAATGAGTCCAAAGGCCCACCACAGGACGCTCAAAGCGCCTATTCCTGCAGTCATGGACCAAAAGTGGAAACTGCCCGTATAAGCGCTATAGTGTTGGGGTTGGATAATTCCAGCAATCCAAAATGCGCCGCCAAGCAAGATTACGGCGATGCTTAGCGTGAGTGGTGTCAAACGCACTGGCCATGACCATGTGCCATTTAGGCGAGTGAGTGTGCCAGGAAGAATCAGCAATAGAGTCGGGAGTACCGGAAACCCCGGCTTTACAAAAAAAGGAGAGAGAAGCACGGCACAGGCCAGTGCTCGACGAAGAGGGGAAGTCGAAAAGATCTCGTTTACTAGCCCACATACTGCAATTGCAAGGGCAATGAGTATCATCACAGCACTTGCCCGTGGGAGCGCCAGTTTTATCAGCGCCGGAATAGGTACGTACACCGAGATCAGAAGGCCAGCTCCTACAAGTACACTCAGTAGGAGAAGTCCGGCTAGAATTGACAGGCAACGACGATCATCCTTGCAAATACTTGGTAGATAGTAGGTGGCAATAGCAAGTAGACATAGCAACGGTAGGATTCGTTGATCATGCTGAGTAGTCAATGTTCCATAATCTATAGGAAAGAAATGGAAACTGAATGCTCGAGCCATATCTACCCAGACTTGGGGATCGATTGCGCCGGAAGACACATCTGTGCCTCTGAACTTCAAGATCCACCATGCCAACGAAACTGCTCCAAACATGGCGATGGCCGCGGTCAATCTGCGTGGTTCTGGAAGAGGCCGCTCAACCAACAAGCAACCAAGCGCAAACGCGCAACCCATTAGGGCCATTATTGGGTGAACGGTCAGACTGGCCGCAAACAATAATGCGGCTGTTTGAATTCGCCCTCGCAAGACGAAAGCGATACCGAGCAACCTTAATCCGTCTGCTACGTTGTAGAACAGGCCCCAAAAAAAAGGAGCGCCAAAATTGGACAAATCCATATCTCGCGCAGGGCTTCCAATCACTAATATCGCGAACAGGCACGGGGCAATCAATGAGGTGTTGGAAGCGATGGTTTGACAAAAATATACCGCGCATATAGCAAGAAACACAATCTCAAACAAAATCACTACCGGGATCAAGCTTTCTGGGGATATGCCGAGCCACTGTTGAGCCAGCGGGTAGATCTGCATGAAAGACGATTTGTCGTAGAGTTCGACGCCACTTGGAAAGTCGCGAATAAAATTTGCCGGGTGAGTCAGATGCGCCACCCAATCCATTGCGGACCAGCCTGATAAAGCGATGCTCCAATTGATGTCGGGAAGTTTGAGCAACCAAATCCGGAGACAGATCGCCCCGAGCACAAACACAGGGAGTACTTGTTCCAGAGTGAGCTGTATTTTTGGTCTGAGCATGGGTATTTTCAGTATCTTTGCGTCAAAATGTTTATTGGGCTTGCCGCGCGGTGGCACGCAGCTCTGCGACTAATGCCCACAATCCGATTCGCTCTGTCAGCATGATTATCAATGCTAATATTATGGGAAGAACCAACTGCGCTACATGGATAGTAACGGCCAAGGCCAGAGCGTCGGCAAAGGTATAGCCTAGCGATGTCAGAGCAAAAACGGCTGCAGCTTCGTATGTGCCTAAGCCGCCAGGCAATGCAGGCACAGCTCCACCGATAGTTGTACAGACGAACACCAGTAGCGCTCCATATATACCTACTTCCACACTCCCAGCCAAATCCAGTATCAGGTGGATATTCAAGAAGGACAGCCCCCAAACCAATAAACCAAGCCATAAGCCGTGCGCGAAAGCCCGGTCAGTCAGTGTTGAGGCAAAATGCGAGTGGGTTCTTTCAATCAGATTACCAACCCTAGGCCAGGGCAAGGCTTGAGCCAAAGACAGAATGCCTCTACGGCCCCATAAAGCCACGCCGATAATAGTTATTGTCAATACGGCAAATAGAAAAACTGCAGTTTTACTGACCATCGCGAAAAAGAAAAGCAGGCACAGTACCCCAAGAAGCGTGAGGATGATTAAATCAACAGTACGTTCTAGAAGAACGGCTGATACCCCAATGCTCATGGGAACATTGGCCCGATTTCGTAAGTAGGTTGCTTTAAGTATTTCAGACAACCTGGCAGGCAACAGAAGATTCAATCCCTGTGACAAGGTGACCGCTTTTGTCACGGTGAAATAAGATAAGCCTGGCGTGTCGATTAGTACGGTGTGGCGGATGCCCTGCAAAATGAGACTAATCAAGACCACTGGCTGAACCGCCAATATCGCCAGGGAATGCCGTAGATCCAGGATTCTCAGCGCAGGCTCGACCGCGCCAGAGAGCAGTATGGCGCCGGCGATCAACACTACTAAGCTGGCTTTTAGCCATGAAGCGTTCAATAAATGCTTGACGCGGAACACTATTTCTTCATCCCAATATCCGACCGCAAGGTTCGTTGAAGGAGCCTTAGGCCTGCGTTGTAAGCAATACGTTCATTTGCGCAATACGATAGGTTGGGGTCGAGTGTAAAAGGTTCTGTGTCAAACACTGTGCCTGAGTCAATCGTAGTGGTTACCTGGTGCAGCGTAGCGCTCTGATCCATCACTCCATTTCTTAATGCCCGAGCTATTGAGCCTAAGCCTCCGAATTCGGGGATTTTTGCGCAGTGAATATTCAAGAGTGGAATTTCATACGAAATCACTTCTTTATTGATTACAAGGCCTGCCCTGAATAGAATGACACGATTAGGCTGATGCTTATTAAGTAGGGTCAGCAAATCTTTATTGTTTTTTATTCTCTGAACAGAGGCTGGCACGTTGCGAGTATTACTACGTTGGCATTCACAAAAAAACATTTTCAACAAAAGGAGGGCGCTCAGCCTCCCTTTCCACATAAGCCTTGCCACTCTATGGAGATTGGTAGATTCGTCCCTGACAATTACAGGGTTCGTCGCTGAAAGCTCGGGTAAGGTAAAAACCGACCCGGCGACTTTGTCGCTTCCGAGAATGAGCATTGTGCTCATTAGTTGGGCCTATGGGTGAAAATATTGCGGGTGGATTGTTTCATGTTTACTGAGACCGGCAAGTTAATTGTCGTTCGGCTTGACAAGCTGGAGTTAGGGCAATTGGAATAATTCGATTGATACCCATGAAGAAGCGGAATGCTGTATTGAATCAGCGTTCCTAGGTGCACTCCTTTTTTTGCCAGATCGTTGACCACTGCCGCACGGTCTGGCACACGAACTACGTAGTGCGAGTAGGTTGCTCCATTTATGATAGGCGGAAACACCCACCCAGCTTGCTTTTCCATATGCTCTTCAAACCATATTGCATTAGCGCGATGGCGAGCAATGATGGCAGGATATCTCCGAAGTTGAGCCAAGCCTACTTGCGCCTCTACATCTAGCATTTTGTCTAGATAGTCAGGAGGAAAGTGAATTTTATCGTCCAAGTGATAGGATTTTGTAAGTCGGTTCAGTAGTGGCGTTTTTTCTTGAAGCCACCATGTCAGACCGTAAATTTTGTTATTGAAAGCAATATACACGGCTAACAGATATAGCCGTCTTAACAGAGATTTGAATAAGGTTGGCCGTTTGTAATGCTGATCGCGCCAGTTCCTTACCTGATTGGCCAATGTCTTGTCTTGAAAAGTTAGCATGCCGCCAAATATGGACGTCATGAGCTTGCTAATATTGAACGCATAGACGGCCACATCGCCTGATGTGCCAATCATGCGGCCTCGCCAATTCGCTCCAAAGGCGTGGCAGCAGTCTTGCATTAGCCAGATCTTGTGTCCGTAGCGCGCTTCGGCATCCTTGATGATATCTTCAATCCGATCGATGTCTTGCGGATAGCCAAAGGTGTGAGTGGCGATGATTGCACGAGTGTTCTGGTTTATGGCGGACGACATTAGGTCCAAGTCCATGTTGTAGTCGTCGAGTTGAATGTCAACGAAGCGAGGGTGGTTGCCGCTTAATGTTACAGCGTGAGCTACGACGGAGCAGGTATAAGCCGGCATGATGACTTCTGCGTTTTCAATGCCGAGAGCTTTGAAGAAAGCCCATTGTGCGGAACGGCCATAAGGAAAGGCGACTGCGTCGACGGCCTGGAAAGCTTTGGAAAACTCACTTTCAAATTTTGTTACTGCGCCTTTATTAAGACGAAATAATGCGAAAAATTCCGACCAACCAAGCCAAGGTTTGAAGCGGGGGATCATGGTGCTGTACCTTCATCCTGAATCTGCCAGTATCCTTGGCTGGCCATGTGAATGGGAATGAACGGTCCGAGGTCGATGATTTGGCTATAGCCTTTTGGCATACTCAAAACATCGTTAATCGATATGTCTGGACCGAGACGGATACAACGCATATTGGTCGCAGGCCAGCGCGGGCGGCGGGTTATTAGCAGATGTACAAGTAGTTGCTTGATCCGCTCCCGCAGAACGGGGATGTGAAAAACGGTGAGGCAGAGCATACGCAAAGCCAAGAATTGCCTAGGTGTTGGTATTTGTTTAGGCATGGGCGATAGGGAGGCACGGATGGTAAGGCCATTTTCATCGGGTGTAACTTCATTTTCGGGCGTAAATGTTTGCGTGCTTCCAAGCTTGCCATTAGGGTGTTTTACCAATACCCCGGAGTTGATCAGCATTAGCTTGCCATCCCGGAAATGGATAACAACGCCACCTTTGTGAGTGTTTATTATTGTGTAGTGATTGGGCCCGCCATCAATGATCAATCCTGCTTCGGTAAAATCGACGCGCCCGATCGATGATTGGCAGGGCAGATGCAGTTGTTGATTGATTGGTCGAGAATACAGGGTTGCGGCCCAGCACCAAGCGTTGAACATTGGCACCAGATTGGGCTCATCCATGGTGGAGAGCGTGACAACGGCATGTCGCTGTATGCTTTCGCGCATGAAAATGGCAAGTGACGCCGCCTCGGTTATTTCATTTGATAGGGCTTCCAGCCCTGCCGGATAATAAAACCGAGTGCAGCGGCTCCCATATAGCCCGCCGAATGATCCATCTGGGTGTGCAAAGTGCCAGAGAAACTGGATGCATCGGCGTAGCGGCTCACGTAAGCCCCAGTCGGGCCTGCATTGATGAACATCGGCAAGATAATAGATGCAAAGTGACTGGTAACCGGGATCTGCCCCTTCATATTCCTTGAGCCAGCCTTCGTTAGACTGGTTGTCGAGAATACGTTGTAACAACTTATGTGCTTTGTCCTCTGCCTGAACGTCTCCGCTCAAACTGTGCCAGCGTGTCAGTGCGGCCACGGCTGTGGCCAAATGATTGGAAATTAGCGCATGCGTTTCGTCCGACTTGACCAGATACGCGATCATTGGGTGGATAATTGCCAGCCAACGCGAGCGTGTTGGCTCGTCAAGCTCATTATTCAGCAAATCGATGGTGCATAAGAGATCGAAAGCAACCAAGGCGGTGACGCAGTAAGAGCCCTCATTGGGAAAGGCTTCTTCAAGACTACCATCGCGCCGAGTCAGTGCTTTTGCGCCAGAAAACAGGGAATCGATTCGTTCTAGAAATTGTTGCCGAGGGGTAGGATAAGGCCACATGCCATGGCGCCAGAGGCGGGCGAGGCCATGAGACGCTCCTTGAAAAGTACCATTACCAAAATCGATCAATCCCCAGGCCCAATAATAACGATCACCCATTCCGAAGCTTTTGTTTGACCGGTCAGTATCGAATAAGGCGAGCAAGCGCGGTAGAACGCTTTCGATTTCTTGAAGATAATGATTTTCAGCCATAGTTCAGTCCGATTTCTGATAAACGTACCGGATAACGAGGTTGAGATCCAAGCTGGGCAACCAGGATAAAGGCCAGTATTCCGCATGCCGACGGTCAAATACGTGATCAAGCTCAGTGAGAATCTGATCGCCAAAATTCGGATGCTCCCAGCAAATAATTTTATCGGGGTCGATATTTGTATTTTTTTTGAACCAACGCCTAGATGTAACGAGTCGCCCACTTCCCCATGCCAACCCGCCTTCTGTTGGAATAGCTCCCGCCAAAACACCGCCGGGCTTCAGTATTCTCTTCAATTCTTGAAGGTAGGGAGCAAGAGGGTAGATATGTTCAAGTGAATAAAACGAAATAATGACATCAACCGAGGCATCCGCCAAGGGAAGTCCTTCGCCTCGACGTATATGCAGAGAGCGAGTCGGCACGCCAGCATCCGCAAGCTTGGCTTCCGCCTTGCGAAGCATGGCTTGCTGGACGTCTGCCAAGATGTACTGGGCGGGGCGCTCCCGCCAAAATGCTATATGGCGAATATCGCCGGGGCCTATTTCGAGAACTGTCTTGCCAATAAGGTCGACTTGGCGCATCACTTCATAGCCTGCATCATTGACCTTCATGCCGATGCCTTCTCGCTGGTTTGCTGCATAAAACTCGAGATAGGTCGTCTGCCATTCCTTCCAGCAGGAATCCTGTTCGTTTATTTTTAAGCCCCATTTATCGCGGTCGCCCCACAGCATGGCGGAAATTCGGGCAGGGAGTAGGTTTCTTGCTAGCCAAGTTCTCAAGATTTTATCCGTTTCATGCTTGTCAAAAGGTCATTAAACCCTTCTTGCCATCCATAATCCTGTGTCAGGGTGTGTGGGTGCCAAAGTACCGCGGCTTGCCCCCCAACCGTGGTAACTTCATCAAGCCAATGGGCCATGGATATTTGACAATCCTGGCTCCCCACTGGTTGATAATCGTAAAAATGAGAATCCATTAATACGGTCGGCAGCGCTTCCAATGCATAGTGGGAGTGCACCCGAGAATTCCATGGGTGCCATTGTAACGCGGCCCCCGTGCGAAAACCCGGGCGATCATTGAACATAAGTGTTGTGTCCAATTTGATACCCGCTTTTTGTTGGGCTAACCAAGTACGATCCCATGAGAAGCGCAGCCAGTGTTGGCGGCATGTTTTTACATCGGCTCCTGAGGTTTTCTCTAGATGCTCCTTTTGATCTTGAATCAAAGCCGGACTTTGCCAAGCATCAAAACTAGGATGCAAACCAATCGTCCAACCTTTTTTTTGAATCGTCCTCATGAAATCTGACAGACGGGTATCAGACAGCGTATAGCCGGGATCGAACAGCCAGCGTGTAAACGTCTTGTGGCGCTGATCGGCAAAAAAATTGAAATGGCTGCGAATGCCGGTTGCAGCTTCTTGCTCGACAAGTTTGTCGAGCAACCACCAGTCTTCGCTTCCAATCAGAAATCTCTTTGCTTGTTTCAGGCAGGAAATTGAGCGGCGAACGTTACCAGCAGTTATGGCTCGGCCTGCATTGAGCAAGTTGAAAGCGCCTTGTTTGAGGCGAATGGGTAGCGTCTTTGCAACTGCATCCACATCGTGGGTCATGAGTAATTGGGCTCTGGGTTTGGGCCCAAACAATGTTTCCTGCGAGATTTGATCCTGCTGTGCAGCCCACGCTCTGAAAAAGAGAGCAATACGATTTACCCAAGCATGTTTCCAAGCATATGCGTCCCAGCCATGCAAATGGAGGCTGTAGGAATGAATTATTCCGTGATGGCATTCCCAGGCTCGCTCGTGCCAGCATTCGAGCATAAGGAAGGCTGCCAGCCACCAATCAACGTTTTCCATTGATGGGGTATCGGGATTGAGGCATGCTTCGCGTGGGACACCAATCTTGCCATTGACTCCGCAATCAGCGGCCCAGTGTGGCAAAGGAACCAAAGAAATTCGTAAAGGGCCGGCGATGTTGGGAAATGTAAACTCTTTGACTGACAGGGCTGCGATCCGATTTCTACCGCAGGGCCAATAACATTGCAATGCATTAAGGACATGTATTTTGAGTTCTTCGCGGGCAATTGGGCGAAGAAAGTTATTAGGCATCGATAAACCTCTGATGCCAAAGCTCCAAACATAAGGCACCCCATAGCTGGCGCCCTCCGACGCCGTGTTTGGAAAGCATGCTGTCCAGCATTTCCGGTCGAAAAATGCCACGCTCTTTGCTGGATTGGCTCAGCAAGACGTCGCCTACAAATTCTCGCACCGGCCCTGCTTGCATCCACTCTTTTAACGGGACCGGGAATCCCATTTTGTCCTTTCGGTTAAGAACTGTTGGTGGCAACAAGGTGCGAATGGCCTTCTTGAGAATATGTTTAGTGCGACCCGCCTGGAATTTTATGGGAGGAGGCATTGTGGTAACCAGATCGACGATCCGCGTATCCAGCAGAGGGACTCGGGACTCAAGGGAAAACGCCATGCTGACTCGATCTTCTATTTGCAGCAGCGCTGGTAGCTGGGTCTTGAGATCAAAATGGGTCATTTTGTTAATGTAGGAATGAGTGTCCGGATGATTGAAAATTTTCTGGAAGTCAGCAAAAAGTTGGTTTTTATCGAAGGAGGCATAGACATCAGGTGATAGAATCTGCGCCAAATCCTGACTACGATCAATGAGTCGGAAATATCGAGCGTCCATGGACTCGAATAACCCACTGCCCCAAAATTGCGCGAGCAATGGATGATATTGCTTGAGTAGGGGGAGTTGGGGGATGATCGATTCTAGGGAAACGAGGTGCTTGCCTTCCTCCTGTGTTTCGAAGATAGCACCCTTAAGGGCTTGTTCTAGATAGCCTACAAGGTATCGCGCATAACCGCCAAAAATTTCGTCACCACCTTGTCCTCCCAGCACAACTTTGACCTGCTGTCGGGCGAGCCGGCTTACGCAGTATTGTGGGAAGAGTCCTGGCCCGGCTAGGGGCTCATCAAGTGCGTAGATCAGGTCAGGCAGGCAAGAAACGAAATCGTTGGGGGTTGGTACAACTTCAAAGTAGCGGCCTGAACAAGCCTGAGCTTGTGCTTTTGCATAAGCGGACTCATCGTACTGCGGCCCTTCGGTAAAGCGGCCGTGAAACATTGGTAGGGGGGTTTCGAGATGCTGTGCAGCGAGGGCGCAAACAAGGCTCGAGTCGAGCCCGCCGGAAAGGTAACCTCCCAGAGGAACATCGGAGCGAACTTGCAAGCGAATACTATCTTCAAGCAACGCCCGAAGGCGGTCTACAAAGTACTCTTCAGTGTGATAGTGGTCGATTTGGTAGTTCGTATCCCAATAGCACTGCTCCTCAAGAATTCGAGCTCCTGAGCCGCGCATGTAATTGCCTGCCTTGAGTTTGCGAACACCATCGAAGAGCGTTCGGTCTTCAAGACAGAATTGAAATGTCAGATATTGTTGCAGGGCGGTGTTATTGCGGCGCGCCAGTATGTCTGGATGGGCTAGCAGTGCTTTGATTTCGGATGCAAAAACCAACTCGTCGGGCAACAAAGCGAAATAAAATGGCTTTATCCCAAATGGGTCGCGTGCAGCAAGCCAGGTGTTTTGCTTTTTGTCGTGCAAAACAAAAGCAAACATACCGTTTAAGCGTCGAATTGCATCAGCACCTTCCCGGATTAAAAGTTGAAGCAATACTTCGGTGTCAGAAAAAGTATCGAAGTGGCATCCTTGCTGTATCAGCGTTTGACGCAGTTCGAGGTAATTATAGATTTCGCCGTTATAGACGAGGGTATAACGACCATCAGCAGAGCACATAGGTTGGCGACCGTGCTCCACATCGATAATGGCGAGACGGAGGTGGCCAAGCAATGCACTATTTGTGCAATGAACAAGCCCATTGCCGTCAGGCCCCCTGTGAGCAATTCTTGCCAGCATTGTCTCAACAATTGGCAAACGGTCGTCCAGTGGACGGCCGCTACTCAGAATGCCGGCTATGCCACACATGGTTTATGGATATTGGCGTATATCATGAATGGGAGATGGTTATCCAGCCAACGATGTAATTTTCTGGGAACCGCGAGCGGCAGTGCTCGGGCAGGGAAAAAGTGAAAATAGATTTCATCGATTTCGAAATACGGGGAAAGTAACATTTGGAACTCTTTTTGTGAGTAACTTTTACCTATTGGATTGTCCAAGCCGTCATAAAGTCGAACAATTTCATCTACATTGGACTCTAAAAATATTTGCTCACGCCCTCGCCCTTTCAGGCCGCCTCCTAACCATGAAAGAGGGTACCCAGCCCAGCGTAACCAAGGCCACAGGCGAAGGGCCATATTCCGATAATAAACGGAAATGCTGGCGGTGCCGCCAGGTTTGAGTACACGCGAGATTTCGGCTACTGTTTTAGAAGTGTCCGGCGTGTGATGAATTACTCCTTGGCAATTCACATGGTCAAAAGTGCTATCAGAAAAAGAAAGAGCCTCCGCATTTTCTTCTTTAAGCTCGGCCGTTGCTCCATAAATTTCGAGGCGTTGTCGCGTAACTTCCAAAGCTCTTGGTGTCAAATCGGCAGCGACAAGATTATTCAAACCGCGCATGGCAAATTCGGTAGTCCAAAACCCGACACCGCAGCCTAGGTCAAGGATTTTCATTGCTTGCCCATGCTTGCGGGCAGGGGGAAGAAATCTTAAATCGAAACTTCCCCCAAAGCAGTCTCGAATATAGGTGGCACGATGTTCTTCAAAAAACAATTCACTGCCTGATTCGTATCGGGACTCGCCAAACCACAATGGGTTTTCATTCCAGAATTTGCGGACGTCGCCTACGTCAACCATTGCTTCTGTCCCATCTAATATGCTTTTTACGTATGCCTGTACGCCAGCCGCCCCAAGGCCAATGATAAAGAATAGCCATAACGAGATAGCCTAGTGTGGTAACACTACCTACCATCTTGCTGGCACTCTGCTTCTGGTCGTATCTTAATACAAACGGCTCT
The DNA here is from genome assembly GCF_054781135.1 of Paralcaligenes ginsengisoli. NCBI lineage: Bacteria > Pseudomonadati > Pseudomonadota > Betaproteobacteria > Burkholderiales > Alcaligenaceae > Paralcaligenes > Paralcaligenes ginsengisoli. The sequence continues at coordinate 86,396 of NZ_BAAGUZ010000039.1, forward strand.
TCCCCAAACCGGGCGCCTATGAGTTTTAGCTTAACCAGTTTTTCTAGCGTGCAAGTGAAGCCAAGCCCTTTCAATTGAATGAAATTATTTCCATAGAAACTGATCGCATCCTTGATCTTCTCGCCTCGGTAGGCGCGAAAGCCGCAAGAATACTCTTGCAGCCCCGAGATTGGGAAAAACACCTTCATGAATAAATTCGCGCCGCGACTAATAAAGGCGCGGTAGCCGCTCACGCCGAGTTGCCCGCCCCCTGGGGCAAAACGAGAGGCGATAACTACGTCGTAACCTTCGCGAAGTTTTTTGATCAAGCGAGGAATGAACTCCGGCTCATGGGTGTCATCGCAATCAAGACGAATGATTACATCGTCATTGGTAACTAATTCAGCTGCTCGTTCAAAAAGATCGCGAGAGGTCTCACCAAGCCCACGATTAATCTTGTGCTCAATAACATCAAGCGGCATGGTTTTTGTCAATTGATCGAGTTGCACCTGAGTGCTGTCCTCACTACCGTCATTGCAAACCAGAACGCGATAGTCTTCTCCAAAAGCTTCCATTATGTTTTTGATTTTTGGCATGAGTAGCGGCAACGACGCTTCTTCGTTGTAAGCAGGCAGCAAAATGAGAATCACGAGCAGGGCTCCAGAAGTAGTTGAACAATGTGCTCGGCGGCCTTGCCGTCGCCATAGAGCGGTTGATAGGATGTCGGTCGCTGGATTTGAGTGTAGGCGAGTGTTATGCGGTGAGTATCGGCACCTACTAATTGATTCCAGCCAGAGTCGACTGTTTCAATCCATTCAGTCTCGTCACGAGTCGTCAGGCAGGGGACTCCAAAAAAATAAGCTTCTTTTTGTACCCCTTCTTGGCTTTCCCTGATGGCCCGAGAAACTGCGGCAGCTTTGATGAACTGCGGGCGCGCGCCAACAATTGTAATGACCTTTGTCATACTCTTTGCGCCCCTAGTGGCACTCTACAAGCAATAAATTGCTCTTTTTTTTCAAGAACAAGAATCATCAGCAGGCTTATTAAATTTTTTCGTTACTTTCTGGTAAACCAAATAGGTGCATCAGCGTATATCAACTGATATGCTGGCAGCAAGCTGGTTGGGTGTGTGGGGTAATAAGCTATCGCTTGAGTATCAATGTATTCGAGGTTTTTCTGAAAGACCGGCACGCTGTCGAATTTAGAGCATTGGATAAACAGGCTGGTCCGATTAGGGGGCTGGGGGAGCATTGAGAGGTTTATTTTGGAAGACACTGCCGCGGTCGATAGAAACAATGTTGGTTAATCAATATTTATTAAACGAATATGCATAGCAAGCATCTCTTTGATTAATGACTTTTCGCCAAAAAATCGTAATAGGAAAGACTTTAGATCTTCTCCGCCAATATCTTTTCAGCCAATCCAATATAACTATCGTAAGTATTAGGTGCTTATTAGCGCCGTTTCGTTGTCATTATAGAAATAACTGATCATGCTTATTCCAGAGCCTAGGGGCCAATAATATCCGGTAAAGCAGCGCCGTTAACGCGATTTGTGATTAGTTGTGATTATAGTAGGAAATTAAGAATACAGCGTTCTATGGAGCTTCTGGCTGGCTGGGTGGTTAACCGCGTTGGTAGTGGCGCTCCAACGGCTTCCGACGTACGATTGCTGGTAGATGGCCTCGATTATATTGATCTAGCAGCCACGGTTTTTCTTTGAATGTTGGTATTTCGTAGAGAGCGGTTTAGCGGCTACCGCAATTTTGGTTTTTGGTGATTCGGTAAATTAAGCTTAGCCAAGCTCTGCTAAAATAGCCCATCGGGTGGCGCTACTTGGTTTTGGTAGGATACGAGTTAGCGGTTATTTATTGTTAATGCATTATGATTAGTTATGTTTTCTCTGATTGATCAATGAGTGTGAAAGGCTGCCTATGTTGGCCAAACTCAAATCTGGTTGCTTGATTAATGGTTGAAGATGTGATTCTTTTGGGTGGTCCTAGTAGTTAGCCCGCAGTGTTTTGAGCTGCATACGTGTTAAAAAATTCGTTCTGAGTCATTATGAAAAATTTTGCCCTTATCGGTGCCGCCGGCTACATTGCCCCGCGTCACATGCAAGCCATCAAAACAACTGGCAATGAGTTGGTTGCTGCGTTCGACCCCAACGATTCCGTTGGCATCATTGATAGCCATTTTCCTAACGCCGAATTTTTTACCGAATTCGAGCGCTTCGATCGTTATGTTGATAAGGTGCGTCGCGCGAACGACAGCCGACACATCGACTATGTGTCGATCTGCTCGCCCAACTATCTGCACGATTCGCATATGCGGTTTGCCTTGCGCTCCGGCGCCGATGCCATTTGCGAAAAACCGTTGGTGCTGAATCCGTGGAATATAGACGGTTTGCTTGACATCGAGCGCGACACAGGCCACAAAGTGAACACGATTTTGCAATTGCGTGTGCATCCCTCTATTGTCGCACTGCGGGAAAAGGTCCGGAGCCGAAAGCAGGATACCAAGCACGAGGTGGATCTAACCTACATTACTTCGCGTGGCCACTGGTACCTTCAGTCGTGGAAGGGCGATCTTAAAAAATCCGGCGGCATTGCGACCAATATTGGCGTGCATTTCTTCGATATGCTGCACTTTATCTTCGGAGAATTGCAGGACAATGTCGTGCACCACTCGTCAGATACCAAGGCTGCGGGGTACCTCGAATATGAGCATGCACGTGTAAGGTGGTTTTTGTCGGTTGATGTGGAAAACGTGCCGGAAGCGCAACGTGCTGCGGGGCAGCGCACTTATCGCTCGATTACTGTGGACGGAGAAGAAATCGAATTCTCGGGTGGCTTCACCGATCTGCATAACCGCAGCTACGAAGAAATACTGGCGGGCCGTGGTTATGGGCTGGAAGCCAATCGTACGGCTATTGCCACCGTGGCCGCCATTCGTGGGGCTACTATTGCACCGCTCGTGGGTGATTATCACCCGTTTCTTAAGAAATGACTCATTATCAACATCCGACGGCGATCGTCGATGAGGGGGCACAAATAGGCGACGGTTCACGCGTGTGGCATTTCGTGCATGTGTGCGGCGGAGCCCGCATTGGCAAAGGCGTGTCGATGGGGCAGAACGTCTTTGTCGGGAATAAAGTGCTTATTGGTGACAATTGCAAGATCCAGAACAATGTTTCGATTTACGATAATGTCACTTTGGAAGAAGGGGTTTTTTGTGGCCCCAGCATGGTATTTACCAATGTCTATAATCCACGTTCGTTGGTGGAGCGTAAAAACGAATATCGCGATACTTTGATAAAGAAGGGCGCTACTCTTGGGGCAAACTGCACCATTGTGTGCGGGGTTACTGTTGGCGAGTTCGCCTTTGTGGGGGCTGGGGCAGTGGTTAACAAAGATGTCCCCGCCTATGCCCTGATGGTGGGAGTGCCAGCGCGTCAGATTGGATGGATGAGTGAGTTTGGTGAACAATTGCAACTGCCTTTGAATGGGCAGGGCCAAGCCGTCTGTCAGCATACCGGCGATTGCTATTGCCTTGCAGGCAACGTATTGAGTAAGCATATCGTTTAGCCGGGCTATGCTACGCATAGTTGGGGCCACTCTATCACGTGCCCCGCTTGCAATTCACTCTTGATATGGTCGGCCACAGGCGTATCGATAGCTGCTTGCTCAACCAAGACGCATCGCCACATGCTACCTATTAGCTTTTATATAAGCAGCTATGTGTAATTCGGTTGCTCCTTGTGATTCGAGGCGTGTTCTGTTTGTATTTACTGTTGCCCTCACTACTTTTGGGTGGGCGCTACTTTGGACTGTATTGATCGTCGCGTCTAGGCGGCCTTCACGTGAGGCTTCCCAAAAATTTGCATCATCTTCATGCGTTAAAATGTTGGCCAATCTTCAGTATCCATGTCAAGAGCCTAACTTATGCAATTTATCGACTTAAAAAAGCAGTATCAAATATTGCGCGATCCGATTAATGCGCGCATCCAAGCTGTTTTGGATCATGGCCAGTACATTATGGGGCCAGAGGTTAAAGAGCTTGAGTTGGCACTTCAGGTTTTTACGGGGGCTAAGCATTGCATTACAGTGGCTTCGGGTACTGAGGCTTTATTAATGTCATTAATGGCGCTAGGTGTTAAGCCTGGCGATGAAGTCATTACTACGTCATTCACTTTTATTGCGACGGCGGAAGTGATAGTACTCCTAGGGGCAACTCCAGTGTTTGTTGACGTTGAGGCTGACACCTGCAATATCGATGTGTCTCAGATAGAGGCAAAAATAACTTCGCGCACTAAAGTCATCATGCCGGTTTCCTTATACGGTCAATGTGGCGATATGGACGAGGTGAACGCTATTGCCGCTAAATACGGAATAGCGGTTGTTGAGGATGCCGCACAAAGTTTCGGCGCTACATACAAAGGCAGAAGAAGTTGCAATTTGTCTACCTTAGGTTGTACGAGTTTTTTTCCCAGCAAGCCGTTAGGATGCTATGGCGATGGTGGGGCGATATTTACAAGTGACGATGTATTGGCACAGGCTTTAAGGGAAATTCGGGTGCATGGGCAATCGGCGCGCTATTACCACAGCAGAGTTGGGGTCGGAGGACGTATGGATACACTGCAGTGTGCCATAGTCCTAGGTAAACTTGAACGCTTCAATTGGGAATTAGATAAGCGTGTGGAAATCGGAGGCCGGTACAAGGCACTGTTGGCGTGCATGCCTAATGACGCAAGAACTGTTACCGTGCGATCTGACCGTACCTGTGTGTGGGCACAATTTACACTAATTACGTCTAATCGTGACGAGATTATAAGTCGCTTGAAGGAGGCCAATATCCCAACTGCCATTCATTATCCGCGGCCAATACATGATCAGCCTGCTTATATTCAATATGCAGTGTCCAATGCAACTCCTGTTTCTGATGAGCTAGCACAGCGAGTCTTAAGTTTACCGATGCACCCTGATTTAGATGAGGCTACGCAAGACCTCATTGTGAAAACGCTCCGTGCAGTTACGACGTGAGTTTTACGCTTATAACGTAAACTCTATCGTTTCTTCGTTTATTGGCCATCAAGGTATTTCGGTAAAAGATTTATGGTGAAAATTCTTACAGTATTAGGGGCTCGCCCTCAGTTTATTAAAGCCAGTGTAGTATCCGAGGCTATTCGGCAAAGCGCTCAATTACACGAGGTTGTTGTGCATACAGGGCAGCATTTCGACGGTAATATGTCGGATGTGTTTTTTTCAGAGCTCGATATGCAAGCGCCTCAATATCAGCTCGATATCCACGGAGGCGGGCACGGCAATATGACTGGCCGTATGCTAATAGCTGTGGAACAGGTGCTGGCCCAAGAAAAACCCGATATTGTAATGGTCTATGGGGACACTAACTCTACAATTGCTGGAGCCTTGGCTGCTGTGAAAATGCATATTCCAGTTGCTCATGTAGAAGCGGGTTTGCGGTCATTCAATATGCGCATGCCGGAGGAGATCAATCGTATATTAACTGATCGTATATCGCAGTGGTTATTTACACCGACCGATACTGCCAGTAAGAATTTAAAGCTTGAAGGGCACGCCGAAGATCGCATAAACCAAGTTGGCGATGTTATGTACGATGTTGCGTTATTTCATGGCGCTAAAGTGTGCGAGCATGGCCGCATATTGGAAAAGCTAAGGCAAGCACCAAAATCATACATATTGGCCACCATCCATCGTGCAGAAAATACAGATGATTTCAGTCGATTGTCTAGAATCATCCATGGGTTAATAAAAACAGCCAGCACACTGCCTGTTATATGGCCAATACATCCCCGTACGAAGCAGGTATTAGCTCAACGGAATATGTTAGATGAAGTAGAGCGGGCCATTTCGCTGATTGAGCCAGTAGGGTATCTGGATATGATTCAGTTGGAAAAGTATGCCGCAGTAATTATTACCGATTCTGGTGGGGTTCAGAAGGAAGCTTTTTTTCATGGTGTTCCTTGCATTACTCTCCGCGAGGAGACTGAGTGGACTGAGCTAGTTGCAGGCGGCTGGAATCAACTAATACCGCCGAATGAGCCTTTTGATCTAAGTAATGCACTTAAGTTGGCGTTGAGGCATCGGCCTGAGCCCATGACCCCCTATGGCATTGGAAATGCTGCCCAGCTAATTACTAACGCGCTGGCAAAATCGGTTAGCAGTCGCTAGTCGATTCTTAGCATTATTAAATCTACTGTAGAGATGGCTTCAAGAGTTATTATGTTTTTATATTGTGGAGATTCTGAGTGACCCTTCCATTAGTGTCTGTCGTAATCCCTTGCTATAACCATGCGCAATTTATTGAAGCCGCTATAAAAAGCGTTTTAGCGCAAACATATGAAAACATTCAGTTAATTGTTATTGATGATGGTTCAATTGATGACTCTCTTCAAATAATAAATCAAATTGCACGTGAGCACTCAATTTGTGTTGTAGAACAAACTAACCAAGGGATTTGCAAGACTTTAAACAGAGCCATTAAGGAATTTTCGCATGGTGAATACATTGCTCTTTTGGCTTCTGATGATTATTGGGATCCTAGCAAACTTAAGAAGCAAATGAATATACTGGAATTGAATCCACGCTCTGAGTTTTGCTTTACACAAGCAATGAAGTTTGATTCGGATAAAAAACTTAGGGCAGAAAAAGTATTTCCACGAAAGGCGCTTACTGGACGAGTTACTAAACATGTTTTTTTGCGCCAACACGTTCCAGCGGGCTCGATGGTTTTTTCTCGCAGACTATTTGATCTTCTCAATGGATTTGATGAGACTCTACGTGAAGAGGATTGGGATTTTGTAATTCGTTGTTCGGCTAATACAGAGTTTAGCGCGATACAAGAGCCTCTTTTTTTCTATCGTTCTCATAGTGCAAACACTATGAAGACAAGAGATCGAAAAGAAATTTTTCGACAGAAAGCACTAATTTTATCGAAAAATTTTCATCTTGTTACTCCGATGAGATGGTTCGTAGCGGTTTCACTTCATTTTATTTATGATATTTTTTTAGCCGATTTTTTGAAGGAAAAATGAGAACAGGGCATAATCCTTAAAATTTTTTGTGAGCTCATCTAGGGGATGGCGATTCGTTATTTCATGAAGACAATAGTTTTCACTGACGAACAGTTTTGGTAATGTAAATGGCCTAGACGTATTCTATTATTAGTCTCTATAAAAACATAAACACGAAACAGGTAAATAAGGATGATGTTGTCGCGTAAGTTGTTAAATATTGTACTTTGGTGTCGAAGCTTTAAGGAAAACCTATGAAAGGTATTATTCTTGCGGGCGGTTCAGGCACCCGACTGTACCCAATTACGCAGGGTGTTTCCAAGCAGCTGTTACCAATATACGACAAGCCGATGGTGTATTATCCGCTTTCAGTATTAATGCTGGCAGGTATACGTGATATTTTACTAATCAGCACCCCGGACGATATTAAAGGCTACGAACGCCTCTTGGGCGACGGTAGTCAACTCGGTTTAAGCCTCAGTTACGCTATTCAACCCTCTCCGGATGGCCTGGCCCAGGCGTTTATTATTGGTGAACAGTTCATTGGTGCTCAATCTGTGTGCCTAGTGCTAGGAGACAATATCTTCTATGGGCAGGGGTTTACCCCTATGCTGCAGACAGCTGCTAATCGTCTAAGCGGGGCTACGGTATTCGGTTATCAGGTAAAGGATCCTGAGCGTTTTGGCATAGTGGAATTCGATGCGTATAAAAAAGCAATATCTATTGAAGAAAAACCTACAATACCAAAGTCTAACTATGCTGTTACGGGTCTCTATTTTTATGACAATGAGGTCGTAGAAATTGCAAAACAGGTGAAACCCTCTGAACGAGGGGAGCTTGAAATTACAAGCGTTAATCAAGTATATCTAGAGAGTGGAGCTCTAAACGTAGAAATTCTCGGGCGTGGTTTTGCTTGGCTTGATACTGGCACGCATGAAAGTTTGTTGGAGGCTGGGCATTTTGTGGAAACTATAGAGAAGCGTCAGGGTTACAAGATTGCTTGTCTTGAGGAAATTGCTTTCAATAATGGTTGGCTCAATGTGGATCAAATATACGCAATTGGAAGATCGTTGAGTAAGAATAGCTACGGACAATATCTATTAAGTATAGCGAAGGATGTAACTCTATGAGCTTAATTAGATTATTAAATCTCCCGTCTATTGGGGACGGGCGTGGCAACTTATTTGTAGTTGAAGCCAATAAAAATCTGCCATTTGAAATCAAACGCGTTTACTACATGAGTGGCATGAGTCCTGGCACTGAGCGGGGTTTTCATGCACACAAAGATTTGCAGCAACTTGCAATTTGTGTGGCTGGAAGATGCTGCATAACATTGGACGATGGAGAAAATCGTCAAAGCGTATGGCTCGACTCACCTGCCAAAGGCTTGCTTATTGGAAGTTTGATATGGCGAGAAATGAGTCAGTTTAGCGATGATTGCGTACTTCTAGTGTTTGCTAGCCAGTATTATGATGAGGCTGACTATATACGCGACTACACTCAATTTTGCGCGGCATCTAAACATGTATAGCGCGCACCCGCTGTCCGATATAGTTAATGCGACTATTGGAGAAGGGACCAGAATTTGGCAGTTTGTAGTAATTCTCGCAGGAGCGCAGATCGGCAGGAATTGTAATTTGTGCGCTCATACCCTGATAGAAGGAGATGTCATTATTGGAGACAATGTGACTGTTAAATCGGGAGTCTTTTTATGGGATGGTACGAGAATTGAAGATGATGTTTTTCTCGGGCCAAACGCTACCTTTACGAATGATCCAATGCCTAAGTCGAAAGTGTATCCGGCTTCCTTTTCTGGAGTTACCGTTCGGCGAGGGGCTAGCATTGGGGCCAACGCGACTATATTACCCGGTATTACTATAGGGGAATATGCAATGGTTGGTGCGGGCTCCGTCGTAACGAAGGATGTAGAAGCATATACGATCGTTGTTGGTAATCCCGCAAAAGTTATTAGGCGGTTAGAACATGGTTAAGTTTTTAGATTTGAAAGCCCTCAATAAACAATATAGAGAAGAGCTGCTAACTGCTTGCGCCAAGGTAGTGGATTCTGGCTGGTATATAGCAGGGGATGCACTGTCCATTTTCGAGCGAGAGTTTAGTCACTATTGTGGGACGAAATATTGTGTGGGAGTGGCAAACGGCTTAGATGCTTTGTCACTTACGTTCCGAGCATGGATGGAGCTTGGTCAACTCAAAAAAGGTGACGAGGTAATAGTCCCAGCCAATACCTATATTGCTAGCGTGCTTGCCATAACGTCAAATGGATTAACACCTGTTTTTGTCGAGCCTGATCCCCATAGTTTTAATTTAAGCCCTGCGAAAACTAAGGCCGTAATTACAAAACGGACTCGGGCAATACTACCTGTTCATTTATATGGGCGCCTTGCAGATATGCCTGAGTTAATGGCGTTGGCGGATAAGCATGATTTGCTAGTTTTAGAAGATAGCGCCCAAGCCCATGGTAGCAGTCTTAATAATCGAAAAGCGGGGAATTGGGGCCATGCAGCTGCATTCAGTTTTTATCCGGGTAAAAACCTGGGGGCTTTAGGGGACGCAGGAGCTGTAACTACTAATGATGCTGACCTAGCTAAAACAGTACGAGCTCTAGGTAATTATGGCTCACATGAAAAGTACAGGAATCTTTTTCGAGGATTTAACAGTCGTTTGGATGAAATTCAAGCGGCGATGTTGAGTGTCAAGCTTAAATATTTAGATGACCAAACAGAACGAAGACGAAAAATAGCCCGTTTATATCTTGCTGGCATTAACAATCCACTTATCCAAACCCCGGACTGGGGACATGATGAACAACATGTATGGCATCTTTTTGTTGTACGCTGTAAGCAACGAGCCGAGTTGCAAAAGTACCTAGAACAAGCAGGTGTGCAAACCTTGGTTCATTACCCACTTGCGCCTCACAAGCAACAAGCTTATTCAATGTATAATGCCTTCTCATTTCCAATTACCGAGTCGATTCATGACGAGGTACTCAGCTTACCTATTTCTCCGATTATTCCTGAAACGGATGTTGAGAGAGTTGTTGTTGCTATAAATAAATTTGGCGCAATGGCGTAAAAGTCTCTGGAGGATGCAAAATTTGCTATGGCATTTCTCCTTCACTATTGGCCGGTCTGGTTGGTAAAGCCCTTACGGAAGAAGAGCTTTGATGCTTAAATGAATATGAATTGTAGCGATAAGTTTGATTTATAAATGTGAAAAAGGCTAAAGAATAGCAATGTTGGCCTTAGCTCGAAAAAACACAAAAATGTTGTCTGCGGCTTACGTCAATTGCCGGTTTACCTAGAATGCCGCGCAAGGCTACGTGCGTCAATTAAATTTTAAGTAGGGATGTTTCGTGGCGAATAGACTATCAATAAAAAATGCGCATGCTCGATTGTTTCTGTTGCTCTCAAACTGAACAGGTTGCATGAAATTAAAATACAAGAGTCCGCCGAGGCTAGTAACCTATGCATGTCTTTATTGAGCTTTATACAAAAGAATTTAAGAGCACATCCGGAAGTTTTTATTGTCAAAATACATGAATACCCTGGGTTGAAAAGTGATTGTTTTTTATGTTGAATCTAGCTCTCATCTTGGCGATAAAAGTTTTATTGGAATGGTGTTATACGAATTATGTATATCCTATTTACCATAATACTGCGGATCTATATAGTCTAGATTTTAATATAACAAAATGGTTTGTTTCATATGTATTGACTGTCGTTGTATGGTTGCTATTTAAATTAAGTTTAAATAAATGGAATAGAGTAAGTGGCTTTATATTACTTGTCCAGTTTTTAATTATTGTATTGCCTGCATATGCTCTATTTGGATTAAGGAATACACCAAATTGGCAGATCTTCCTAATAACGCTTGGGTTTCTTGGCCCTATTGTTGTTATTTGGGGTATGCCCAGCATTAAGATCCGTCGCCCTTCACTCCGTACTGCAAACGCGTTTGTATTTATCGGTCTAGGATTAATCGCCTATGTCCTTTTTGGCTTATATTATACGGGTGATATATTTCACATTAATTTTAACTTTAATGATGTATATAACATTCGAGATAAGTATAACGAAACTAAAATAGCAGGATTTGGCTATGTTGTTCCATGGGTATCCTATATTATAAATATAGCCTTTCTAATATATTTTTTCTTTAAAAGAAAATGGCTGATAGTGGCATTGTTATTATTTCTACAAATTATAATTTTTGGCGCAACGAACTTTAAATCATTTTTATTTGCTCCCATAGTGGCAATTGGCATATGCTATTTAGTAAAATATTTGAAGCTGGAACGTGCAATATTTCTTGGCGTGTTGTTTGCGTTTGTTGTTGGGCTATTAGTTCAAATTGCTGGTCAGCCTTTTGGCGCTGGCATGCTGAATCGAGTGTTTTACATGCCTACGGCACTCCATAATCAGTACTTCGAGTATTTTTCAATTCACCCGTTCGCCATGATGTCTGGCACACGCTTTTCTATTTTATTTGATTCATCATCGTCCCAAACTGCTATTGATTTGATCGCAGAGCATTATTGGAAGGGTATATCTTCTTCACCAAATGTTGGTTGGATAGGAGATGCTTTTGCCCAATTTGGGTATTTTGGTGTTTTAATTTATAGTGTGCTTCTTGGTGTGCTTTTAAAAATAGGAGATATTCTCTCTAATAAAATTAGAATGAATTACTTCCCTGTCGAAGGGCTGCTCGTAGGCCCGGCATTGGCGTTTTGTAGCTCTGCGGTCCCCACTGTTTTTCTAACACACGGTTTTTTGATTTTGTTAGTAGCGCTATGGGTATTAGGTGCGTATCAGGAAAAATGCAAAATACCGATTACTAGAGCTAGCTAGCGTTGAATTTTTAAAGAAAAAAAGCCATGGAAAAAATTAAAATTGTACATTTGACCAGTGTTCATTCTAGGTTTGATGTCCGTATTTTTTTGAAAGAATGTAAAAGCTTATCAAAAGCAGGCTTCGATGTTTCACTTATTGTGGCCGATGGAAAGGGTGAGCAAATTGCCGAAAATATTAAAATTTATGATGTAGGAACACAGCCAACACGTTTCAGGCGCATGCTTATTCTTCCATGGAAGATATATCATATAGCAAAAAGAATAAATGCAGACATTATTCATATCCATGACCCAGAATTACTTCCCATAGCATTTATCTTACAAAAATCGGGAAAAGCTGTCATTTATGACTCGCATGAAGATGTTCCTCGTGATATTTTTAGTAAACATTGGATACCTTTTTTTCTAAGAAAGACGCTTTCAATAGGTTTTGAATTGTTTGAAAATTTTGTGGCAGCTAGATTGGCTGGGGTTATTGCAGCTACGCCAACTATTGAAACTCGCTTTTTAAAGATAAATAATAATTGTTTGGCTATTAACAACTATCCGATATTGGAAGAGTTTAATCAAACGCAGCCTAGTTCCGCTTTTCCGCATGCACATGCCATTTGTTATATAGGATTGATTTCATCTATACGCTGCGTAAAAGAAATGCTTCAAGCAGTAGAAATGGCAAATGTAAAATTTATTATGGCGGGCCCATTCGAGAGCTTGCAGCTTGAGCAGGAGGTAAAGCAAACGGAGGCTTGGAAGAATGTTGATTATCGGGGCGTGGTTAGTCGTGCCGCAATGAGCGAAATTTTGGCAGAATCTAGAATAGGCCTTGTATTGTTTTATCCAGAGCCGAACCATATCGAGGCCTTACCAAATAAACTGTTTGAATATATGGCGGCGGGCTTACCAATTCTTGCATCTAACTTCCCACTTTGGGAAAATATTCTTCGAGAAACAGGGGCCGGTGAAGTTGTAGATCCTCTAAGCCCCTCAGATATCGCCAATAAGATAACTACTTTGTTGAGTAGCGAGGAGGATCTTAATAATATGGCTTTATCTGGAATTTCTGCCACTTCTAGTAAATACTCGTGGAGCTTGGAAGAGCAGAAATTGTCCAAATTTTATGAAGGCTTAATGGGAAAAAGATAAGCATCATTTCGTGGCCGTCTTGAAGGCCGGGTATTCCTAGGCCACTTGACGCCTGGCTGATCCCACATCGACACAGCTTACTGCTGTCCAAAGCGATTGGGATGGTCGCGTCCAGGCGCTTTAGGATCGCTTCCAAGGATTCACTGTAAGCATCCGGTGAACACACCTTGAAGGCTTCGGAGGCCTGGTAGAACATACGAGCCCATTATTTTTAATGGTGGACACGTGGACATTATCGATAAACCTCAATTCGGTCAGCGACGCCGCCGCACTTTCGCTCCAGCATTCAAGGTGTAAGCGTCCGGTAAACGCATCTTGAGCTAGCCGCTCGCTCATAAGAGCATAGTGTCCATCAATATAGGTGGACACATGTACACGAGCGAACAGATCGAACCATCTAGGCGCCGACGCCGGCGCGTACATAGTCCAGAATCCAAATCCGAACTGGTATTAAGTTGCCAGCAGGTTGCCTACTTAGCATTCACAGCTAATGACTTGCAATGTTCGGCTGGCTGTTCTGAGCACGTGTTGCAGGTGCCAGTACCGTCAAGATGTCGGATGAAAAAAAATTGATCTGATTTATGGAGCCAAGGATTGAAAGGTGCGCGGCGTCGGAATATGCGATCCTATTGTCGGGCATTGCCGCGCATAAACTATCGTGGCAGAAATACTTGTAGGGATCCAGGAAAAGGATCCCCGCAGTATTTTTCAGGAGCTTCGCTAATTCCCTGTTCTCTTCGTAGCCGATACCTTTATTGGTCGGGAATATTAAGTGAGACATACATTTTGATGGGATGTAATTTGGTCGCTCTAGGCAGGATTTGAGGTTGACGCCATTATATGAGCCGTCGCCAGGAGGTGATCCGAAAACGATGATGTGGCGATGGTTGCCTGCGTAGGATCGAATTTCTTGGATGTTCTGATATAGAAATTCCTCGTATTTTTCTTGGGATGAAAACTGGATGGCGCCTTCATCCCTTCTCCCCAACAACTTAGAATAGCCGCCAGACCAACTTTCGGCAATAAGAATGGGTGCATCATAATCACGGATCAATTGGAGGGCCGCCTCAGTCGCCTTTAGGCACGCAGGGTCGGCTGTGCCGTTCTTGAGCGTGACCAGATGCGGCCCCATCAGGCACCCAGATTCCCAGATGCTAATAGCTTTGAGCTTATGAGCCTTCAATAGATTGTCAAGGCCTCGGGTGAGGTGGCCCGCAAAACTGTCGCCCATGAGAATGGCGCTGACGTGCGTTTGATTGATATCGCCTAGCACCGATTGGCCTCGAGTAAGCGTCATGTGAAGGCCGCCTAGTCGCGGCGTTTGAAACAGTTCAAAGTGGTGCCC
>NZ_BAAGUZ010000040.1:0-69225 GCF_054781135.1 Paralcaligenes ginsengisoli
CTACACAGCACCGCCCACCCTGCGGCGTCTTTATAGAACTACCGCCCAAAGTACAAAGTGCAAAGCAATAAGCTAAAACCTGAACGAACGGCTCAAAAAAAATCGACTGAAACGCGTCCAGCACCGTAAACACCTAAACCAAAAATACTCTAACTAAAGGCGTTCGGCAGCAGAAACATAAACGCGGCGACCAGCGTGGGAACCAGCGCCGAGCACAATAGCTTCAAAGGTGAAATAGCGCCATCCGGAAAGTAATTCTTGAGAATCGAAAAACCCGCGGGATTGGGTGCGTTGGCGATTACGGTCAAACCGCCGCCGGTCACGGCGCCGGCCACCAGCATATAGCGCCATAGATCGCTCGTGCCGTCGACCAGGGAACCCAGATAGGTCAGCGCCGCGTTATCGGTAATCGCCGTCAAGGCTGTCGCCCCCCAGTACAGGACCACAGGCTCGAGACCTGCCAGCAAGTCCTGCAGCCACCACTTCTGCAAGCCGCCCAACACCACCAGGCCAGCCAGGAAAAAGCCCACCATCAGGCCTTCTTTAATCATCAAAGGATTCTGGTGGCGCTTGTAGGCTTCGGTATAGCCGATAAAGAACAACAGGAGCCCCATGAAAATAGTGGGGTGATGGGCGCCCAGCACAATGCCCAGCAGAAACAATAAATGAACCGCCATGACGGCCAGGGGCACATCGGGCCGCGCCTTCCCGGCCGCAGCGTCGACCACATCCGCACTACCGCTCGCAGCCTCGTTCGCCGCATGATCCCCCTCGATCAGGTATTTGCGGAATATCAGCGTAAGGACACCGGCATTGATAATGACCGCGCTGGCCGCGCGCCAGCCAAAATGCGTCGCCATGTGCGCGGCATCCCAGCCAAAGGTATGCGCCACCATCAGCACCGGAGGAGCCGCGTACGAGGTCAGGACCCCGCCTATCGACACATTCACAAACAATACACCCAGCGTCAGGTACTTGAACCCGGTATGCCTGGACCGCTTGAAATAGCCATCGCGCAACAGCAAGGCCGCCAGAGTCATGGCGGCCGGTTCAGTAATGAATGAACCGGACAGGGGCACCAGCGACAGGGTTACGAAAAAAGTGGCCAGCTCGGCACGCACCGGCAGGATTCTGGCCACGCCACGCACCACAACACCCACCAAATCAAGAATGGGACGACTGGCAGCCACCACCATGATTGCGAATACAAACGCAGGCTCGGTGAAGTTGCGTGTATCCATGTAGTGGACGGTATGATCGACGCCCGCCATCAATGCCATGATCACGAGCACAATAAACGCCCATACTCCGAATACCGCCTCGACTTCGGACAGCAAATGCCACAGACCGGCGTGGCGGCTGCCACGATGCGCCATTCGCGCAAAGATCGGCACGGAGAACGTATGGATGATGGCGATCGCAAACAAGATGGTTGCAACAAGCTCGATCGGATTTGGCATTACTGATAAACCTTATGGAGGGGACAGCGCAAAGCCGTACTGGCGCGGGCTGGCACACATATTGTGTATGTTTTTGGCCAGAGAAGGTTTGCGATCCGGCAAGGTACGCGGACCACATGTACAAGCATCGCGGGGCCAGAGCGAATTGTCGCACGAACATTCAGAAAATTGTCAGCCTGTCCCGCCGAACCCTTCAATTCGCGGCCAGAATAAACTGCGCGCCCTTCTCGGCAATCATGATGGTCGGCGAGTTGGTGTTGCCCGAGGTAATGGTAGGCATGATCGATGCATCGATCACACGCAGATTCTGCACGCCCAGCACGCGCAGTTCAGGGTCGACCACCGCCAGGGGATCAACGCCCATCTTGCACGTGCCCACCGGGTGAAAAATCGTGGTGCCGATCTCGCCGGCGGCCGCTTCCAGCTCGGCCTGCGTAGACATCGCCGCGCCAGGCTTGTATTCCTGCGGCTGATATTTGGCCAGCGCGGGCTGCGCCACGATCTTGCGCGTCAGGCGTATGCTGTCGGCGGCAATGCGGCGATCTTCTTCGGTTTGCAGATAATTGCACAGGATGGCGGGAGCATCGGCGGCATCCGGCGAGGTAATTTGCACATGCCCGCGGCTGGTAGGACGCAGATTGGCAACCGACGCCGTAATGGCCGGAAAGTCATGCAAGTCGTCGCCGAACTTTTCCAGCGACAAAGGCTGCACGTGATATTCGAGATTGGCACGGCTTTGATCGGGGCCGGATCGGGCAAACGCCCCCAACTGCGATGGCGCCATGGACAGGGGTCCGCTTTTTTGCAATGCATACTGCAGGCCTATCTTGGCCTTGCCCCACCATGACGACACCATGGTATTCAGCGTCTTGGCGTTTTGCACCTTGTAGATCAGGCGCAACTGCAAGTGATCCTGCAGGTTCTGGCCCACTCCCGGCGAGTCATGCACCACCGGGATTCCCAGCGATTGCAGCAAAGGCCCCGGCCCGACCCCCGATACCTGCAGCAGTTGAACCGACCCGATCGAGCCCGCCGACAGGATTACCTCGGCGCGGGCACGGGCGAAACGCTTTTCGCCGTCATGCAGGAAGCTGATGCCGTCGGCCCGGCGTTCGGCAAAGACAATGCGCTGGGCCTCGGCGCCGGTCAGCACGGTCAAATTCGGGCGGTTGGCGATGGGATGCAGAAATGCCTTGGCTGCGGTCCAACGAACACCGCGCCGCTGGTTGACCTCGAAATAAGCGCAGCCTTCGTTGTCGCCGCGATTGAAATCATCGATGGCCGGAATGTCGGCTTGCGCCGCCGCCTGGCGGAACGCGTCGAGCACCTCCCAGGACAGGCGCTGGCGCTCGACGCGCCACGTGCCGGAAGCGCCATGAAACTCGCTGGTGCCGGCGTGGTGGTCTTCAACCCGCTTGAAAACCGGCAAAACATCTTCCCAGCCCCAGCCCGCGTTGCCCAGCGCCGCCCAGCCGTCGTAATCGGCCGCCTGCCCGCGCATGTAGACCATGCCATTGATGGACGAGCTGCCACCCAGTACTCGTCCGCGCGGGTAACCCAGAGTGCGGTTATTGATGCCCGGGTCGGGCTGCGTGCGGTAGCACCAGTCGGTGCGCGGATTGCCGATGCAATACAGGTAGCCGACCGGGATATGGATCCAGCGCCAGTTGTCGCGGCCGCCGGCCTCGAGCAGCAAGACCTTGTGCGCCGGATTCGCCGACAAGCGATTGGCCACCAGGCAGCCTGCGGATCCGGCGCCCACAATAATGTAATCAAACTCCAGATTTGTAGTTTGTGGTGCCTGAGCCACCATGACCGCGTCTCCTTGCAGTTTTCTTGTGCAGGCCATGTGCCGGCCCGGCTTATGAAATGCGATGTGCCTGTAAGGTATAACTGTAGCGCAAGCCTGCGGGCGCTACCTGACATCCAGCCGAAAGCGAACCATGCCGGGAGCGGCATGAATGCATGACCGATCCGCGTCAGGCTCGCAGGGAAGCCCTTACGGATTCGTGGAGGAGCCCCTTGCGGGCTCTCGCATATCGGCGCCGACAATGTCCACGGGATAGGCGCCGTCGACGACGGTGGCGGTATGGGCGCCGTGATGCTGGTTGAGCAGTTCGATCAGTTTGGCGGTGGCCGGCGTCAGGGATCCGTGCGGGTAGGTAAGACCCAATTTGCGCACCATGGTGGTTTCTTTCAACTTGACCTCTTTGAGCATGCCGCGAGTCTTGGGGTGCTCCAGCGTGAGCCTCGACAGGAAACACAACAGGTCCGTACTGCCTATGACGTCGTGAATCGAGGGCAGCGAATTGGTCTCGATATGAGCGCTGGGCCGTTCAAGCTTGTGCGCCAGGAAAACATTGTCCAGCCACCTCCTGCTGCCGACAAAGGTGGTGGGCAGTATCCATTGATAGTCCAGCAGATTGGGCAATTTCACACGTCCCGATCTGAAAATCGGGTGGTCCCTGCGCGCCGCCACCACCACCGTATCGTCAATGAAGGCCTGATGCCTGAATTCGTCATCGTCGGTGACCACCCCCACAATCAGGTCGAGCCGGTCGAGCTTGATCTGCTCTTTCAGGAAATAATTGGTGTTGATCATGATTTCCAGCGAAACCTGCGGAGCATGTCGCAGCACCAGGTTGCAGATGATGGGCAGCAGATAATCGGCCGTAATCGGCCCGCAGCCCACCCGCACCTTGCCTACCGAGCCGGCAATGAATTCCTTCATATCGCTTAGATAGCGGTCGCTGGCCTCGCAGATTTTCGAGGCCCGGATATAAAACTCCCTGCCCACCGCGGTCAGCTCCAGGCCCCTGCCCTTGCGCTCGAAAAGCGCCGCCCCTATTTCACTTTCCAGCCGGTGTATGCATTTGGTCAGGGCGGGCTGGCTGCGGCACAGCACATCGGCGGCCTTGCCCAAGTGCCCCAATTCGGCAATCGTCTCGAAGTAGCGAAGATCGCGAATTTCGATGTTCAATTCATAACCCATGGCAATTGATTCATCACAATTATCGAATAGACGTTTATATCAGTAATTGGATTTAATGGCCACCACGGTCCTCTTGCCTACATGAATCCAAATAATGTCCCACACCATTTTTATTACCGCGCGCACTCTTAGCCCAGAGGGCTTGGCCATCCTGGACCGGGAAGGCTGCAGGACCCTGTTTCTGGAAGGAGACGGCTCGCCCGCGGAAGTCGAACGCATTCTGCGCAGCGAAAAGGTCGACGGCGTCATTTCCCGGACCGTTGCGCTGACGCGCGAAGCGATTGCGTCATGCGACACCCTGAAGGTGGTCTCGAAACACGGAGTCGGCGTCAATAATATCGATGTGGCCAGCTGCACGGAACGGCAAATACCGGTTTTTTCGACGCCGGGGGCCAATGCCCAATCGGTCGCCGAAATGGCCGTGGGCCTGATGCTCAGCGCGGCGCGATCCATCCCTCATATGGACAGCGAAATCAAGGCGGGCCAGTGGCCGCGCCGGCAAAACGGGCTGGAACTGAAAGGCCGGACGGTGGGGCTGATAGGCTACGGGCAAATCGGCCGGATTGTGGCGCGTATTTGCCAGGCGATCGGCATGCGCGTATGCGCGTACGACCCTTATGCCAAGGCCGCCGACATGCAAGATGGCGTGGAACTGACGGCAAGCCTGGACGATCTGCTGGCCCGCGCCCAGATACTGAGCCTGCACGTTCCCCTGACCCAGGCTACGCAAGGCCTGATCGGCAAGGATCAACTGGCCCTGTTGCCCGAACAGGCTATTGTCGTGAACACGGCGCGCGGCGAAGTCGTCGATGAAATCGCCCTGATCGAGGCATTACGCAGTAAAAAGCTATTTGCCGCGGGACTGGATACCACGGCGGTGGAGCCCACGCCCGCCGACAGCCCCTTGCGGCAGATGAGCAATGTCGTGCTGACCCCGCACGTGGGTGGATCGACGCCGGCCGCCCTGGCCGCCATGGCGGTGGGCGCGGTGAACAACGCGCTGGGCTACCTGAAGCGCAATGAAATCACGGCAGCCAGCGTCGTGAACTACAGCAGCCTGAACCTCCAACACAAAGGAACGTAAATGCCCGAAGCAAGCCCTCCCGAAGCCGGCCAATGGCCGACCGGTTATCGTATTAATGAAATGCCTGCGCTCTTGAGCGACAGCCTGATTGCGTCGTTTGCCGATATTCCGGTGGCCGTTGCCGGCGATTGCATGGGGCGCATCATTGGTGCGCAAGGCTTGCGCGCCTATCACAACGATGTGCATCGAATCATGTGCGGCCGGGCGCTGACCGTGCGTGTGCGGCCAGGCGACAACCTGATGATACACAAGGCCTTCATGATGTCCCGGCCCGGCGACATTATTGTGATCGATGGCGGCGGCGATGTGTCGCAGGCTCTGGTCGGCGGGCTGATGCGAACCACGGCCCTGACCAAAAAGATAGGCGGCTTTGTCCTGGACGCCGCGATTCGCGATCTGGCCGAATGGGCCGACGGCAAGATGCCGGTATTCGCCAAAGGCCACACGCATCGCGGCCCCAGCAAGGACGGCCCGGGACAAATCAATATTCCCGTGGCCTGCGCGGGCATGGTCGTGCACGCAGGCGACCTGATATTGGGCGATGCCGATGGAGTGATCTGCATTCCGGCCGATGAAGTACAAGCCTTGCTGCCGCGCGTGCGTGCGCACCTGGAAAAAGAAGCGGCCATCCGCCTTTCCAACGAAAAAGGAAGCTCGGACCCAGAGCGGTTCGATGCCGTCTTGCGGGCCAAGGGCCTGCCTATTTAAGCCCGGTCGGGCGATTCATCCAGAACCCGCTGGATATTTTTATTCATAAAAAATCGAGGAGATTTCATGATTCAAACACGCACATTCCTGGCTGCCGCGTCGATGCTGGCCAGCATCCTGGTCGCGGCGCCCGGAGCCCACGCCGAAGCCTACCCCAGCCAGCCCATCAAGCTGGTGGTACCGTTCCCTCCCGGCGGCGGCACGGACACCATGGCCCGATTCCTGGGCACCGCCTTGTCGAAAAAATACGGCTGGGACGTGATTGTCGAGAATCGTCCGGGTGCGGGCGGCACGGTGGGCATGGGCGCTCTGGCCCGGTCGGCGCCCAATGGCTACACCATGGCGCTGGGCCAAACGTCGAACCTGTCGATCAACCCCTACCTGTACAAGAAAATCTCCTACAACGTCGCCAAGGATTTCGCGCCGGTCGCCTCCGTGGCTTCGCAGCCCATGGTATTGGTGGTGCGGGCCGACAAGCCCTATAAATCGGTTGCCGAACTCATCAAGTACGCCAAAGCCAATCCGGGCAAGTTGACCATAGGCAACGCCGGCACTGGTACCGTGGGCGACATCACCGGCCGCTTCTTCGCCAAGGAAGCCGGCCTGGAAGTCCTGAACGTGCCCTACAAGGGCGCATCGCCGGCCATGACCGATTTGCTGGGAGGCCAGGTCGACGCTTTCTTCGCCTCGGCGCCCGCTGCGCTGCCTCAGTTGAAAAACGCCAACGTCAGGATGCTGGCGATCACCACGTTGCAGTCCATCCCCCAGTTCCCCAATGTCCCTCCCCTGGCGAACACGCTGCCCGGATTTGAATCGGCATCGCTCACAGGTATCCTGGTGCCCGCGGGAACGCCCAAAGAAGTCATCGAATTGCTCAATTCGCATATCAATGAAGTGCTGAAAGGGCAGACTCTGCGCGACAAGATCATGGACGAAGGCAATGTGGTGCTGGGCGGATCCGTCAATGAATTTGGCAAGACGATCGAAAAGGACTCGGCCAAATGGTCCAAGATCATCAAAGAAGCTCATCTGACCATTAACAACTAAGAAACCCGGGGCGGCCTGAACCCCGCCTCACTCTGCCGATTCGGCACGGACCCGCATGTCTTCATCATGACAAAACCATTAAAAAACATCCGGGTCCTGGACCTGACCAATGTCCTGGCGGGGCCTTTCTGCGGCCATCAACTGGCGTTGATGGGGGCTGATGTCATCAAGGTGGAAACGCCAGGCGCCGGCGACCTGGCGCGGCAACTGGGCGCCGACCCGGACCTGAACAACCGGCTCATGGGCCTTTCGTTCCTGGCGCAGAACGCCGGCAAGCGCTCCATTACCCTCAATCTGAAAAAAGCCGAAGGCAAGGAAATATTCCTGCGCCTGGTCAAGGACGCCGATGTGCTCATCGAGAATTTCAGGCCCGGGGTCATGGACCGCCTGGGGCTGGGCTTCAAGGTACTGCGCCAGCACCAGCCGCGACTGGTTTATTGCGCAATTTCAGGCTTCGGGCAGGATGGCCCTCTGAAAAACCTGCCGGCCTACGACCAGATCATTCAGGGCATGTCGGGAACGATGAGCATCACCGGAGGCCCCGACAACGCGCCGTACCGGGTCGGTTATCCGATGGCGGATACGATCGGCGGCCTGACTGCCGCATTCGCGGTGGCGGCGGCATTGGCCGATACGTCCCGCAGCGAGGCGCAATTCATCGATGTGTCGATGCTGGAATCGGTCATTGCCACGATGGGCTGGGCTGTGTCCAACTACCTGAATGCGGGGCAGGAGCCGCGGCCCATGGGCAACGAGAACATTACGGCCAGTCCGTCCGGAACCTTCAGGACGGGCGACGGCCTGCTGAATATTGCCGCGAACAAGCAGGAGCAATTCGAGGCATTGTGCGGGATTCTGGGCTGCGACGATCTGGCGGCGGACAGCCGTTTTGCGCTGAGAGAATCGCGCCTGCAGAATCGCCGGCTTTTGAAGGAACTGATTGAACAGGCCCTGGCCAGTCGACCGGCGACTGAATGGTGGCCTTTGCTGACGGCCGCCGGCATTCCGGCGGGGCCGGTCTACGAGGTCAAGGACGTGCTGGCGCACCCGCAAATAAGCGAGCGCGGCATGATTGCCAATTTCGAGAATGTGCCTGGCGTGGATCGCGATATCCGGATTGTGCGCAGCGGCATCAAGCTCGACAATAGAGCCCCGGCAGTCGATCTGCCCCCGCCTGTGCTGGGCCAGGACACTGAGCAGTTGCTTGAGCAGTTGGGCTATTCTCGCGAGGATATCGCCCGCTTCAACCAGGAAGGCATAGTATGACTACACAGACACCCGACGATGGGCAGGCCAGCAAGGATTGGTGGCGCACCGAAATCATCGATATGAAGCCCGGCAGCATCCGCTATCGCGGCTATGCGATCCAGGACTTGATCGGCAAAATCGGTTTTGCCGAAATGATCTGGCTGATGCTGCGCGGCGATTTGCCCAGCCGGGCGCAAGGCGCGCTGCTGGAGGCGGCCCTGGTGTCATCGGTGGATCATGGGCCGCAAGCCCCGAGCATTGCCATAGCGCGCATGGCGGTTACCTGCGGTGTAGGCCTGAACAATGCGATGGGCTCGGCCGTGAATGTGCTGGGCGATGTGCACGGCGGCGCGGGCGAGCAGGCGGTGGGCGTGTATCACGATATCGCGGCGCTTGTTGCCGAGGGCCAGGACGAGACCGCGGCGGTCCGGAAGGTGTTGGCGGACTTTACGGAGAACCACGGTAAATATATACCGGGCTTCGGACACCGCTTCCATCCTGTCGATCCGCGCGCGCCGCGATTGCTGGAGCTGGTGGACGAGGCCGCGGCGCAGGGCGAGGTGTCGGGGCGGTTCGCGGCGATTGCCAGGGCCGTGGAACGCGAGCTGTCGGCGCAAAAGGGCAAGCGGATTCCGATGAATATCGATGGCGCAAGCGCGGTTATCTATGCCGAGCTGGGTTTTCCGGCACCGCTGGCGCGGGGAATTTTCTGTCTGTCGCGCTCGGTTGGGATTCTGGCTCATGCGTGGGAGCAAAGCGGGCAAGGCGGCCGCAACAAGGGGCCGATTCCGCGACAGTATCTGCCCACGTACGAGGGTGTGGCGGCACGAGAGGTGCCCAAGCGGTGACTGCCGTGGTTTGGACTTCGCAGGGGCGGTCCTTGTAGCCGCCCCATGGCCACCCTTGGTGCTTGTTATTTAATTACCCATCAGGGTGCCACCCAGTGCAGCGATGATCATGAGCACACCCACCCAGATGTTGGCGCGAAAGAGCATGAAGTTGCGATCGGGACGGGCCAGGTCGAAGATACGTATTTGCCACGCGAAGTGCCCGGCGATGACGGCCAGGACCAGGTAGTAGCCCCAGGCCATGTGCAGGGCAATTCCGGCATACAGCCACAGCAGGACGGTAGCGATGTAAAAGCCGCTGATCCATTGCTTGCCCTTGTCCGCAAAACGCATGGCGGTGGAGTGCAGGCCCAGTTCCTTGTCGTCGCGCACGTCTACGTAGGCATAGATCGAGTCGTAGCCCACCTGCCACAACACCGCTCCCACCCACATGGCTATGGCAGCGATGGGCACGATGTTTTGCGTGTCGGACCAGGCCATCAGCATGCCCCAGTTGAATGCAATGCCCAGCACGACCTGCGGCCAATAGGTGAAGCGCTTGCACAAGGGGTACACCACAACGAAGGGCAAGAGCAAGACGGCCAGCCAGCGGCTGTAGGCATTGACGGCAAACAGCAGCAGCGCGCACACCAGCAATTGCCCGAGCAGAAAATAGAGGGCGTTTCGCAGGGTGAGCTGGCCGCTGGTCAGGGGCCGGAAGCGGGTGCGTTCGACTTTTTGGTCGATGTCGCGGTCGAAGATGTCGTTGATGGTGCAGCCTATGCCGCGCATCAGCAAGGCACCCAGGGAAAAAATGAACAGGCGCCAGAGCGTGGGCCAGCCATCGGCGGCTTGCACCAGCGCCGCCAGGCAGGGCAACAGGGTGAGCCAAGTGCCTACGGGGCGATCCAGGCGGCACAAGCGCGCATAGGGCCCCCACGACCGCGGCAACCAACGCTCGACCCAGTCGTCGGGCCGCATGTCGGACAGATCGGGAATGGCAGGCTCAGGCGTATTCACGGCTTGTCTTGTTTCAGATTGAGATCGTCATTCGGGCCCCGGCTTGCGGCCGGGGAAAGCGGAAATGAATTTTAACCCGGCTGACGAGAGTAAGAATACGCAAGCTGTTCGCCGTCTGACTCTCCGCCGTGTACCCGCCCGCCGCGACGGCACTGTGCTGTTATTCAGCTTTCTTTGATAAGCCGGCCCAGGATCGCAATGCCTTCGCGGATCTTTTCCTCGGATACGGTCACGAAGCTGAGCCGCAGCGTGTTGTTTTGCGCGTCGTCTCCGGTGTAGAACGGCGCGCCGGGCACGAACGCGACTTTTTCCTTGATCGCCCGCGCGAGCAATTCGCTGCTGTCGATATGCCCGGGCAGGGTGACCCAGATAAACATGCCGCCTTCAGGCCTGGTCCAGGCCGCAGTCGATGGGAAATCCGCCGCCATCGCATCCAGCATATAGCCGCATTGCTGCTTGTACAACTCGCGCACGGTGGGCAAATGGGTGGTCAGGAAACCGTCTTTCACGGCCTCATACACCGCCATTTGCGTAATCGACGCGGTATGCAGATCGGTGGCCTGCTTGATCTGCACCAGCTTGGAAATGATCTCTTTGGGCGCGGCAATATAGCCCAGGCGCAGGCCGGGCGCCAGCACCTTGGAAAACGTACCCAGGCGAATGACGGTGGCGCCCGCAGCGCGCCCCAGGCCCAGCAGGCCCGGCAGGGCTTCGCCGGCGTAACGCAAGTCGCCGTAGGGGTCGTCTTCGATAATCGGCAAGCCGACGGCTGCACAGCGTTCGACCAGCGCCTTGCGCCGCGCCAGGTTCAGGGTCAGGCCAGTCGGGTTCTGGAAATTGGGCAAGGCATAGATAAAGCGCCCGTCTTTCACGCGTTCGTCTGTCAGGCCTTCGGGAATCAGGCCACCGCCGTCGGTGGGTACGGACACATACTCGGGTTCGAACAGGGAAAACGACTGCAGCGCACCCAGGTAGCTGGGCGCCTCGACCAGTACTTTGCTGCCCGGGTCGATGAACAGCTTGCCCAGCATGTCCAGGGCCTGCTGCGAACCCGACACGATAAGGATTTCGTCGGGGGTAATATCCATGGCGCCTACGCGCTTCAGGTCTTCGGCCACCCAGGCGCGCAAAGGCGCATAACCTTCGGTAGGGCCGTATTGCAGGGCCGAACGGCCCAATTGGCTGAGGACGCGATCATACGCGGCGTTGATGACTTCTACCGGAAATCCTTTCGGAGCGGGCAAACCGCCGGCAAACGAGATGATTTCAGGCCGCTCGGTGATTTTGAGAATCTCGCGTATGGCTGAGCTTGTAAGGTTTTTCGCGCGCGATGAAAAAGTATAGGGTTGGGCAGACGACGTCATGATCCTGCGGATTTCCGGAAATAAACAAATAACTTTGTAGATTACTGCAAGTTTCAGGAAATTGCTGGTGGAATCAGGCTATGCGTAAATTCAGGCATACAGACTACTGTCGCACAGCCCCAGGGACCTGAGCCGTGCAACAGACAAGACATAAAGCTGATTCCCGACTCATTCCAACTGGATATGAGCCGCCTTGACCACATCGCCCCATTTTTTGATTTCCGAACTTAACAACTGGTCGAATTGCTCGGGTGTGCTGGCCACGACTTCGACTCCAAGATCACCAAATTGCTTTACAACTGCGGGAGTTCGCAGCACCTGAACCACGTCTTTATTCAGCTTGGCTATCACGTTCGCCGGGGTACCTGCCGGCGCCTGGAGACCAAACCATACATTTACCTCATAGCCGGGCACGCCGGACTCTGCTACGGTAGGCACATCGGGCAATAAAGGGGAACGCTTCAAGCCAGTGGTCGCTATTGCGCGAAACTTTCCAGCGCGGATTTGCGGCAAGACATTTGGCATGTTGTCGAAGAACACATCGATATCGCCGCTCAACAACGCCACTACCGCCGGAGAGCTGCCTTTGTAGGGTATATGAGTCATTTGAGTACCCGTCATGCTCATGAAGAGTTCCATGGACAGATGGTTCGATGAGCCCGTACCAGTAGATCCATAATTGACTTTTTTCGGATTCTTCTTGGCGTAGTCAACCAGGTCTTTTACTGTCTTTATCTTGGAGTCGCTGCGCACCACCAAAACATTTTGGGTGCTGGCAGCCCACACCACAGGGTCGAAATTTTTCAATGCATCATAGGGTAGTTTCTTGCCATATAAGCCCGGCAGGGACGAAAAAGGCAAAGGCGTCACCAACAATGTATAACCATCGGGCGCTGCCCTAGCCACGAACGAATTGCCAATAATGGTGTTGCCTCCTGGCCGGTTCTCTACCACGACAGACTCTTTCCAATCTGTCGTCAAATAATGACTTATTGTGCGGGCAAACGTGTCATTGAAGCCGCCTGGGGTATAGGGCACAACAATACGGACCTCTCTATCAGGGTATTTCTGTGCTGCTTCGCTAGGGACTCCTATAGCGCCGATCAGAAGCGCGCAAATCGTTATCAGTATTTTTTTAAAATTATTCATTTTTTATCTCCTCGACTCATTTAAGCTGAAAATCAGAATTTGACAACATAGCCCGGGCCATCGACCACCGGAAATTCCTTAAAGATTGCTTCGTCGACATTGACTCCAAGGCCCGGTCCTTCGGGCGGTTCCACGCACCCGTCCGCACCGATTTCAAATGTGGCCCCGAACATATCGCGGAAGGGATTGAACTTCGAGACGCAAGCCTCGAAGTAGCCCGCGTTCTCGGTGGCGGCAAGAAAATGTAGTGTGGCCGCATGGTTGAGCCCAGTGGCGGAGCTATGGGCGTTGACAGGTATCTGGAATGCGGAAGCCAGCGCCGCGATCCGGACGCCCTCGGTGATGCCACCCGTCTTGGAAAGATCTGGCTGCCAGATTTGAACCGCCCGCGCTTCAAGCATTTGCGCAAACTCGAAACGCATGAAATGGTTTTCGCCGGCGGCTATTGGAACTAGCGGAGTAATGCGCGCCGCCTCGCGATACGATGCAAAATCATTGCAGGCAAACGGCTCTTCCAGCCAGCCGGCCTTGATATCGGCCAGCACCGGCAACACTCGCCGGGCCTGGGCGATGGTGTATGCGGTATTGGCATCGGTAAGGATGTCGATATCATCGCCCAATGCCTTGCGCAGGTGGGTTATGCGATCAATGTCGTTTTTTACTGTGTCGCCGATGCGCAGCTTTACCGCCTTATAGCCCTTATCCAGGTAGCCGCGAGCCTCGTCGGCCAAGTCTTCGGGCGGCTGGTAACCCATCGAAATACCGCCAGCATAAGCAGGAATGCGGCGCTGCCCGCCACCCAATAATTTATATAGAGGCATATTGGCCGCCTTGCCGCGTATATCCCAGAGGGCCATGTCGATGCCGGAATAGGCCAAAGCGGCGCCGGCTCCCAGGCCGTGACTGGAGAACTGCATACGGTGCACCCGTTTCCAGGCCCCGATTACGTCGGTCGCGTCGTAGCCTACCAATAGCGGCGCAAGAGTGTTGTGTATAAGGCTGACTATGGCCCCCGGGCTACGCCCGGGATGCGATTCCCCGTATCCGGTGATTCCTTCCGAGGTTTCCACTCGGATAATGATCGCATCGCGCTTGAGCGTGCTTCCCACACCCATGGTTACTGTCTTGCCTTCAGGCAAACGGTACGACAATGGGATTGCCGTGATTTGCGTGATTTTCATTACACCCTCTCTTGGTTCATGTGGTGATGATCAGCATCCCGGCCTTGCTGGGCCGGGCGGGATGACACTCCGCTCATTTGTAAGCACGCCGGAGCCCATAATTTGTATGATAAATATATCACACAACATTTCAATGAAGTTAATTTTTTTTATTTTTCCCAGGATTCAGCTCGGAACTCGTACCGCCAAGTACGGCTCCAAGATCTGCTTTCGCCAACCGCTGCGCGGCCTTGCGGCTATCGCCGGCCCAATAGTCTTTTTCGGCGAGCTCGATACGAACCGCTGTGTTTTGCATATGGCGAAACGCAGCCGCACGCGCGGCCGCTACGTCGCGTGCCTGAATGGCTTGGCAAATTGCATTGTGCTCGTCGCGAACCTGCCCCGCCAGATCATCGCGGCGCGCCTCATTGCCTCGCGTCACCCGGATTGCGTCTTTCAGCGCCCGTGTCAACAATCCGAGCAAGGCGGTGTAGTGCGGATTGCCCGTCGCACGCGAGATGGCCATGTGAAATTCCAAGTCTTCATCAACGCCATTGCCGCCCTCTTTGACCGTTTTATCGATTTCCTTCAAGGCACGCTTGATTTGGTTCATCTCAGCCGCAGTACGCCTTTCTGCCGCCAATGCCGCCATTTCCGCCTCGATACCGCGACGCAATTCGATGATGCGCACCACAGCCTTGGCGGGATTATCGTCTGCCCTTCCCAACCTGAATGCCTCGGAATTCTTGGGGTCCAGAACCACTGTTCCGCTACCCTGCCGAGTCTCCACCAATCCTTCGGATTTGAGCCGCGAGATGGCCTCCCGCACCACAGTGCGGCTTACACCATATTCCTCTGTCATGAATTTTTCGGTCGGCAGACGCGCATTGACCGGATAGCTGCCGCTGCGAATCTGAGAAGCAAGCAATTCGGTAATCCGGTCGGCCAAGGTCGGCTCGGTGGCCGAAGGGCCGATGTCGCGCCCACTGTTTTGTAGAGACATATAAGCACCTGAAAGCATTGGGAAATCGGATGTCATCATAACATTCAAATAAAATTTATTGACACATTCATATTATAAATTGGTATGATAAATTAATTAAACTTTATCTCTTCAGCAAACTCAAGCATCTTATGAGCCAAATCAAGCAATCAAAGGCCTTCCTATGCCGGCGCTTCACGCCTGTAATAGAAAAACAACTGGCACAGCGCTTCAATCTGGTTTTCAACACTGACGATTGCATCATCGCTCCGGAGGAAATCATGCAGCGAGCCAAGGGTGTTGAAGTACTGTTTGTCACGGCCACCGAATTCATAGATGCAAATGTCGTGCGGCATTTGGCACCCGAACTGAAAACAATTGCGACGTTGTCGGTGGGGCACGACCATATCGACCTGGCTGCCGCAAAATCCTGCGGAGTGCGGGTCCTGCATACGCCCGATGTCCTGAGCGATGCCTGCGCCGAAATCGCCCTGCTCCTGCTACTGAATGCCTGTCGGCGCGGATTCGAAGCCGATCGCATGGTCCGCACAGGGACGTGGCCGGGATGGGCACCTACACAACTGCTCGGGAAAGGACTAGTCGGACGGCGGTTGGGGATTTTCGGCATGGGCCGCATCGGGCGAGCCATCGCAGCCCGCGCTCTAGGCTTCGGTCTTGAAATCCATTATCACAATCGCCGTCGGCTTGATGTCGGCCTGGAAAGCGGTGCAATCTACCATGACTCGCTCGGCAGCCTGCTTGGCTCGAGCGATATTCTTGTGCTGGCTGCACCAGGATCGTCGGAACTTAAAAATATCATGGACGCCCAACGCTTGGCGCTACTTCCCGCCGGGGCGGTTATCGTCAACATTTCGCGCGGTGATCTGATAGACGACAACGCTTTAATCACAGCGCTGCAAGCCGGGCACTTATTTGCCGCCGGACTGGACGTCTTTGCCAACGAACCCCATATAGATCCGCGTTATCGTAATTTAGATAATGTATTCCTGACACCGCATATCGGCAGCGCCACCGAAGAAACCCGCAACGCAATGGGGCAACTTCTGATCGATGGCCTGGTCGAGCTGGAGCAGGGCGGGACTCCTCTGAATTTACTCATTTGAACCGAATTACAAGGAACCCAAGGCTATGAATTTGCAACGTAAGGACCTCTTCCGCCAACAATGCCATATCAATGGCAATTGGACCGATGCCACAAACCGGGAAACCATTGTCGTGGTGAATCCGGCAGATGGTAAAGAAATCGGCACAGTCCCAAAACTCAATGGATCGGATGTGAGAGATGCCATCGACGTGGCTCATGACGCGCTACCTGGTTGGCGCGGCATCAGCGCAAAAGAGCGGTCCAGAATCATTCGGCGCTGGTATGACCTATGCATGAAAAATCAGGAAGACCTCGCGCTTATTCTAACTCTGGAACAAGGCAAGCCACTGCAAGAATCTCGTGGCGAAATCGCCTACGGCTCATCATTCCTTGAATGGTTTGCCGAGGAAGCCAAACGTGTCTACGGAGACATGATTCCCGCCGCCAACGCCGATCGGCGCATCGTAGTAATCAAACAGCCGGTGGGCGTTGTGGCCGCCATAACTCCATGGAATTTTCCCAATGCCATGATCACCCGCAAGGCCGGCGCGGCACTGGCTGCCGGCTGCACTATCGTTGTCAAGCCCGCCTCGGCCACTCCGTTTTCGGCCCTCGCACTGGCGGCACTAGCGGTGGAAGCGGGCGTGCCGCCAGGCGTGTTCAACGTCGTTACCGGAGCCTCCGGCGTCGTGGGCCACGAACTCGTTTCAAGCCCCTTGGTGCGCAAACTGTCTTTTACCGGATCAACAGAAGTCGGCAAGTTATTGATGGCGCAATGCGCCAGCACAGTAAAAAAAGTTTCTATGGAACTTGGCGGAAACGCACCGTTCATTATTTTCGACGATGCCGATCTGGACAAAGCAGTAGAAGGCGTCATAGCCTCGAAGTTCCGTAACGCAGGGCAGACTTGCGTATGCGCCAATCGGATTTTTGTCCAAGAAGCCGTTTATGATACCTTTGCCGCCAAACTCAAGGTGGCGGTCGATGCAATGAAAGTCGGTAATGGCCTGGACGATGGGGTGACTCTAGGGCCTCTCATCGATTCAGCGGCCATAAATAAAGTCAAAGAACATATAGGCGATGCGCTTTCGAAGGGCGCCACGGTACTGACGGGCGGGCAAGCCCACCCGATGGGAGGCTTGTTTTTTCAGCCCACTATCCTGATCAACGTCTCGCCCGATACCAAGCTGATGAATGAGGAAACGTTCGGTCCCGTGGCTCCGCTGATCCGTTTTCAATCCGACCACGACGCTATACGCATGGCGAACGACACCCCATTCGGCCTTGCCGCCTATTTCTACACCACCAACTACGAGCGTTCATGGTGGGTAGCCGAAGCGTTGGAATGCGGCATCGTCGGCTTGAACGAAGGCATTATCTCGACTGAGCTCGCTCCCTTCGGAGGCATAAAGGAATCTGGGGTGGGCCGGGAAGGCTCGAAATACGGAATCGATGATTACGTCGAAATTAAATACATATGTGCTGGCGGCCTGGGTCAAATGCGCAAGGCATAAAGTCTCAGAGGTTTGTGTTTGATCCACCGGCTTAATTTATTAATGGAAATAAATAGAATATGACAGATTCGAACATGAAGGTCGGCCTGATCGGCGTGGGATTGATGGGCCACGGCATCGCTCTCAACATTCTCAAGCATGGCTATTCAATGCTGCTTCTGGATCATCCAGGCAATCAATCTGTGGAAGATCTGCTCGGCGCCGGTGCTGTAAAAACGGATAGGGCATCTGCCGTAGCGCAACAATCCAATGTGGTGATCCTGTGCCTGACAGGCACGCCTCAGGTCGAAGATGTCGTATATAGAGCAGGCGGATTGCTCGAAGGCATGACGCAGGGCACCATCGTAATAGATTGCTCGACCGCCATTCCCTCATCGACCTTAAAGATCGCGCGGGCTATTGAAGCAGCGGGCGGCCTTTTTCTCGATGCCCCCATGACTCGCACGCCGAAAGAAGCGGCCGAAGGCCGATTGAATCTGATCGTAGGCGGAGATCATGCACTCTTTGAACGATGCAAGCCACTTTTGCAGTGCTATGCCGAAAATATCGTATTTTCAGGGCCAGTGGGCTCAGGGCATCAGATGAAGCTTATACATAATTTTGTTTCATTGGGATTTTCAGCTGTGTTGGCCGAGGCCGCCGCCTGCGCGCAACGTGCCAAGATAAAGCCCGAGGTCCTGATCCAGATTCTAGCGAACGGAGGCGGTGACGGAGTGGTGCTCAATCGCCTACAGCCTTATATCGAATCCCGTGATAGCTCGGGCTTCCGCTTCTCACTTGCCAATGCGCTGAAAGACATGACTTACTACACAACAATGGCCGCAGAGATAGGCGCCCCACACGCCACGGCTGAAGCTGTCCGGCAAGCCTACGCGTATGGAAACCAACTGGGTTCGTCTCAGGCCTCCGTGCCAGAGCTCATCAGTATCTTGGCCGATTCGGACGCGATGATACGCCCATCTCTTTAATATTCCTACATTCGAGAAAATATTGTGATTGCCAACAGAACCTACTCGATCGCTGTCATTCCGGGCGATGGGATCGGCAATGAAGTCATGCCTGAAGGCCTGCGAGTGCTGGATGCCATAAGCGCACGTTTCGACTTCAAGCTCAAATATACTCATTACGATTGGAACTGCGAGCGCTACAAAACAATGGGCAAGATGATGCCGGACGACGGCATCGCCCGGCTAAGCGACAACGACGCGATTCTGCTTGGCGCAGTAGGCTTTCCGGGGGTTCCGGATCATATCTCGCTTTGGAATCTGCTGATCCCGATACGGCGGGAGTTCGACCAGTATGTCAATTTGCGACCGGTAAGGCTATTACCAGGCATCCCGTGCCCTTTAGCAAACAAAAACCCTGGCGATATCGATTTTTGGATAGTGCGCGAGAATACGGAAGGCGAATATTCGCAATTGGGAGGACGCATGTTTGCAGGTACCGAACATGAGTTTGTGACGCAAGAAGCGGTGTTTACCCGGCGCGGAACCGATCGGATTCTTCGCTATGCCTTCAATCTGGCCCAGACACTGGGGCGGCCGCATGTAAGCTCGGCCACAAAATCCAATGGCATCTACCATTCCATGCCATTCTGGGATGAGCGCTTCGCTGCAATGGCTGCGAATCATCCAAATGTTCGTGCCGATCAATACCACATCGATATTTTAGCCGCTCGCTTCGTCATGTCCCCCGAACGCTTCGATGTAGTGGTAGGCTCCAATTTATTTGGCGATATCCTATCTGACCTGGGTCCGGGCATCACAGGTACCATAGCTGTGGCTCCCAGCGCAAATATCAATCCCGAACGGATACACCCCTCCATGTTCGAGCCCGTACACGGCTCCGCACCCGATATCGCGGGCCAGGAAATCGCTAATCCCGTCGGCCAGATCTGGTCGGCCGCCATGATGCTGGAGCATCTTGGCGAAACCGAAGCGGCGAAGGCCATCATGCGTGCTATCGAACTCGTACTGAGCGAAGCTGACAATCCTCGCACACCCGATTTGGGTGGCCGCGCAAAGACATCGGATCTCGGCAAGGCAATCGCTAAGATTGCGGCCGTAGCCTGACCACTTCCAAACATCTCACCTTATGCGTCCTATCGTTCTCCTGACCAATCCCATTCATCCCGCCAGCATGGCATTGCTGAGTTCACAGGCGGATGTCAGACTCGCCTCCGACACTACATTTCCCACTCTGCGAGAATCATCGCGGGACGCCGATGTAATTATCGTACGGGCAACATTGCCGACAGATATTTTCGAAGGCACAAAGCGGCTGCGTGGCGCGATAAGGCATGGGGCCGGGCTGGACATGATCCCTGTAGAAGAGGCATCCAAGCTCGGCATAGCTGTGGCCAATACACCAGGCGTAAATGCCTTGTCGGTAGCCGAATATGTTGTGGGGCAGATGATCGCACTTGCGCGCCAATTGCATATCGTCGAAAGAAAGCTGCGATCTGATGGCTGGAATTCGGCACGTCAACTATCTGATAGCGCTACTGAGCTGACAGGTCGAACAGTGGGCATTGTCGGCGCCGGAGCGGTCGGTTGCGAGGTGGCGCGCATATGCCATTATGGACTGAAAATGAGAGGTATTGGCTATCGCAGAAACCCTCAGCATATGCCCGATTTCATTGAAAAGGCATCCCTGGATATATTGTTTAAAGAATCAGATTTCCTTGTATTGACCTGCCCTCTGAACGAACATACGCGCGGATTGGTCAATGCAGAACGGCTGGCATCAATGAAGCCCGGTGCTTATCTTGTCAATGTCGCCCGAGGAGCAGTGATAGACGAACAGGCGCTGGCAGATACCTTAATCAATAAACGGCTGGCGGGAGCAGCTCTGGATGTATTCACAGAACAGCCACTGCCAGCCGATTCGCCGCTGCTTGCGATACCGAATCTTATCCTATCCACCCATCTTGCCGGTATCACGCAACAAAGCATGCAACGCATGAGCGAACTCGCCGCTCAACAAGCTTTTTCTTTACTCAATGGAGCCCTGCCCCGTCACCTTGTAAACTCCGACGCGGAATCGCATATTCGCGCTCGCCTGCTCCGTCTACAGAAAATTTGATATCGCGAAAAACCGGGCAGAACCGGCCCCCAGAAGCATAGAATCAACACACCCTATGGCAACGGCATGATCGCAGGGCAGGCCATAAGGCCGCGTCGGCCGCTGTCTTTATCGAGGCCGATGTTCTCATTGCCGCAATACGCCCATCCAGGCTCTGCCCCGAGTCCTGGACTACAGGCCGCAGCAACTGCGGCAACTCACAGCCCGCGATTACCCTGGAACAGCGATCGGCAAAGAAACAGCCCGTGGGCAAGCGCCGGTTGCCGGGCAGCTCGGTATTGACCGCCGGACTGCCATCGACAAAGGGCTCGCCCAGCCTGGGCACCGAGTCGAGCAATAGTTGCGTATAGGGATGCCGGGGCTGGTTCAATACTTCCAACGTATCCCCCAGCTCGACGATCTGCCCCAGATACATGACCGCGACCCGATCGCACAAGTGGCGTACGACCGATACATTGTGAGAAATCAGCACATAGGTCAGCTGGTACCGCCGCTGCAGGTCTTGCAGCAGATTGAGTATCTGAGCCTGTACCGATATATCGAGCGCCGAGGTGGGCTCATCGAGCACGATGACATCGGGACTGGATGACAAGGCACGCGCAATCGCGATGCGTTGCCGCTGGCCGCCCGAAAACTCGTGCGGAAAACGATCCAGCTGCTCGTCGCGCAAGCCCACCTGCTGCGCCACCTGGGCGGCGCGGCGGCGCAACTCGTGCAGCTTGACCCCGCCGCGCACATATACGGGTTCCATAATGATCTTCCAGACGGGCAGGCGCGGATCCAGCGACGATTGCGGATCTTGAAACACGATTTGCACATTCGCCGCGGGCTTGCCGGCCTCCGGGGCTTCCCAGCGCACCGTGCCTTGCGTGGGTGTCAACAGGCCCATAAGCAGTTGCGCCAGGGTGCTTTTGCCGCAACCGGACTCCCCGACGATGCCCAGGGTTTCGCCGGCATGCACCGCCAGCGATATACCATTGATGGCGTGCGCATACGACTTGGGATGCCCCAGCCAATTCGTGGCTACGGGAAACCGCAATTCGACCTTGTCCAGCGTCAGCACGGGAATATGGCGCGGCGCGGCGTTAATCGTCATTGCCTGCCTCCGTGCAAAACGTGCCAGCACGCCGCCTGGCCGCGGCCGTCGGGCAAGCTCCGCAACGCCGGTTTGATCAGGCAGGCCTCGTCGGCACGCTCGCAGCGCGGCCGAAACGCGCAGCCGTCGGGCAGGTCGGCCAGGTTAGGCACCTGGCCCGGTATCGCCGGCAGGGCTGAACCGGGTTTTGCATTTTCCGGCAAACCTCCGAGCAGGCCCCGGGTATAGGGATGGGCGGGCCGCTCCATGACCTGGGCGGTAAGGCCCTGCTCGACCACCGATCCGGCATACATGACATACACTCGGTCGCAGAACTGCGACACGACCGCCATATCGTGTGTGATGAACAAAATGGCTGTGCCGCGCTCGCGCGCCTGTTCGCGCAGCAGCAGCAAGACCTGGCGCTGTACCGTGACGTCGAGCGCCGTAGTGGGCTCATCGGCAATCAGCAGTTGGGGATCGCAGGAAAACGCCAGGGCGATCATGACGCGCTGACGCATGCCTCCCGAGAGTTCGAAGGGGTAGCTGTGCAGAATCTGCTCGGGGTCGGCAATGTACATGGCGCGCAGCAATTTGACGGCTTTCTGCGCGGCCTGTGTTTTGGACAAGGCCCGATGACGCCGAATTACCCCGGTAATCTGATCACCCACTTTTTTGGTGGGATTGAGTGCTGTCATCGGTTCCTGAAAAATCATGGCCGCTTCACAGCCGCGCACCCGCAGCATCTCGGCCTCGGAGGCGTTCAGGATATCGTGGCCCAGCAGGTTCAGCGAGCCCCCGGTTATCACAAAGCCATCGCGCGGAAGCAATTTCAAGGCCGCCATGGCCGTCACCGATTTGCCCGAGCCGGACTCACCGACCACGCCCACCACCTCGCCGGGCCCTACTTTCAGCGAAACGCCATTGAGCGCCTTGACCGCCCCTTTGTACACAGGAAACTCCAGCGCAAGATCGCGAATATCGAGGACGGGATCGCCTGGTTGCGCCACTATTTCACCTTCTGTCTTGGGTCGAGCATGTCGCGCACGCCATCGCCCAGCAAATTGAAGCCCGTCGCGGTAATCAGAATGGCAAAGCCCGGAAAGACGGCATACCACCACTGGTCCAGGAAATAATTGCGCCCGGTCGCCACCATGGCGCCCCATTCGGCAGTGGGCTGCTGCGCGCCCAGGCCGATAAAACCCAATGCCGCCGCCATGAGTATGGCGCTGCCTATGTCCAGCGTGGCCTGCACGATAATGGGCGACAGGGTATTGCGGATAATGTGCCAGAACACGAGATGCCGGCGCGTGGCGCCGAAAGTGCGCGCCGCCTTGACATACGCCATTTCGCGAACGCTGAGGGTTTGCCCGCGCGCAAGGCGCACATAAAAGGGAATCCGGACAATGGTAATGGCCAGCATGGCGTTGAACAGGCTGGGGCCGAGCGCCGCCGCCAGGGCCATGGTCAGCACCAGCGAAGGCACCGACAGCACGACATCCATGATGCGCATGATCAGGCTGTCTATGCGGCCGCCCAGCACACCCGAAAAGCAGCCGAGAATGGATCCCGCAAAGCTGGACGCAAAGGCCACGAACAGGCCCACGCCTATCGATTGCCGGCCACCATACAGCACGCGGCTGAACAGGTCGCGCCCCACTTCGTCGGTACCGAACCAATGCGCGGCCGATGGCGCGGCCAGGCGATGGATCAGGTTGATGCTGTCGGGGTTGTACGGCGCAATCCAGGGCGCGCAAAGCGCGGCCAGGCACATCAGCACAATCAGGCCCAGCCCGAACATCGTCAGGGGGCTCTTGCCAAGCTGATAGGCCATGTAGGACGAGGACTCACGCCATGGTTTTCGCGGATGCGCCGCGGGCACGCCGGCCATTCAATTCACCCCTGTAATACGCGGGTCGATCCAGCGATACAGCAGATCGACCAGCAGATTAAGTAACACATAGGCAAACGACACCACCACCGCGAAACCCATGACCGCCGGGAAATCCAGGGCCTGAATCGATTCGACTACGTAGGCCCCCATGCCGGGCCAGCCAAACACGGTTTCCGTCAGCACCGCTCCGTACAGCAAGTCGCCCATCGCCAGGCCCAGCACGGTAATAGAGGGCATCAGCGCATTGGGCAAGGCATGGCGCACGATGACCGTCCAGCGCGATAGCCCGAAGGCGCGCGCCGTACGCACGTAGTCTTCGCCCATCTGCTCGAGCATGGCCGAGCGGATTTGCCGCGAGACTATGCCCAGGTGCACAAACCCCAAGGTAAACGCCGGCAGGATCAGATGCTTGAGCGTATTCAGGAACACCGGGATATTCCAGGTCAGCAGGGAATCGACCAGGTAAAAGCCTGTAATGTCGCTGGGAGGGCCCAGGCCCTGGTCCAGCCTTCCTCCGCCCGGCAGCCAGCCCAGGCGACCATAAAACAAGACGATCAGGCCCAGCCCCAACCAGAATGCCGGAGTGGAAATACCCGTGACCGATAGCGTGCGCACGAACTGATCGACAGGCTTGTTGCGATACACCGCGGAAATCACGCCAAGCGGAATGCCCAGCAAAGTTGCAAGGAACAGGGCGACGATCGCCAGCTCAAGCGTAGCCGGAAAAAAGGCGCGTATGTCTTCGAGCACCGGCCGTCCGGTGCGGATCGATGTACCGAGGTCGCCGTGCACCAGGCCCACCGCATAGTGCCAGTATTGCAGGTACAGGGGCAGATCCAGTCCGAGCTTCCGGCGTATGTGCGCAACGATTTCGTCGGTCGCCCGGTCGCCGGCGATAAGACGTGCCGGATCGCCGGGAATCAGGTGGGAAATAATGAATGTGATCAGCGAAACGCCTATCACCACCAGCACCAGGCTGAACAGCCGCTTTCTGACGATCGGCAACCAGGACATCCGGAACCTCAATTAAATTGCGGGGCCGTCCCTACTTGGTGATGTCGGCTACGTTGAATACCTGCTCGAGCATGGGGTTGAAGACGAAACCCTTGACATCGGTGCGCATGGCGGCCTGGTAATTCTTCTGGTACAGATACACATAGGCGGCATCTTTGACGACTTGCTGCTGCACCTTGTCGTACAAGGCGATGCGCTGGTTCTGGTCGCTAAGCGTGGCGGCTTCGCGCAACCACTTGTCCACTTCGGGGTTCGAGTAGAACGAACGATTGCCGGCCAGCCCCTGCTTGTCGGAATCGAACCAGTAGCTGGTGAACATGTAGGGATCGGCGAAGTCGGGGCTCCAGTTGCCGACTGAAATATCGAAGTCGCCCTTGCCCAGTTGTTCGCGCAAGGTCGCGTTGGCCAGTTTTTCCAGCCTGACCTTGATGCCGATGGCCGCCAGGTTGGCCTGGGTGGTGAGCGCGATGGCCTCCCAGTTGGGATCCTTGGTGGAGTACTTGAGCACCAGCGTCGCCTTGGCTTCGCCGGATTTTTTGAGTTCGGCCTTGGCCGCATCGAGATTCTGCCTGGGCAAGGGCAGCTTGGCATCGTAGCCCCACATGCCCTCGGGTATGGGGCCGCGAGTTTGTTTGGCCTGCTTGAGCAGAATGCCGTCGATGACGCCGGTGTAGTCGATGGCATCGACCACGGCATGGCGCAGATCGGGATTCTTGAGCGGACCTGTCTTGTTGTTGAGATACAGGTAAGTCACGCGCAAGGAGGGATATTCCACCACCTTGACGGTGGGCGTGGACTTCAGGGCCACTATTTGGTCGACCGGCATTTCCTCGGCAATATCCAGATCGCCATGCTGCAGCTGCAAGCGGCGCGATGTTGCCTCAGGCACGATCTTGATGACCACCTTGGCCATGTGCAGCTTCTTGGTGCCGCCGTAA
Organism: Paralcaligenes ginsengisoli; assembly: GCF_054781135.1. Taxonomy (NCBI): domain Bacteria; kingdom Pseudomonadati; phylum Pseudomonadota; class Betaproteobacteria; order Burkholderiales; family Alcaligenaceae; genus Paralcaligenes; species Paralcaligenes ginsengisoli. Next base: position 25,666 of record NZ_BAAGUZ010000040.1, read on the forward strand.
TGGGGATTGGGTTCGAGTGTCAAGGCCTGGCCTTTCTGCCATGACACCAGGCGGTAGGGACCGGACCCCGCGGTATTGCGCGACAGGTACGCGTCGATACCGCCGTCGCGCTTGGCCGCGTCGGGGTTGATGATAGCTGCGCCGTTATTGGCCAGCGTGTATAGAAATGGGGCGAACGGTGCTTTAAGCCGGAATTGCACCGTCATGGGATCGATGACCGTCACTTCGAGCCCTTTCGGGAAAGCCTCGGACGGCCCTTGCTTGAGCCTTAGCAGGCGATCAAAGGAAAACTTCACCGCCTGGGCATCGACGGCCGCGCCATCGGCAAATTTCTGATTGGGCTGAAGCTTGAACGTCCAGGTAAGGTTGTCGGGCGATACGGTCCAGCTTGCGGCCAGGTCGCCTTCGACCTCGGTCGAGCCCTTGCCGTCGGCGGTTTGCTTGTAGCGCATCAACTTCTGATATGCCGGGTAGGTAACAGTCCAGTCGTTATTGTCGATCGTGATCGCCGGATCCAGCGTTTGCGGATCGGCCGACTTGCCGATCATCAGCGTATCTTTGGGCGCCATGGCCTGCGCCGCCGACATCAAGGCAACCATGCCCAGGCCGGCAAGCAATACCAAAGGGCGTCGATGCAGCAGAGGCAAACAGGCGAAACGGAAAGCCGACTTGAACATCACACATCTCCAGTGAGAACCATGAACACCCCCGCAACTTACACGAGTCACCCACACCTGGCAATACACCTGAACCAGGCATATATGGGCGTTCCCGCCGGCTCAAGCCGAGCGGCAGGTCGCCAGGCCTGCCGAATGCAGGCGACAACGGCCCGCCTACTTGTCTACCGCCGTGACGATAGGATCATCCAGCAGAGCATAAGACTTGGAGTCCGGCAGCTCGTAATGCCACCATTCCGTGTTGATCGAACGAAACCCCGCACGCAGCATGATTCCAAGCAAAAGGCTGCGGTTGCGTTGCACGGCGACAGGCAAATCGTCGCGATCATGGTGCGAACGATCTTCCATGGCATCGAAGCCCGTGCCCATGTCCAGGGCCACGCCTTTGTCGTCGAGCAAGGTCGCATCGACAGCGGTGCCGCGAGTATGGTTCGAGCCCAGATTCGCATCGGCGATATAGCGCGGATCGGGACACAGCGCCCAGAAAATCCGCTGGGCGCGCGGCGGACGATAGGCATCGAATACCTTTATCCGATAGCCGGCACGCTGCGCGGCTACGGCGGCCTTCAGCAAACAGGCGGCGGCCTCTGGGCGCAACGCGCAGCGCGCCGCGGCGTAAACAGGCCGGCCCGCCAGATTGTCGGCGCTCGCGTAAACCAGGTCGATATCGACGGGATAGTTTGCGGAAGTGATTTCCACCAACTCACCCGAGGCGATTGAGGGTGATCCATTTAGGTGGACAGTCAGGGGGTTGTCGAGGGAATTGATCTGGACGGCGAGGGTAGCCATGGGGTCGAGATTATTGCTATCTTTCATCGGTTCTTCTGAATGGTCGGTGAAGGCCTGTTGCGTTCGAGCATCTGTGATTCGTGTGCGACTCAAAGCCGGGTCAGGCGCCCGCCAGGCTGCGCGCGTGGCCCGGCGAGCCGTTCAATGGCTGTTGCCGCGCCGATCGCGCTTGATCAGACGCACCAGCCAAAATAATAATGTCAGGGAGCACGCTACGCCTACCCCTAGAAGCAATACCACAATAATATCGGTGCTTGTCATGGCAGACTCCTTGTCTACACGTCCTGTTTCAGGGCATAAACCCAATTTAACGCCTTATCGGGCGATCTTGCCAGAGTTTACTTATTTCAGCGTATTGCCGGGCTCGCGCCGCAACAGTGAATTGGCACATCGGCGTATCGTGCGGAAACGCCTGCCGGGCTGCCATCGCGGCAAGGCCAGATTGCTATTCCGGATCAATTGATGAATAATTGTATATACAAGCACGATCAATGAAGAAAGAAGCACCGAGATGCCGCCGAACACCGACCATGCCCCTCCTTCCATTCATGTCGACCTGATTGCGGCCGCCGACCTGCGGGCGGTGCCCTGGAAGAATGGCGGCGGCGTCACGCGCGAAATCGCCAGCCACCCCGGCAATGCTTCGTTCGAATCTTTCCTATGGCGCATCAGCGTAGCCGATGTCGCCCAGGCGGGGCCTTTTTCAACCTTTCACAATATCGACCGCACCCTGGTGGTAACGCGCGGCGGGCCGATGATTCTCATTGATGAGGCCGGCGGTGAACCGCACCGTCTGTCGCGCTGGGAGCCTCACAGGTTCTTGGGCGAAACCCCTATCCGCGCCGAATTGCCTAATGGGCCGACGCAAGACTTCAATCTTATGGTGCGGCGCGGGGCCGGCACAGGCCGGCTGGATGTGCGTGAGACGGCGCAAACCTTGACGCTGGAACCAGGCTGCACTGCTTTGCATTGCGCGGCTGGTTCATTCGGGATCCGGTCTGGAGATATGGGCTGGCGGGATGCGCCGGATATGCTGCAAACAGGCGATACTTTGATCGTGACGCTGTCGGGCGAAGCTGCCCTGCGGCTTGCCATCGAACCCGCAGGCGCCGGCGATGACCGCCTGATAGACGTGCGCATACGCCTGCAAGGAGACTTCCCATGTCGGATATAAGCCTATGGACCAATGCCAGGCTGGCTCCCACGGCGAACCCGGAAAAACTTATTGAAAATGCCACTCTGGTTGTACGCGGCCAGCGCATCGAATGGTTCGGCCCTTCGGCGCAACTGCCCTCCCCCTACCTGGATTGCCCGAAGCACGATCTGCGGGGCGCGCTGGTTACCCCGGGGCTGATCGACTGCCACACTCACTTGGTGTACGGCGGCAACCGGGCGGAAGAATTCGCGCAGAGGCTGGCCGGGGTCAGCTATGAAGAAATCGCCCGGCGGGGCGGCGGCATTATATCGACCGTACGCGCGACACGCGATGCCAGCGAAGACACACTGTTTCGCACCGCCTTGCACCGTCTCGATGCTCTGCTGGCCGAGGGCGTGACCGCGATCGAAATCAAGTCCGGCTATGGGCTGGACCTGGAAAATGAACGCAAGATGCTGCGCGTGGCGCGACGCCTGGGGCGAGCCCGCCCCGTTACGGTGCTTACCACTTTTCTGGGCGCGCATGCGCTGCCCCCCGAATACGCCGGCCGCGCCGACGACTATATCGACCTGGTGTGCGATGTCATGCTGCCCGCCCTGGTCGAGGAAAAGCTGGTCGATGCGGTCGATGTGTTCTGCGAAGGCATAGGCTTTAGCCTGGCTCAATCCGAACGGGTATTCCAGGCCGCCAGGCGTTTCGGCCTGCCGGTCAAAATGCACGCCGAGCAACTTTCACTGCTGGGCGGGACCGCCCTCGCAGCGCGTTACAAGGCCTTGTCGGCCGACCATCTGGAATTCCTCGACGAGGCCGGCGTGATCGCCATGCGCGACGCCGGCACCGTGGCCGTGCTGCTGCCCGGCGCGTATTACTTCATCCGCGAAACCCAGTTGCCGCCCATTGCCCTGCTGCGCCGGCATCGGGTGCCCATCGCGATTTCAACCGACAGCAATCCCGGCACCTCGCCCACCACCTCGCTGCTGCTCATGCTGAACATGGCCTGCACCTTGTTCAGGCTATCGGTACCTGAAGCGCTGGCGGGCGTAACGATCCATGCGGCGCAGGCATTGAACCATCCCGACATACGCGGCGAAATTACCCTGGGCGCCCCCGCCGACTTCGTGGCCTGGGACATCGAATCGCTGGCCGAGCTGGCCTACTGGAGCGGCCTGAATCGCTGCCAGCTGGTCGTGCGCCACGGCCAGATCTCCATCGACAAACGAGGAAACGCATGAGCGACAAGACACCGAGCCCGGCAGGCGGCGCTCTGTTTGCCCCCTATGCCCGTCTGCGCAGCGGCTGGCAGCCCGATGTGCTGCTGGAATGGAATGAAAACGGTACGCTTACCACCGTGCGTAGCCACATCACGGAGGAAGTTCTGGGTGAAACCCTGAATCTTCAGCGTGTTTGCGGACCGGTCCTCGCCGGCATGCCCAACCTGCATTCGCATGCTTTCCAAAGCGCCATGGCGGGCTTGACCGAATACCGCGCCAATGCGGCCGATAGCTTCTGGAGCTGGCGCGACCTGATGTACCGCTTTGCGGCCCGCCTTTCGCCCGACAGCATATCGGCCATCGCGCACTGGCTGTATATCGAAATGCTGAAGGCGGGCTATACCTCGGTGTGCGAATTCCATTACGTGCACCACCAGGCCGATGGCATGCGCCACACCCGGCCGGCCGAGTTGTCGGAACGGGTTGTCGATGCAGCGGAACAGGCCGGCATAGGCATGACCATGCTGCCTGTGCTGTACCAATACAGCGGCTTTGGAGCGCAGGCGCCGCGCCAGGACCAGCGGCGCTTCATCAATACACCCGAACAATTGCTGGACATGCTCGAGGGCCTGCGCCACGCCCGGCCGGAAAGCGCGCAACGGCGCTACGGTGTTGCGCCGCATTCCTTGCGCGCGGTTTCTCCCTCCTCGCTCAAGGCCCTGTTCAATGGCCTCGACCGGCATTTCCCAAATGCGCCTATCCATATTCATATTGCCGAGCAACTGGCTGAAGTTCAGGCCTGTGTGGAAACCGAAGGAGTCCGGCCAGTACGCTGGCTGCTCGATCATTTCAAGGTCGATCAGCGCTGGTGCCTGGTGCACGCCACCCATGTAGACGGCGACGAAACTCAAGCGCTTGCCCAAAGCGGCGCCGTGGCGGGCCTGTGCCCGATAACCGAAGCCAATCTGGGCGACGGTATCTTTCCCGCCGCGGATTACCTGTCCGCCCAAGGGCGTTTCGGACTGGGCTCCGATAGCCACATCGGCGTGGACTGGCGCTCGGAACTGCGCCTACTGGAATATGGGCAGCGCCTGTTGCGCCATGAACGCAATGTGCTGGCCTCGCCCCGGCAGCCGCAGGTGGCCGACCGGCTCTTTGACGATGCGGCGTCCGGCGGCGCCCTGGCCAGCGGCCGCTCCATCGGATCCCTGGTCGTGGGCCGCCAGGCCGACTTCATGGTGCTCGATCCCGATCATCCACACTTGGCCGAGCAACGGCCCGACATGTGGCTATCGGGGCTCGTCTTCAGCGAGCGCAGCGCCACCACCGCCATTCGCGATGTATATGTCGCGGGCCGGCATGTCGTGCGCGAGCGGCGCCATCACGGCGAAGAACAGGCGTATGCGCGCTACCGGCTCGCCCTTACGGAATTACTACAGCAAGGATCTCGATCATGAGCACTGCCACCGATCAACCCGTCTTTACCCTTGCCCAGGGATCGATTCCACTCCTGGTGTCGATCCCGCATATGGGCACCCGCATCCCAGCCGATATCGCACGCACCATGACGCCCATAGCCCAGCGCTACGACGATACCGATTGGCATCTGGATCGCCTGTACGCCTTTGCCCAGACAATGGGGGCGTCGATATTGCAGCCCGGCTATTCGCGCTACGTCATCGACCTGAACCGCCCTCCCGATGGCGCCAATCTGTACCCCGGCCAGGACACCACGGGCTTGCTGCCTGTGGATACATTCGACAAGGAAGCGCTGTACGCCCCCGGGCACGAGCCCGGCGAAGCCGAGCAGAAGCGGCGCCTGGATCTGTACTGGCGGCCTTATCATGCGGCGCTTCAGCAAGAGATCGAACGGCTCAGGAACAAGCACGGCAAGGCGCTGCTGTGGGAAGCGCATTCAATACGCTCGCATGTACCGCGTTTTTTTGAAGGGCGGCTGCCGGATTTCAATTTCGGCACGTCCCGGGATGCGAGCGCGCCGGCCGGCCTGGCCCAGGAACTGGCCGACACGGTTACGCGCCGGGGTCGCTACACCGCGGTGGCCAATGGCCGGTTTACGGGCGGATATATTACCCGCGAGTACGGTCGCCCTTCGGAAGGCGTGATTGCGGTGCAATTGGAGCAGTCGCAAATTACCTATATGGATGAAAGCCATCCTTATGCCTATGTGGAGGACAGGGCCAAGGAGGCGGCCCCGGCCGTGCAGGCCGCGGTTGAAGTGGCCCTGGAGTGGCTGCGAAAGATTTCGTAGGGATGACCCTTGTAGCTGCCCGCGGGAGGCTGTTTCCGTGGGGCCGTTTTATAGCGGCCACCTGCGTTCTTACGACACGGCGGTGGCCCTTGTATCAATCTATACAGGTCAACTAGCGCATTTTTTGGTTCGAGTTGTTTTATGGTATTCAACGGTTTGGTATTTGAAGACGCCGTCTATCGGGGCTAGGGTCAGGACCGGCACGGCGTGCTTGATCCGGATCTACCTCGTCCAGGCGGGCGTCGGGCCAAACTCGCTACGCCGCTGGCGCGGCTCCGCTCAAACATGGCCCGCCGAAAGCCCCCGCCTTCCCTACGGTAGCATCCGGCGCACGCCTTACGCCGGTCCTGACCCCTAGCCCCGATAGACGGCTCACATTGCGGCATGCCTGGAATGAACTTGCCGACTCAGCGTATACCTCGATGCATGACCTCAACGCTTCCCTCTATGCATTTCCTCAACGCAAGCCGCAGGGTGGGTGGTGCTGTGCAGTCCGGCGGTAGTCCAGCGCCGGGTGCTGACGAAGGGAAGGCGGGGGCCTTCGGCGGGCGCTGTCTGAGCCCGGCCTCGCGAGGCCGGGCGAGTTCGCCCGACGCCCGCCTGGACGAGGCAGACCCGGGTAGTCGGCTAGCGCAGCTAGCCGACCGCTGGACGTGCCGGACTGTACAGCACCACCCACCCTGCGGCGTCTTAATAGAACTACGATCGCGCCTACACAGACTACACAGCAACGCACAGCCCAAATTCATCGCTCAAGCCAGTACAGCCTACCCAATCCTAAAAACGGCTAAAAACAAAGTGACTCAACAGCGTCCAGTGCCGTAAACATCTAAACCAAAAATGCTCTAAACCATGTCAGTCGCGGACCACTCCTGCCCGGCAAGCAAGGCTTCGCTGAGCACGCGCTCGGTCAGCGCATCGATGTCCGGGGCCAGCAGGCGGTCTTCCTGATAGAACGGCACGGCCGCGCGTATCAGGCTGTGCACTTGTTGCAATGGCCCCGAGGTTTTCATGGGAGCATGGAAATCGATACCCTGTGCCGCACACATCAATTCGATGGCGATAATGCTTGCCGTGTTCTGCGTCATCTCGATCAGCCTGCGGCCGGCGAAGGTCGCCATGCTGACATGGTCTTCCTGGTTGGCTGAAGTGGGCAGGCTGTCGACGCTGGCGGGATGCGCCAGGGATTTGTTTTCGGATGCCAGAGCGGCGGCCGTGACATGCGCAATCATGAAGCCCGAGTTCAAGCCGGCGGAAGGCACCAGGAACGGCGGCAGGCCGGAAATACTGGCGTCGATCAGCAAGGCCACGCGGCGTTCGGCCAGGCCGCCGATTTCAGAAATCGCCAGGGCCAGGATGTCGGACGCAAACGCCACCGGTTCCGCATGAAAGTTGCCTCCCGAAATAACCTGATCGGGCTGGCCATCCTTTCCGGGAAAAATCAGAGGATTGTCCGTCACGGCATTGGCCTCGATCAGCAAGGTATTCGAGGCCTGCTGCAATAGATCGTGCACCGCACCCATGACTTGGGGCTGGCAGCGCAGGCTGTACGGGTCCTGCACCTTGTTGTCGTTCAGCCTGTGCGATTGGCGGATTTCGCTGCCGGCCAATAAGCGGCGATACAGGTCCGCGGCATAAATCTGGCCGGCCTGGCCGCGAATTTCATGGACGCGCGGATCGAAGGGCGCGTCGCTGCCCTTGGCGGCGTCGACGCTGAGCGCCCCCGCCAGCACGGCATTGCGAAACAGAATAGTGCCCACGAACAAGCCATTCAGGGACAAGGCCGTCGACACCTGCGTGCCGTTGATCAAGGCCAGGCCTTCTTTGGCGGCCAGCACAATGGGAGCGATGCCGGCCTGGCGCAGGGCCTCGCTCGATTCCATCGACTGCCCCTTATAAAACGCCCGCCCCTCGCCGATCAGGGTCAGCGTCATGTGCGACAAGGGAGCCAGGTCGCCCGAAGCGCCCACCGAGCCTTTGGCGGGAATATGCGGCACCACGCCCGCGTTGTACATATCGAGCAGTGCCGTTACCACGGCCGGACGTATGCCCGAAAAACCGCGCGCCAGGCTGCCGATTTTCAGGGCCATGACCAAGCGTACCACTTCGGGCGAGAGGGCTTCGCCCACGCCCACCGAATGCGAAAGAATCAGGTTTTTCTGCAGACGCTCAAGGTCTTCGTCGGGGATCCGGGTATGCGCCAGTTTGCCGAAGCCAGTATTGATGCCATACGCGGCATCGCCTTTGTCGATGATTTTCTTGACGATGGCCGAGGAAGCATTCATGGCTTCGATCGCGCTGTCGGGCAGGGCAAGATTGACTTCGTCGCGCCAGATGCTGCGAATTTCTTTCAGGCTGAGTTTTCCGGGTTGAATCAACAGGGTATGTTTCATGACTCGCTCTTGGTACGTAACAGTGTTGCAGGGGTCGGGGGGGATGAAAAAAACGGGGCCGACCTTCTTTTTCGGCTTTTCAATCGATCATCGGCAGTTTCAAACCGTATTCCCGCGCGGTCTTGATCGCCAGCTCGTAGCCGGCATCGGCGTGGCGCATGACGCCGCTGGCGCAATCGTTGACCAGCACGCGTGCCAGCCGCTCGCGCGCGGCATCGCTGCCGTCGGCCACAATCACCATGCCCGCATGCTGGCTGTAGCCCATCCCTACTCCGCCGCCGTGATGGAACGAAACCCAGCTGGCGCCCCCGGCCGTGTTGAGCAGCGCATTGAGCAAGGGCCAGTCGGAAACCGCGTCGGTACCGTCGCGCATGGCTTCGGTTTCACGATTGGGGCTGGCTACCGAGCCCGTGTCCAGATGATCGCGGCCGATCACGATGGGACCTTTCAGTTCGCCGCTCTTGACCATCTCGTTAAACGCCAGGCCGGCCACATCGCGCTCACCCAGGCCGAGCCAGCAAATACGCGCCGGCAGCCCCTGAAAGGCAATGCGCTCCCTGGCCATGTCCAGCCAGCGGTGCACGTGTTTATTGGCGGGAAACAGCTCTTTGAGCTTGCGGTCTGTTTTATAGATGTCTTCGGGGTCGCCCGACAACGCCACCCAGCGGAAGGGCCCCTTGCCTTCGCAGAACAGCGGGCGTATATAGGCCGGCACGAAACCGGGAAAATCGAACGCGTTTTGCACTCCTTGATCGAAAGCCACCTGACGGATGTTGTTGCCGTAGTCGACCACCGGCACGCCCATGCTCTGGAAATCGAGCATGGCCTGCACATGCACGGCACACGAGCGGGCCGCCTCGGCCTGTAATCCGGCATGCTGGCCTGGGTCTTTTTGCGCCGCTTTCCATTGCGCCACGGCCCAGCCTGAAGGCAGGTAGCCATTGACGAGGTCATGCGCCGAGGTCTGATCGGTGACCAGATCGGGGCGTATGCCGCCCTGCTTAACGCGCTTCACCAGTTCAGGCAAGACATCGGCCGCATTGCCCAGCAGGCCTATGGATATGGCTTCCTTGCGCGCCGTATGGTGCCCGATCAATTCCAGCGCTTCGTCCAGATCGCGTGCCTGTTTGTCCAGATAACGCGTCTTGAGACGAAAGTCGATGCTCGATTGCTGGCACTCGATGGTCAGCGAGCAGGCGCCGGCAAAGCTGGCCGCCAATGGCTGCGCGCCACCCATGCCGCCCAGGCCCGCCGTCAGGATCCAGCGCCCTTCCATGCTGCCGCTGAAATGCTGGCGCGCGGCTTCGACAAAGGTTTCGTAGGTGCCCTGGATAATGCCCTGGCTGCCAATGTAAATCCAGCTGCCGGCCGTCATTTGGCCGTACATGAACAGTCCGGCGCGGTCCAGTTCGTGAAATTTTTCCCAGGTCGCCCATTTGGGGACCAGATTGGAATTGGCGATCAGGACGCGCGGAGCGTCCTTGTGGGTCTTGAACACGCCCACGGGCTTGCCCGACTGAATGAGCAAAGACTCATCGTCTTCGAGCGTTTTCAAGGTCTCGAGTATTTTGTCGTAGCACTTCCAGTTGCGGGCCGCTCGGCCAATGCCGCCGTATACCACCAAATGCTTGGGGTTTTCGGCCACGGCTGGGTCGAGATTGTTCTGGATCATGCGATACGCCGCCTCGGTCACCCAGCTCTTGCAATGCAGTGTCGGGCCGGTGGGGGCATGGATTTCGCGGCTGGCGTCGTAACGCGGATCGTGATTGATTGTGCTTGCTGAATCTTTGGACACGTTCATCTCCAGATGTGATGGGTGCGTCGGAATTCGATCGGGCCTGGGCCGGATGTCCCGGCTTTGCACCGATTTCCGCCGACAAACTGCTTAATTTCTTGTAAGCTCAAGGTGTAATGTATAGGCAAACTTTTTATTTGTCTATACATATAAATGATATTTTTTTAAAACCCAAAAATATCAATATGTTAGGAGATGACATGCGTCACAAACGCCCCGTTCCGGAACTAAAGCCAGGTGATGTCCAGCCGGCCTATCAGCAGATCAAGAACTATGTTCTCGAACAAATTCAAAATGGGGTCTGGAAAGAGGGTGACCTGATTCCCACCGAGCTGGCCTTGTGCGAAACGTTCAACGTCTCCCGCATGACGGTCAATCGCGCTCTGCGCGAACTCACGACCGACCAACTGCTGGTGCGCTACAAGGGCTCGGGCACCTTTGTGGCGCAACCCAAATTCCAGTCGACGTTGATCGAAATCCGCAGCATCGCGCAAGACATCCGCGACCGCGGCCATCGCCATAGCAGCAAGGTCTTGCAACTGGAGTCCTTGCCAGCCAATGACATCCAGGCGCGGCGATTCCAGATTGCGCCTGAAACCAAGCTGTTCCGCTCGGTCATCGTGCATTATGAAAACGACATCGCGATCCAGATCGAAGACCGGCTGGTCGACTCCTCGGTCGCCCCGGATTACCTGGAGCAAAATTGGGAAACCCAGACACCCAACGAATACTTGATGCGCGTGGCTCCTCTGCCCAGCGGGCAATACACGATCGAGGTCAGGCTGCCTACCAAGGAAATCGCCGCGCCGCTGGATATTCCAGTGTCGCAGCCTTGCCTGGTAATGGACCGGATCACCTTCTCGAACCGCGCGTTCACGTCGAACGCCACGATGTGGCACCCAGGGAACCGATACAAGTTTGCGGGCAAGTATTGACGAGCGTCGAGGGCGGGCAAACGACAACCGGCCGCCTCTGAGAATGATGCCGCGGCAAAAGGCGCCCCTTGCACCCATCCTGGCCGCTGCGTTTACGTGGCGAGTTCTATGACGAGAGGGCTGGCGGGCCGTGAACAGCACAGCAGCACCTTGCCTTCCGGCGGAGGGTCAAGCGGCGGTTCGAAATAATCGACCTGCCCGGACACCAGGGTCGACATACATGTGTTGCATAATCCGGCACGACAATTGAAGTCGGGACTCAATCCCGCCTGCTCGGCCAGGTCCAGTAGGGACGAACAAGAGTCGTCCCAGGGCACCGTAATGCCCGTCGACCCGAAGCTGACCTGCATGCCGGCGGCGGGCGTCGCGGCGACAGCCCGCACAACACTGGGCAGGGACTCTGCGGGCGCCAAGGGCAAACCTGTTCTCTGGGTCCGGCCAGCCGTGGAGGCGGGGGAAGCCATGAGCTGACCAGGTTCCTGCGTCGCCGCGCCGGCTACTGGGTTGTCAGGCTCGCCCTCGCCCGTCTCCAGGACCGTGGCGGGCCCGAAGAACTCATAATGAATGCGCCCGGCGGCAACTCCCAGGCCGCGCAGCAGGCGCCAATTGGCCTGCATGAAGGCCGGAGGGCCGCATAGATAGACGTCGTAATCGTCCAGCGGCAACAAGGCCTGCAATACGTCGCGACCGACCAGGCCTGCGCTATGGAAATTCCGCCCGATCCGGTCATGCCCAGTGGGTTCGCGATACGCGAAATGCACCGTCACACCCTGGCGTTGCCGTGCCAATGCGGCGACTTCGTCCGAAAATGCATGCGCATCGCCGTTCTCGCAAGCGTGCACAAAATACACGCGGCGATCCGATGACAGCACGAGGCGATGCAGCATGCTCATCATGGGGGTCAGGCCCACGCCGCCGCTGAACAGCAATACCGGGCGACGCGAGGTTTCATCGAGAATGAACTGCCCTATGGGCCCGGCCGCCACCAGCGTATCGCCTGCCTGCACGTGATCATGCATATGGCCGGAACCCAGCCCGGCGGGCAGATCGGGCCGAGTGCGCGGAGCGGGCTCGCGCTTGACCGAAATCCGCAAGGTGCCGGGTTCGGAGGGATTGCCCGAAACGCTGTAATGCCGCAGGACCCGGGCACCGTCGATATCCAGGCGAAACACCAGGTGCTGGCCTGGGCGATAGTCGGGCACCACCCCGGAAACCGGAGCCAGGATCAAAGACGTAATGACGTCGCTTTCCCGGGTCTTGGCGACAACGATGTAGTCGAGAAACGCGCGATTGACCGCCGCGCTGCCATCGGCCATATCAGGCCTCTTGGAGAACAGGCGTCGCGGCCCTGCCACTGCCTGCCGCTTCCGAGGCAGCCTCTTGTTCAGCGTCGATCAGCTGCTTGAGCTTGCGACGAAACCGCAGCGGCCCCGAATCCAGCGGCAGATCAAGCTTCGAAGGGCTCTTGGCGATGCCCGCATGCACCGCCGCCAGCACGGCGCGGTCTTCCTGAAAGGCATGACGCACGTCTTCGGAAAACTGACGCGATATGTCCTGGTCGCCGGGGCTGAAGTTGCGCATCTGGAACCAGAAATAGCGGGTGGTGGAATCGTCGACCGGAGTCATGAAGTTATACGAGTCCATCAGGAAAACGTCCGGATGAAAGGGCTCGCTGTCGGTACCCGCGCCGGCCGGGGTGAAGATGGCCCGGATCAGCGCATGCGCGGGGAACCGCACTTCGTACTGCTGCTTGCGATCGCAATTGCCTTTGAACTTGACGAACTTGGCGTAGAACGGCGCGACTTCAACATTGCGCATCCAGCGCGATACGGTGACGCCGTTGTCCTGGACGACGGTTTGCAAGGGCTCGCCGACAATATCGGCGCTGCCGAAGGTGCTCTGGTGAACCCATGACACGTGGGAGGGATCAAGCAGGTTGTCGGTCATGTACTGATAGTTGCATTGCAATGTCATGGCGTCGCCGCGATTCATGCCCCAGGCAGGATCGCCCCAATGCTCGACCTGCATGATTTTGGCGGGATCGGCCAGGGCGGCATCGCCCATCCAGATCCACACCAGGCCATAACGCTCGACAATGGGGAAACTGCGCACAAAGGCGGCTTTCGGAATATGCGCGACACCCGGTGCGCGCACGCAACTGCCCGAGCAGTCGAACGTTAAACCGTGATAGCCGCATTCGACCTGGTCGCCCTGCAGGCGTCCCATGGACAGCGGCAGCTTGCGATGCGGACAGGCATCTTCGAGGGCGGCGACCTGGCCGTCCTGCTTGCGATACAAAACGATATCTTCACCCAGGATCTTGGTGGCGTGCAGAGTGCGGGTGATCTCGCTTTCCAGTGCAGCGACGTACCAGGCATTATTTAAAAACATGAGAGTCTCCGTTGAATATATATACGGGCGATCATATGATCCGCACAATCGATCCGTAGAAGCAAGCACCGTGGTCACCTGCGGTTAATGCATCGCGGCCAAACGGGCGGGTACAAAGCCTGCCCCTACTGGAGCCAGGTATGGCCCTTGCCCAAGCCCCCCTATGGGCGGCCCTTGTGGTCGCCCGTGATTCGCACTGCTTCCATGCGTAAATAATAAGATAAATTTTCCTGCCGAAATAATAATTATTGTTTAGAATATCTAAATCATCAGCCGCTGTCCGGCAAACCCGGGCGGGCCCATCCTCTTGAGGCCCTTATCCATGAATCCGCTACCTCCTTTGCGGGCGCTGCAGATCTTCGAAGCGATCGGCCACAGCAGCAATCTGGCCGAGGCGGCCAGGCGCCTGCAGATCACACCCGGGGCCATCAGCCAGCAGATCAAACTGCTGGAAGAAGCGCTCAATGCCAGCCTGACTTTCAAGGACGGCAAACGTTTGAAGCTGACTGCGGCGGGCCTGCGCTTTCACGAATCGTGTTCGCACGCCTTCGAAATTCTGCGCGAGGCCCAAGCCGAGCTTGATCGATCCAAGAACCAGCGCAACCTGTCGATCAGCGCCCTGCCGTCGCTGCTTAAAGCCTGGTTGGCGCCGCTGGTGTTCGAATGGCAGGATGCCCATTACCCTGATCTGACCATTCAATTCAAGGGCAGTCACTCGGAACCCTCGAACGATCTGGAAGATATCGATTTCCGCATTACTTACGGCGACACAGGCGCCACGTCCCAGAACTCCCTGGATCTCTATACCGATAGCGTGGTGCCGGTATGCAGCCCGGCACTGATTGCGCCCAGGAATACGCTGCAAAGCCCGATGGAGATCCTGGACTACCCGCTGCTGTCGACCGATTGGCGGCCCAAGTTCACCTCGCCTCCGTCGTGGCAGGAGTGGTTCGCCGCTTATCTGGATGACGATGCCGGCGACGGCCATCGGACCGAGCCCAGCGGCACGCGACGCAGCCAGGCCGGCAGCCGCCATCGTCCACCCGACGGTGTCGTCATCCACAGCCATCAAATTTTTTCGCTGTCGCAAATGACGATTGAAGCGGCCGTGGCCGGGCAGGGTTTTGCGCTGGCGCAATGCTCCATGATGGCGCGCGAAGTGGCCACGGGGCAATTGATCATTCCCTTCAAGCTCGCTTTACCGCTGCCCTGGCCCTATGTGTTGAAATGGAAACACAGCGCCTTCGACAGGCCGCATTGCCGCGCCTTCCACCGCTGGCTGACCACGCGCGGAAAATCGCAGGGCGAATTGAACCGGCAGATGCTGGCCTGAAAGAGAATTCCCCGTTTCCGTAGGGGCAGGCCTTATGCCTGCCCGTTTGGCGGCGACGTATCAACCACGGGCGGCCAAGGGCCGCTATGCATAATCTGACAAGCCATCCGTACGAGTGCGACAGGCCGCCCTTACGCCTGGCCGCACCGCGCGTCGTCGTCAGACATCGATGATGCGGCTGTTGTTGAGCCCCTTGTCCGCATCCAGGGCCAGCTTGATTTGCTGCATGAGCAAGCGCTCGGTGGCGCTGCGGCTGTACTTGAGGAATGGCTTCTTGATGCGGCCTATGCCGTGCTCGGCGGAGATGCTGCCGCCTACGCGTTCGACTTCGGCATACACCAGTTCTTCGACGATCAATAGATCGGCCTCGACATGGGGCCCCGTCGACAAATGCAGATTACCATCGCCCAAGTGCCCGAAAAACAGGTTCTTGGCATTAGGATAAGCCTGCGACAAGCGGGTGCCGATGATCTCGATAAAGCTCGCCATGGACCGCAGGGGAATCCCCACATCAAAAGCCAGGTAGGGTTGGATCTCGCGCAGAATCTCGCCGATTGCGTCCCGGAACTTCCACAACAGCGCTGCCTGTTCGTGGGTCTGGGGAACAATCACATCCAGCGCCTGGCCGTTCTCGAGCAGGTCGCCCAGGAATTCCTCGAGAGCGGCAGCCGCCTGCGGTGAATCACGGCTCTCGGTTTCGAGCAGGATGTAAATCGGATACTGCGCCTGGAAGGGCGGCGTTTTTTTAAGCACCTCGCCGGCCGCAAGCAGATAGCTCTGCCACATTACCTCGAACGAGGACAGCTCGGGCAGGCGTGCGCGCGCCAGCTTCAATACCTGGGCAACCTGCTCGACATTTTGCACGGCGGCCAGCGCGCTATAGCGGCGCTCGGGTTTTGGGAACAGCCGCAGCACTACGCGCGTGATCACGCCCAGGGTGCCTTCGGTGCCTATGAACAAATGCTTGAGATCGAGCCCGGTATTGTTCTTGAGCCCCTTGTTCAACATGGACAATACTGTGCCATCGGCCAACACCACTTCCAGCCCCAGAACCAGCTCGCGCGTGGTGCCATAGCGCAGCACGCGATTACCACCCGCATTGGTGGCCACGTTGCCACCGATCTGGCACGAGCCGCGCGCACCTAAATCCAGAGGAAAATACCAGCCCTGCTCTTCGACCAGTGCGCACAGATTTTCCAGCACCATGCCGGCCTGCACGGTAATGGTACCGCCCACCGTATCGAACTCTTCCACTTTGGTGAGCTGCTCCAGCGAGATCACGACGTCGCCCGCATCGGGAACCGCTCCGCCGGCCAGGCCGGTGCGGCCGCCCTGGATGGTCAGCGTACGCCCTTCCTTGTGACAGGCCCGCACGATGTCGGCAAGCTGTTCGGGCGTGGCGGGACGAAACACGATGGCCGGCTCGCCCTTGGACGGCAGGCCGCTGGCGTCCTGCAAATAACGTTGTATATCGTCATTCGGCCGCAGACTGGAAATCGAGTCCGCCAAGGTGCTCAGAGTCGGGGTGGCAGAGGTGTTTGGCATGATTTGAGTTAGTCGTTTGCGTAAAGGTATTGTGCCAGCATCGGGCGGCCACAAGGGCCGCCCCTACGTTTCGATCAGCTCCCGGAATACGCATGGCATGGGGCGCCCCTACGTCGACTCCTGCAATACGCTGGCCATGGCATCGGTGAAGTAATCGATATTGTGGGTATTCAGGCCCGGCACGCTGATACGCCCGGAGTCGATGATATACACCCCATGCGTGTCGCGCAGCGCACGCAACTGCGCAATGGACAAGCCGGTATAGCTGAACATGCCCTGTTGCGTAACAAAATAGCTTGAGTCGTAGCCGGGCAATTTGACCTTCAGTTGTTCGTGGGCTTGCTGCCGCACAAAGGCAATGCGGGCGCGCATTTCGGCCACTTCCCGCTCCCACAGGCCATATAGCTCAGGATCATTCAGAACGGTAGACGTCACCTGCCCGCCATGCATGGGCGGGTTCGAGTAGATGCGGCGCACAATGGCCTTGAGTTGCCCCAGCACGCGTTCGGCTTCATCGCGCGAGGCGCACACCACCGACAAGCCGCCGCAACGCTCGGCATAAAACGAAAAATTCTTGGAAAACGAATTCGCCACCAGAAACGACAAGCCCGCGTCGGCCATGGCGCGAATCGCAAACGCATCTTCCTGCAGGCCTGTGCCAAAGCCCTGGTAGGCGATGTCCAGGAAAGGGATCAGCTCGTGGGCTTCCAGCACCGGGATCAGCCGCAGCCATTGCTCCTGCGACAGATCCACGCCGGTCGGGTTGTGGCAGCACGGATGCAACAGGACAATGCTGTGCCTGGGCAAGGCGCTTAAGTCGCCAAGCATCCGCTCGAACAGCAGGGCCTTGGTTTGGGGATCGTAATAGGTGTAGGTGTGCGTCTTGATGCCCGCGCCCTGGAAAATGGCGTGGTGATTATCCCAGGCCGGATCGCTGATCCAGATCTGGCTGTCGGGATACGCGGCATGCAGGAAGTCGGCGCCCACTTTCAATGCTCCGGTTCCGCCCACGCTTTGTATGGTGGCCACGCGCCCGGAATGCAGGGCCTCGTTGCCGGCGCCAAACACCAGCTTTTGAACGGCGCTTCGATACGAAGCCAGGCCCTCGATCGGCAGATAAGGGCGCGGCTGCGGGTTGGCGATGCGCCGCGCTTCGGCCGTCTGCACTGTTTTCAAGAGCGGGATGGCGCCCTCGTTGTCGTAATACAGGCCCACCGTCAGGTTGACCTTTTGTGACCGCGGGTCTTGATGGAACTCTTCACCAAGACGAAAAATGGGATCACCGGCGTACCGCTCCAAATGCTCAAACATAACTCTCTGCTTTGTCGAAAAACGGGATATTGGGAAATCAGGCCACGATTTTGCTCGTGACCGCCTGAGGGCCTGAAGAGCGGGTCCAGAAGGCATTGCGATCGAGGTAATTCTGCAGGAACTGCTGCAGGCGCGGCTGGCTGGCATCGCGGAAAATCTGTTCCGGCGGGCCGCTGGCCGCAATCTCGCCCTTGTCGATGAACACGACCCGGTCGGCCACCTGCGCGGCAAAGCCCATTTCGTGCGTGACGACCACCATCGTCATGCCCTCGCGCGCCAGATCTTTCATGACCTGCAAGACCTCGCCCACCAGTTCGGGATCGAGCGCCGAGGTGGGCTCGTCAAACAGCATGATGTGCGGCTCCATCGCCAAGGCGCGTGCAATCGCCACCCGCTGCTGCTGGCCGCCCGACAGGCGGATGGGATAGGCGTCGGCCTTCTCGGCCAGCCCCACCTTGGCCAGCATGCGCTGGGCGCGCTCGTGCGCCTGGGCACGCGACAGTTTCTTGACTCGGACCAGCGCTTCGGCCACATTGCCGACAGCGGTCATGTGCGGCCACAGATTGAATTGCTGGAACACCATGCCCACATGGCGGCGCACCCGGTTCAGTTCCGCCAGCGACGCCTTGACGCGCTGGCCGTCTTTTTCGGCATAGCCCAGCAGCTCGCCTTCGATCAGGACTTCGCCGCCGTCGTATTCCTCCAGGAAGGCCAGGGAACGCAGCAGAGTGCTTTTCCCCGAACCGGAAGGGCCGATAATGCAGGTCACTTCGGATTTGCGCACCCCAAGCGATATATTGTTCAGCACGCGAGTCTGTCCGTAATACTTGCTGATGCCACGCGCTTCAACCAGATAATCCTGGGACTGCTGCGCACTCGCCGAAGCGTTTCGATTCATCTTGTCTCCTGACAGGCGAGCCTGCGCCCGCCCAATAAAACCTGTCATTTTGCGCGGCACAGGCACAACCGGGCAGGAGCCTCGGTTCGCCGCCATGCGCCTAGCGCACCAAAAAACGGCTCATGCGCAGCTCGGCCCAGCGGCCCAGGCGCTCGGTGACTCCGATAAGCAACAAATAACACACACATAGAATCAATGTCGTCTCGACATAGGAAAATTGCTCGGTACCGATTTGCGTCAGAACCGCGGTGAGCTCCGGTACCGTCACCACCGAGAGCACCGCGGTTTCCTTGCTGAGGATAATGATCAGATTGACCAGGGCCGGCGTGATGATGACCAGCATCTGCGGCAACTGCACGCGCCAGACTATGGCCAGCCTGGACATGCCCAGGCACTGCGCGGCCTCGATATGGCCGCGCGGCACAGACATGAAACCCGAGCGGAACGACTCGGCGAAATAGGCGCTGCCGTATATCGCCAGCCCGACAACGCCGGCCGCTATGGCCGACAGTTCGATCCCTATCGAAGGGCCGCCATAATAAAGAATGAACAGCTGGATCAGGAACGGCGTAGTGCGCAGCACTTCAATGTACACGCGCAGAATCGCCCGTACCCAGCGCCCGCCGAACAGCTGCAGCACGGCAATGACAAAGCCCAGTGCAATGCCCAGCAATACCGCCCCAATCCAGGTACCGAGCGTGACCAGAAATCCATTGATGATGTTCGGCCAATAATGGCTGATCAGAGTCATGTTGAATGTCATTGCGTCAGGACCTTCCGAAACGGCGCTCGGCCGCGTGACCGGCCAGCGACAAGGCGCCGTTGATCACCATGTAGACACAGCCGGCAGCCACATACGTCTCGAGGGGCAGGAAGGTGCTTGCCGCGATGTTTTGCGCGGTGCGCGTGATTTCCGCTACGCCCACGATGGAAATCAGCGACGATGCCTTCACCAGCATGATCATCTCGTTGATGAGCGAAGGCATGGTGAGCTTGAGCGCCTGCGGGATTTCAATTCTGAGAAGTGTGTCGAAACGCGAAAAACCCAGCAGTTGCGTCGCTTCGAGCTGCCCTCTGGGAATACCCAGAAAACCGCCGCGCAGTATCTCGCCCAGATACGCGCCTTCGCACAGGGAAATGGCCAGGGCCGAGGCCACAATGGGTGAGACGTTGATCCCCACGAACGGCAAAAAGTAGTATGCCATCATGAGTTGCACGATCAGCGGCACCCCCCGAAACACAAACACATAAACCGCCCCCGCGCGTTGCAGGGCGCGGCGGGGCGACAGGCGCGCGCTGGAGACGCCGATGGCCAGCACATAGCCGGCGCACAAGCCGAGCACGGAGATGAATATCGTCATTTCCGCCGCCTTGATCAACAAGGGAAAGGAATCGATAATCGCGTGAAAATCAAACATGGGCGTATTGAATCGGTGCCGTATTGCGTATTGAAAAGGCCCCGGAACCTTTGTGTGCCGGGGCCCGGGAAGAAAATACTACACGTTGGGCACGAAAGGCCCGGTAGGCACATCCATTTCCACGCCAAACCATTTCTTCTGCAAGGCGGCCAGGCGGCCGTCTTTATGCATGGCCAGGATGACTTTGTCGATGGCGTCGAGCAGGGGCTTGCTGTCGGCGCCTTTCAGGCCCATGTAGGCGAAATACACTTTCTTGCCAAACGCCGGCTTGACCACCGTGAACATTTTGGGCCGCTGCTGCGCCACATAGGCGATATTGGTCAGCGAGTTGCCTACCGCCACGATACGCCCGGCGGCTAGGTCGGCATAGGCCTGATTGTTATCGATGTATTCCTTGATCTGCGGCTTGGGATTCAAGGTATCGGCAAACTCCTTCAACTGTTCGAGCTGCGCCGAGCCTTTGCCTCCGCCCACCGCTTTGCCAGCGATGTCCGCGGGCTTTTGCAATGCCTTGTCGCTGGTGCGCTTGAGCAGGGCTACGGTGCCGTCGGCAATCGGCAAGGTGAAAGTGTAGCGTTCCATGCGCGCCTTGGTCACGTTCAAAGGCCCCGCCACCATGTCGAATTTCTTGGCGTCAAGGCCGGGCAGCACGCTGGGCCAGGGCAAGTCGATAAAACGGATTTTCACACCCAGGCCTTTTCCCACTTCGGCAAAGAGCTCTTTGTTGAAACCCTCTTGCTTGCCGTCCTTCAGGAAGTCGAAGGGCGCAAACTGCATTTCCGTGCCCAGAACCAGTTCGCCGGCCTTCTTGACCCTGGCCAACTGGTCGTCGGCGTGAGCCGGCATGGCGGCAACCGCCAGACACGCCGTGGCCAGACATAATTTCAAAGTTGAGAACACACGCATTTCCTTGCACTCCTCGCTATAGATGGAAAGCCTTTGTATCACACACAGGGATACTTTTTGCCGGCTTGCCGATCACTGGTTATTTTGCTTGCGCAGGGCTTTTTATCACGCCCAATGAAAAGTATATACATAAGCTTTTGGGTGTCAACCGATTTCCGGCGGCATCCTGCCGAAGAGCCCGAAATTAGGGGTAAACACGCAGATAAGGGCGGGCGGGAAATACCCGGCATCAGGTCCTTCTGGAGCGTTCCGGCGGCGCGGATACCGCCTGGCGCAAGGCTGGGCCTCGCAGCCGCGCCACGGGCATTACGGCATTCGCGCGGGGGCAATGCGCGCGGCATGCCTGTCCCTAATCTGTAATGATGCGATGCAATAATTCTCGCCGCACACACCACGCATCCATACAGGTCTTTGCATGAAAAAATGGTTCACTCTAAAAAACAGTTTCATCGGTATTCTGGCCGTCCTGCTACTGTTTTCCCTATTGGCCTTCGGAGCCCTTGAAAACCTGACGCGGGCTATACAGCATTTAAAACGCATCGAAGATCAACGCTACCACGCCACCCATCTCGCGACTGAATTCAAGCTATATGCGCAGAACCAGACCCGCGACGCGATGGCTTTCGTGGCCAGCGGACAGCCTGAATTCGAAGAAAGCTACCGGCATCGTCTCGCCGTCATGGAAGGCTCAGCGCCCGATGCGCAAGGAAAGAAAACATCGCTCAGGGAAGAACTGGATCGTGCCGGCTTCTCTCCGGAAGAAACCGCCAAAATCGATTCCGCCTTCGCCCAATCGGCCAAGCTCGCCCAAACCCAGATCGAAGCCATCAGCACCGCCAGCGGACAATTCGACGACGGCCAAGGCGGCATCAAAGTCAAATTGCCCGATCCCATGCTGGCCAAGGTCATGGTATTCGGACAGCAGTACGCCAATGCCGCAAACGATATTTCAAAAACCATCGATGATTTCGATCGGCAGCAAGCCAACCGCTTTGCCACCGATGTCCTGGCCGCCGACCTGGCCAGCCGGACAGCCTATCGCATTGCGTCGTTCGCGCTGACTGCCCTGCTCCTGAGCAGCGCGCTGGCCCTGTTCTGTTTATATAGAGCCATCAAGCGGCCTCTGGACCAGGGGGTACGGGTCGCCCAGCGGATTGCCGCCGGCGATCTTACCGCCCAGGCCGAAGTTGAGCGCCGCGACGAGCTCGGCAGCCTGCTGCGCGCGCTCAATGGCATAGGCCAAAGCCTGCAGCATGTGGTCCGGGACGTACGCGACCGCAGCGTACAAATTGCCACGGCCTCGCGCCGCCTCTCCAGCGGCAATGTCGACCTGTCGCACCGCACCGCCGCTCAGGCCGCCAGCCTGCAGGAAACCGCGGCCTCCATGGAAGAATTGAGCGTCACGGTCAAGCAAAACGCCGACCACGCCCTGCAGGCCAACATGCTCGTCCAAACCGCCAGAACAAATGCCCTGCGCGGCAGTCAGGCCGTTCAAAAAGCGGTGACCACCATGCACGCCGTACGGGAAAGCTCGCGTCAAATCGTCACGATTATCGATGTCATCAACCGCATCGCCTTCCAGACCAATATCCTGTCGCTCAATGCCGCGGTCGAGGCCGCGCGTGCCGGCGAACAGGGCAAGGGATTTGCCGTCGTCGCATCCGAAGTTCGGAGCCTGGCCCAGCGCTCGGCCAGCGCAGCCAAGGAAATCGCATCCCTGATCGATCACTCGGTGACTCAAATCGACGCGGGCGGCAGCCTGGTCGACAGCGCCGGCGCCACGATGGAAGAGATCCTGCGGTCGGTACAGCAGGTCAGCGACATCATGAGCGAAATCACCGCCGCATCGGACGAGCAAGCCAGCGGTATCCATCAAGTTGCGTTGGCCGTAAGCCAGATGGACGGCATCACCCAGCACAATGCCAGCCTGGTGCAGGACTCGGCCCAAGCCACCCTGGCCCAACAGGAACAGGCAGATGGACTGGAGGCTGCGGTGTATCAGTTCAGGCTGGAGCAGCCTATTCAACATGCCGACATTGATGGCCCCGCCAACGCCGCCCCGGCCCTGTCCGAGCGAAGCAAGCACCCCATCGCACTCGGCGCCGCGAACGCGGCCCTTGTGGGCGCACGCTGTTGACGCATAAAGTCAGGCATGGGCCATTTGTACATCGGCGACTATGGCCAGGAAATGTTCAAGATCGGGCGTCGCGGCGCCCGGTATCTTGGCCTTGTCATCCCAGCGCCTCAGGCGCAAGGCGTCCTGGGCAAAAGGACGCTGTAGAAAACTCTCGGCGTCCGCCGCATTGAAGACGCCGCCCTGCAACCGCAGACTCTGAACGGAAGCGGGCGACAGAGTCGAGTAATAGCCACTGTCAATGGCGCACAGGCAGCGCTTGGCGTCGACATGAAGCTTGATGGGATCGAGCACGGCGTCGGGCAATGTCGACTGCAGAAACGGCAGGGCATAAAACTGATGCAGATCGTCCGTTCCCAGCTTGGGCTGGGCGCTCGCAGCCTGCAGCAGGCACAAGATATGGCCCAGGTCATGCAACAACGATGCCGCTATCAAGGCCTTCGACGCGCCTTCTCGTTCAGCCAGGGACGCCGTCTGAAGCGCATGCTCCAATTGCGTCACCGCTTCGCCGCTATACAGCGAAGAACCATACTCCTGAAACAAGGAACGAATGTCGGCGAGGCTGAGGGCCATGGGGAGTCCTTATTTTTGTGGAACCCAAGAATATCGCCCCGATGTGACAGCACAGTGAAAAGGACCGCGGGATATCGAGGCGCTGAGCCGCGATGCGCAAACAGGCTCGATTTGCCCGAGGACGCAACGAAAACCGAGGTATGACTCCAAGGTATCTCTCGATGCATTCCCTCAATGCAGCCGCAGGGTGGGCGGTGCTGTGCAGTCCGGCGGTAGTCCAGCGCCGGGGGCTGACGAAGGGAAGGCGGGGGGTGTCGGCGGGCGCTGTCTGAGCCCGGCCTCGCGAGGCCGGGCGAGTTCGCCCGACGCCCGCCTGGACGAGGCAGACCCGGGTAGTCGGATAGCGCAGCTAGCCGACCGCTGGACGTGCCGGACTGCACTGCACCGCCCACCCTGCGGCGTCTTTATAGAAATACGTCCGCTCACACAACAGACATCCGCTCACACAGACAACACAGCCCAAAGCCACAAATCAAGCCTAAAAACAGCTCAAAACGAAAGCCACCAAAACACGTCCAGCTCAGTAAACGCTAGAACCAAAAATCTTCTAGCCCTCCGCAATCCGCTGCGCAATGTGCGCCAACGCTTCCTCCACCTGATCGACCAGAACCAGGCACAATTCGCCAGCCTGCAATTCGCCCAGCGCGGTATCGATGGCCAGGAACTCTCCGCGGATCTCCTGCACATCAGTGGTTCGCCGCGCGCTGACCAAGCCTTCCTGAAGCAAAGCAAGCACCTCGCCATCGGCACGGCCGCGCTGACACATGTCCTGATACAGGATTACCTCGTCGAAAGCATCGCCCAATATCTCCGTCTGGCGGCGGATGTCGACATCGCGCCGGTCGCCAGCCCCGCTGATCACCACTTTGCGTCGGGTAGCAGGCATCGTGGCCAGCGCCTGCACCAGAGCCTGGATGGCATCAGGATTGTGGCCGTAATCGGCAACCAGCGTCGCACCCCGATAGGAAAAAACATTGAAGCGGCCCGGCGCCGTCTGGGCATCGCTGACAAAAGAACCCACCCCTGTCCGCAGGCTTTCCCAATCCAGATCCAGCGCCCAGGCGGCGGCCAGGGCCGCCATGGCATTTTCGACCTGAAAGCCGATGGTGCCCTGGCGGGTAAGGGGAATGTCGGCCAGCGCAATGCGATGCTCGAAGCGGCCCTCGGCCAGGACAATATCGCCGCCATCGACATAGACCGCGCGCCGCCCTTGCGCGCGATGCGTCGCCAGCAGCGGATGACTCCGGTCGTGAGCAAAATAGATGACCGACCCCGGACAATTCTCGGCCATGGCCGCGACGATAGGGTCGGCCGCATTCAACACCGCCCATCCATCCGGGGCCACGTTTTCGACAATGACCCGCTTGACGATGGCCAGATCTTCCACCGTGCTGATAAAGCTCAGGCCCAGATGATCCCCCGTGCCCACATTGGTGACCACCGCGACATTGCAGCGATCGAAGCCCAGCCCCTCGCGCAGGATGCCGCCGCGCGCGGTTTCGAATACCGCCGCATCGACATCGGGATGCAGCAGCACATTGCGGGCGCTGCGAGGCCCGCTGCAATCGCCCGTGTCGATGCGCTGGGCACCGATATACACGCCGTCGGAATTGGTCATGCCCACACGCCGTCCGGTGCCGGCAAGCAAATGGGCAATCAGGCGCACGGTGGTCGTCTTGCCATTGGTGCCGGCAACCGCGACCACGGGGATGCGGCCGTTTTCATTTTCGGCGAACATATTGTCGATAATCGCGTCGCCCACGGCGCGCCCCTTGCCATACGACGGGCTCAGATGCATGCGCAGGCCTGGCGCGGCATTGACCTCGACAATACAACCGCCCTGTTTGTCCAGCGGTTCGTAGACGTTCTGGCTGACCAGATCGATGCCGCAAATGTCCAGCCCGACCATCTGTGCCGCGGCAACGGCGCTGGCCGCCAGCTCCGGGTGTACATGGTCGGTCACATCCGTGGCGGTTCCTCCCGTGCTGAGGTTGGCATTATTGCGCAACACAACCAGGACGCCTTTTTTCAGAATCGAATCGGCGCTATGGCCTTGCAAGGCCATGGTGGCCATGGCGGTATCGTCGAGCCGCACTTTAGTCAGGGAAGTGCCATGACCTTCGCCGCGCAAAGGGTCGGCATTGATCAGTTCCACCAGTTGCGCAATGCTGTGCCTGCCGTCTCCGATGACCTGCGGCGGATCGCGACGCGCCGCGGCAACCAGGGTGTCGCCCACCACCAGCAGGCGGAAATCGTGACCGGGAAAGTAACGCTCGACAATGACGTCGGAACTATTGGTGCTGGCCAGTTCATAGGCCGCCAGCACCCGGTCCCGCCCTTGCACATTGACAGACACCCCTTTGCCCTGGTTGCCGTCGCGCGGCTTGACGACCACCGGGCTGCCAATCTGCACGGCTGCCTGCCAAGCCTCTTCGGCACTGGCAACACAACGTCCATCCGGCACCGGCACGCCCGCCGCGGCAAGCAGCGACTTGGTCAGCTCTTTGTCTTGCGCAATCGACTCGGCAATCGCACTGCTGCGGTCGGTTTCGGCGGCCTGGATGCGCCGCTGCCTGCTGCCCCAGCCGAACTGCACCACGCTGCCCTGGGTCAGGCGGCGATAAGGAATACCGCGCTTCAATGCGGCCTGGACTATGGCTCCGGTGCTGGGCCCCAAACGCACATCCTCATTCAATTCGCGCAAACGCGCCAGCGCATCGGCCAGATCGAAAGGCGCGTCTTGCATGGCCGCGATACACAATTGCTCGGCCAACTCAAAGGCCAGGTGGCCGACGGACTCTTCGCTGTATTCGACAATGACTTGATACACGCCCGGTTCGACGGTGGGCGAAATCCTGCTGAACGTTACCGGGCAACCGGCCTGGGCCTGAAGCCCCAGGGCCGCATAGGCCAGGATGCGGGCCATTGAATTGGCCTGATCCTGGCCGGCGGGATTCAGAATATCGATATCGGGAAAACGCGCCCGCAACCGGGTTTCAAACACATCCATGTCGCCGATGACGCTTTCGGCCTCGGTGCAGGACACAATGGCTTGGATCGCCGTTTGCCGGCACCAGAGATTAGGGCCGCGCAGGGTCCGTACACGTGACACTTCCATTAATCGATTTCCCTTATCGCCACAATTGCCGCCGCGGGCTTTTTATTGATGTCATTCAAGAAGAACAGCCGGGCTTCAGCCCGATATTTCCAGCACAGGCGACGCATTTTCCAAGGCCGAATCGGTCGGCTCCGCACCAAAGGTTTCCACGCCCGCACGAATCAGATCCGGGGCAATGTCCAGGGCCCAGGCCGCCGCCACCGCAGCCAGAACATTGCGGATCTGGAAGACGATCTGGCCGCCCTCGGTCAGGGGAATCGAAGAGATTTCAGTCAGGCGCGTTTCAGTGCGGCCATCGGCCAGCACGACCCAGGCATCGCGCACGAATACGGCACGCCCACCGCCCGCCAGATGTTCGGCCATGGTTGATCCGGTATCGTCCATGCCGAAGAAGACAACGGCGCCATCGCACAGCGACGCCATATTGGCGAGCAGCGGGTCGTCGGCATTGAGTACAGCCGTGCCGCCGGGGAGCACCACATCGACTTGAGTGCGCAAGACAGTGGCGATCTGCTCCGGCTCATGCACATAGAATTCGGGCAGGATATCGGCCGGATCGAGATTGGTCACGATCCCGACCTGGCATCGATCGTAAGCAAGGCCCTCGCTCAGAATCGTGCGATTGCTGTTTTCGATAACCGCGGCCTGCACGGCCCGATTGATCAACACCCGGTGCCCCGCGGCCCAGTTGGCGCAATCCGTTTTCTCGACATGCCGTTTGGCGAAAAACAGCCCGCTGCTGCAGGCCAGCCCGGTGTATTGGCCGCTCAATTGCAGCAACCGTGCAACCAGACGCGCAACCGTTGTTTTCCCTTTGCTTCCGCTGACCCCCACAATCGGGATACGGCCGCTGTCGCCTTCAGGGAACAAGTGGTCGACAATGGCTCGTCCGACCGGCCGGGGCTGGCCGGCA
The DNA here is from genome assembly GCF_054781135.1 of Paralcaligenes ginsengisoli. Classification (NCBI taxonomy): domain Bacteria; kingdom Pseudomonadati; phylum Pseudomonadota; class Betaproteobacteria; order Burkholderiales; family Alcaligenaceae; genus Paralcaligenes; species Paralcaligenes ginsengisoli. The sequence continues at coordinate 53,431 of NZ_BAAGUZ010000040.1, forward strand.
GCCGGCTTTAAATGCATGAGCAGGCCGGGGCCCGCGTTGACTTCGACGATGGCGCCGCGCTGAGCCTCGAGCGGCCGCGAAATATCCTCGGCGACCAGATCGACGCCGGCAATATCCAGGCCGACCACGCGTGCCGCGAGCGCCACCGCGGCGGCGACACTGGGGTGCACGGCATCGGTGACATCGATGGACACATTGCCATTGCGCTGGATCAGCACCTGAACGCCCACCGCGGGGATGGAGTCATGAGCCAGGTTCTGGCGGGCGAGCTCAAGCCGGGCCGCCGAATCCAGCCGGATGAAATTGAGCGGGTGATCTTCATCGCGCCCGCGCCGCGGATCGGAGTTCAACTGGCTTTCAATCAATTGCTCGATGGTGGAGCTGCCATCGCCCACCACAACGGCCGCGTCACCGCGCGCCGCGGCCACCATGCGATCGCCCACCACCAGCAGGCGATGCTCATCGCCCCGGATAAAACGTTCAACCACGACGCCGCTGCCTTCATCGACCGCAATGCCATACGCCGTTTCTATTTCAGACTGCGTAGCCAGATTGGTAAAAACGCCGCGCCCGTGATTGCCGTCGCAAGGCTTGACAACCACCGGCAAGCCAATCGACTCGGCCGCCTCCCAGGCTTCTTGCGGGCTTTCAACCAGCTGCCCTTCGGGAACGGGCACGCCGCAGGCCTGCAACAGGCTTTTGGTCAGGTCTTTGTCGCGCGAAATGCCTTCGGCAATGGCACTGGTGCGATCGGTTTCCGCCGTCCAGATGCGGCGCTGACGCGCCCCATAACCCAGTTGAACCAGGTTCGCTTCGCTCAGGCGGGTCATGGGAATATCCCTGTCGTCGGCCGCATCGACGATGCAAGCGGTACTGGGGCCCAGCCGCAAGGAATCGGCCAGCGCGCGCAACTCGGCGATGGCCGCCGGCGCATCGAACGGCCGGTCTTCTATCGCCGCCATCACCAGGTCGCGCGCCGAATACAACGCGGCGCGCGTCAGCGGCTCGTGCCAGGCGCGCACTATGACTTTATAGACCCCGCGCACCGGGGTTTCGCGAGCCCGGCCCAGGCCGCCCGGCATGCCGGCCAGGCTCTGCAGTTCAAGGGTAACGTGCTCGAGAATATGCCCGGCCCAGGTGCCCTGGCGCACACGCTGCAGAAAGCCGCCGCGTTCGCCGACACTGCAGCGATGCTCGATCAGGGTAGGCAGCCACTCAACCAGGCGCTCGTAGAAACCGGGGATCGTGTTAGAGGGGTAATCCTCCAGTTCGCCGATATCGACCCAGGCTTCAATGACGGGCCGATAGGCCCAAATGCCCGGTCCACGCAAAAACAGCATATTGATGAACTCAATGTTTTTCTTTTTCATCTTTGAATGGTGGAGACGTGGCGAGCAGGATCGAAATAGGGAAATGGAAGGTATTTAACGCCAATTATTCAGCTAGGTGTTTGCTAAGCGTAGCTAAAGAGGAGAAAATTGTAACTTCAGACGTAAAAAAACCACATTAAAATCCTTGCCCCCATGCCACACAAGGCCCTCCAGTGTGGCAATAACGCACTATCATTCGAAGATTCCCTTTATATGGGGACAGATCTCGCGGGACCAATGAAAACTGAATTGAACGATGCCGGCGCCGCCGTCGGCGATTTGCCGGATGCCTGGCGCAAATCCCTGGAGTCCCGCCTGACCGGGCAGGAAACCGTCCTCGCCTGGCTAGAGACGGATCTGGACACTCGCCTGCATTTCGCCGCCGGCCTGATCGCAGTCACCGAGCGCCAACTGCTGGCCAGGGCTCCGGGCGAATCGGACTGGCAGTCATGGCCATTCCAGGAAGGGCTGGTGCTGCGTCACCAGGATCACGGCGGCGTCGGTAGCCTGGAATTGCATGATGCGCACGCGCGCCTGGCAAACTGGCGTTACACACTAGGCCATAATCCGGCGGCCATGCGGCTGATTGCGCAGTTCGATCATCAGCGCGATGTCGCTCTGCACGGCAAGGCGGCCGCATCCAGGGCCGAAGCACACTTGAGCAGAACCCAGGAACTGCAGTCGCCGCCGTCGACCTGGGCCTTGCTGCGCCTATGGAGCTTTGCAAGGCCCTATCACATGCCCTTGCTGGTCGGCTTTCTGCTGACGCTTGCCTCGACGGCAGCGGCGCTGGTGCCGCCCTACCTGACCATGCCGCTCATGGACAATGTGCTGATCCCATTCCAGAACGGCGCTCCGATCGATTACGGCCTGGTCAGGCTGTACCTGGGCGGGCTGCTGGCGTCGTCCCTGCTTGCCTGGCTGCTGGGCTGGGGACGTACCTATATCCTGGCGTGGGTCAGTGAACGCATCGGGGCCGATCTGCGCACCGCAACCTACCAGCATTTGCAAAAACTTTCCCTGCAATATTTTGGCGGCAAGCGCACCGGCGACCTGATCGCCCGGATCGGCTCCGAGTCCGACCGCATTTGCATATTTCTCTCGCTGCATCTGCTGGATTTCGCCACCGATGTGCTGATGATCGTCATGACCGCCGCGATCCTGCTTGCCATCAATCCCTGGCTGGCCCTGGCCACCCTGATTCCCTTGCCGTTCATTGCCTGGCTTATCCATCTGGTGCGCGACCGTCTGCGTCATGGCTTCGAAAAGGTCGACCGCATCTGGTCCGAGATTACCAATGTGCTGGCCGATACGATTCCCGGCATCCGGGTCGTCAAGGCGTTTGCGCAGGAACGACGGGAAGTGGCCCGTTTCCGGGAAGCCAATAACCGCAACCTGCTCGTCAACGATCGAGTCAACACGGTGTGGTCGCTGTTTACCCCAACGGTCACCCTGTTGACTGAAATCGGCCTGCTCGTCGTGTGGGCCTTCGGCATATGGCTGGTCTCGTACGAAGAGATCACCGTGGGGGTGCTCACCGCATTCCTGACCTACATCAGCCGCTTCTATATCCGGCTCGACTCCATGAGCCGCATCGTTTCGTTCACGCAAAAAGCGGCTGCCGGCGCCAAACGGATCTTCGACATACTGGACCATGTGTCCAGCGTTCCAGAACCGCTCAACCCGGTTCATATCGCCCACGTGGAAGGGCGCATCGAACTGCGCCGCATCGGCTTTCGCTACGGCAACCGCTCCGTCATCAAGGAAATCAACCTGGATATCGCGCCCGGCGAGATGATAGGCCTGGTGGGCCACAGCGGCTCGGGCAAGAGCACGCTCGTGAACCTGATCTGCCGCTTCTACGATGTCTCGCAAGGTGCAATATGCATCGACGGCGTCGATATCCGCTCGCTCCCCATTTCCGAATATCGACGCAATATCGGCCTGGTGCTGCAAGAGCCATTCCTGTTTTTCGGCACCATCGCCGAAAATATCGCCTATGGCAAACCCGAGGCCAGCCGACAGGAAATCATTGCGGCGGCGCGCGCCGCCAATGCCCATGAATTCATTCTGCGCCTGGCGCATGGCTACGATTCGCTGGTAGGGGAGCGCGGGCAAGCCTTGTCGGGCGGCGAGCGGCAGCGCATTTCCATTGCCCGCGCGCTGCTCATCAATCCGCGCATACTGATTCTCGACGAAGCCACTTCGTCGGTCGACACAGCAACCGAAAACGAAATCCAGAAAGCGCTCGACAACCTGGTGCGGGGCCGCACCACCATTTCGATTGCCCACCGCCTGAGCACGCTGCGCCAGGCCGATCGGCTGGTCGTACTCGATCACGGGAACATCGTTGAAGTGGGACGGCACGACGAGCTGCTCGCACAGAACGGCGCCTATTCCCGCCTATACCAGGCCCAGGCCCGCGGAGAAGAACCCATATCGAGCGACGGCGAATGGGCTGAAGACGACGAAAGCGAAATTGAATGAATACAACGGTGAAACGATGATCAGCCACGATTTCCGCCTCAATCGCGACCCGTTCGGGCGTCTGGTGCTCACTATCGACGGCCGCGTCTACAACGCCGTCGTGCCGGTGCGCAGTTTCCCCATTTCCGCGCCAGACCAAGGCATTGCCCTGATGGGACCGGACGGCGCCGAACTGGTCTGGATGGACTCCCTGGAAGAACTGCCCGGCGACGCGCGCGAATTGCTGACGCAAGAACTGGCCAGCCGCGAATTCATGCCCGAGGTGCGCCGTATCCGGCACGTCTCCAGCTTTGCCACGCCCAGCCGCTGGCAGGTGGAAACAGACCGCGGCGATGTCGAGCTGGTGCTCAAGGCCGAAGAGGATATCCGCCGGCTATCGGCGTCTACCCTGCTGATTGCCGACAACCACGGAGTCCAGTACCTGATTCGCGATGTCCCGGCGCTGGACAAGACCAGCCGCCGGCTGCTCGACCACTTCCTGTAATCGGCGCGCCGCAAAACCTCAGTCGGGCGGCGGCGGTGCGTTGCCGGGAAACACCATCGCGTTGGTTCCCGGGCACACGCAGCGTACGTATTCACGCGTGGCGTCCACGCATCCACCGTCCACATAGACTCCGGCCGGTTCGCGCAGGCGCATCATCTTTTCCAGAATCGCCGCCACTTCGGCCGGATCCCGCAAAGACTGCCGCACCCGCTCGTCGACGACATCTTCGTCGATCTGCAGCTTGCCGTCCTGGCCCCGATACACCCCATTGCGCCAGTGGAAGAGCTCCACGCATTTGCTGGTCAGGGTGTAGTGCTGGCCCGGCTTCCAGAAGTTCGTGAACAGCCCATCGCCCAGATAGAATACCCAGGAGCCTTCGTAGCCCTCGACATTCGAGGAATGCTCATCGGGGTTGCGAAACCATAGGCGGTCGCCCGGCACGTAATACTTGAACGGCAGCGGATCGCTCAAGGAACCATATTCGTGCAGGAATATATCGTGGAATTCTCCGGACATGATGGCCCGTATTCCCCATTGCTCCTGCAGCCGGCTCATGAGCGGCGGATTGCAATTTGCCAGCTCCCTGGCAATGCCCAGCAGCATGACGTATTCGGTGGCCCGATAACAGGAAAACGAATAAAGCTTGCCGGACGACCCCGGCTGCGTGGTCTTTTCCAGGGACGCAATCAGGGATTGGCCGGGCCGCAAGGTAAAGCCGCGCTGCTCGGAATATTCCCAGCATTCCTTGGGACGCTCCGCATGCTCCGTATCGAAGGCCAGCACTGTTTTGCGCCCCCCCTCGACAATATTTGCCCGTATCCGCACGCCCGATACCAGCTCTTCGTAGCTGGGAAAGGGAAACGCAATCGGGCCTGCCAACATGGCCAGCAGAATTTCGCGCTCCAGATCATCGGGTTTGCCTTGCGTATCCAGCCCCAGCTTCCGGCAAAGCTGCGTGGTGTCGAAATCGGGCGTCCAGTCGCGGGCGTACGATTCGTCCAGGCGGAAGCGAAGGTAGCGGCCACGCTCGCCGGCCTCACGGCCCACCTGTACATATCGGTCAAGGTCAAGGGCTTTGAGATACCGCAGAAAAGACTCCTGCAGCGTATCGAGTTCGTGCGGCGCGTCGCAATGAAGCTGAATTCCCCCAAGGCTAGGTGCAACGGGCTGGGTGGCTTCATTCATAGTTGGGTTCCTCTCCACAGAGGGGCAATGATCGATCGGCAATCTCGGGAAGCGCAATATTACCTCGAACCGAGGGCCGATAGCATGCGACGGCCTCTGTGCCGCCACCTTTGTATTAACCTTTGTATTAAGCGAACACTAATACGCTCTTTTCTAAAAACTAATTGCAGCTTGCGCCTTCACGGGGCACACTGAGGCGAGTAGCGACCCGCTGCGATGCCGATAATAAATCTATCGACCGAGCCCACTTAGTGGCGATTCACGTCAGAATGATTCCGGAGACAAAACCATGATTTTTGCCAAGAAAACGCTTTCCATCAGCCTGCTTGCCTTTGCGACATGGGGGGCGTGCGCACAGGCCGCCGATCTCAAGATAGGCGCCCTGTTTCCCATGAGCGGCCCGAATGCCACGTATGGCGACATTTTCGGCACGGGCGCGAATCTGGCGGCCGAGCATATCAATGCCGACAAAATCCTGAAGGAAAAACTGACTATCCAGTACGAAGACAGCCAGGCCTTGCCGCAGCAGGGCGTCATAGGCATGAACAAGCTGGTCAATGTGACCAAGGTGCCCTATGTGCTTTCGGCGTTCACGGGTGTCTCGAAAGCCATTTCCACCACCGCGGCACGAACCAAGACCGTGGCCATCAATGGCGGCGGCGTCGGCCCCGACCTGGCGGACCTCGGCCCGTATTTCTGGAACATCATCCCTCTGGCCAACTTTGAAGTCAAAGCGATCATTCCGTACCTGATCAAGGAACGCAAGCTGAAACGCTTCGTACTGGTCTACGTCGACGACCCGCTGGGTGCGTCCATACGCAAGGAAATGACCGACACGCTGCCCAAGGCGGGCGGCGAACTGGTCGAAGCGTTGTCGGTGCCTGCCTCATCGCAGCAATTCAGCGGCATCGCAGCACGCGTGCGCGCCGCCAAACCCGACGCCATCTATATCGCGTCCTATGGCTCGCAAGAAGCTCAAATCGTGAAGCAATTCCGCGATAACGGCCTGAAACAGCAGCTCGTCAGCTACAGCGCATTTTCCATCCCCGAAATCAACAAGCTTCCCGAAGCCGCGGGCGCGCTTTACACCACCCAGAACGTCGACTGGAACTCCACCGACCCGGTAACCAAGCGCTTTGTCGACGACTACAAAAAGAAATACAACAAGATGCCCACGGCCTACGTGGCCAACTACTACAACGCCGTTCGCCTGTTCGGCCTGCTGGCCCAGCAACTGGAAAAGCAGGGCAAACCCGTAACGGGCGAAAACCTGCTGGCCCAGCGCATCGAAACCAAGACTTTCGACCTGGTTGGCGGCAAGGCAACGTTTGCCAGCAACGGCACGGTGATCAGTGCCATGCAGGTCAATGAAGTCGACGGCAAGGGCGGCAAGGTAGTCTCTGTAGTTTCCCAGTAATACCGCAAGGACCCGCTCCATGCTGCTGCTACAGCTCCTGATCAACGGGATACAGGTGGGCGCGCTGTACGCGCTCATCGCGGTCGGCTTCTCGCTGATCTTCGGCTCGACCAGGGTGTTCCATTTTGCCCACGGAGCCACCTTCACCATCGCCGCCTACGTGTTTTATTACGTATATTCGGTGGCGCACCTGCACTGGCTCCTTGCCGTACTGGGCGCCGCCCTGGCGGCCGTCGTCTTCGGCGTCTTGCTGGATCGGTTCGTATACGCCCCCATCCAGCGCCATGAGGGCTCCTTCTTCACGGTATTCGTGGCCTCGCTGGGTATCGGAATCATCGTTCAAAACCTGATCGGCATGATCTTCGGCCGCGGCTTTGTCTCTGTTTCGACGCCTTTGTCGCGCAGCGCCGAACTGATACCCGGCCTGTACGTATCGCCTTTGTCGGGCATTGCCATTGTTTGTGCCATTGTTTTTTTTGGAGCCCTGCAGCTTTTCCTGATGCGCACCCATATAGGCATGGGCATGCGGGCCTTGTCCGAAAACCCCGAGCTTATCCGTGTCTATGGCCTTAGCCCGCGACGCCTGTCGACCATCGTATTCGCATTGGGGTCCCTGCTGGCCGTGCCGGCCGCGATACTCAGCGCAGCCAGTTCGGGGCTGAATCCGGCGGTTACTCATCACGTCATGCTGATCAGCCTGGCCGCAACCATCGTGGGCGGCGTGGGCAGCCTGCGCGGCGCCGCGTGCGCCGGCCTGCTTCTGGGCTTGAGCGAGAACCTGGCCTTGCTCTACCTGGAACCGCAATGGAGCGAAGCCGTCACCTTCATCGTACTGTTCCTGTTCATTCTGTTCCGGCCTTCCGGCTTCTTCGGCCGCGCCATTACTTCGTGAGGGCATGGAAAAAATGCTTGCCTACATCCTGAACCTCGCGACGCTGATGTGCATCAATGCGGTGTTGGCCATAACGCTTAATTTCATTATGGGCTACGCGGGCATTTTCTCTATTGCCCATGCCATTTTCTTTGGTGTGGGCGCCTACACGGCGGCTTACTTCGCGCTGCATGCCAGTGCATCGCTGTTTCTGGCCATACCGGTGTCCATGGTGGCCGCGGGCCTGCTCTCGCTGATTCTGGCCTTGCCGGCCCTGCGGGTGCGGGGCGAATATTTCGTCGCGGCATCGCTGGGCCTGCAGGTGCTGGGCGTCACGATTTTTTCCGAATGGAAATCATTCACCGGCGGCCTGGGCGGCGTTATCGGCATCCCCCCCGCAGACCTGTTCGGCCACGCCATCACCGATCCAGTCCAATTCCTGTTGCTGGCGGCGGGGTGCCTGGTGCTGGTCATCCTGGTCACCAACACATTGTTGCGTTCCAGCTTCGGCCGCAATCTTAAAGCGATACGCGACAGCGAATCGGCCGCTCATGCCTTCGGCAAGAATGTAGCCGTCATCAAAACGCTGTCGGTGATGATTTCGTCGGCGCTGGCCGCCATAGCGGGAGCCCTTTACGCGTTCTACCTGGGCTTCATCAATGTGGAAAGCTTTACGCTGGATACGTCCGTGCTGCTCATGGCCATGGTCATCATCGGCGGCACAGGCACTCTGCTCGGACCCATCGTGGGCACTGTATTGCTCATGCTGCTGCCCAGCCTGTTCAGCTACATGTGGTTCCTGCCGCAAACCGAAATCGGCGCCATCCAGCAGATCGCCTACGGCGCGGCCATGGTCCTGCTGATGATCTTCCGGCCAGGCGGCCTGGTGAGCGCCCGGAAAAATCAGGGGGAACCATGACCGATCCGGACAATCAAGTATTGCTGCGCATCAGCAATCTCAACAAGAATTTCGGCGGCCTGCAGGTTACCAACAATGTCTCGCTGGATATGCGCGCCGGTGTCATCACGACACTGGTCGGCCCCAACGGCGCCGGCAAGACCACCCTGTTCAACCTGATTACCGGCTATCTCGCGCCGACCGGCGGCGATATCCTGTGGAAAGGGGAATCCATCGTCGGCAGGCCGCACTGGAAGATCGCACGCCAGGGCATTGCCCGCAGCTTCCAGGACTTGCGCCTTTTCGATCAAATGACGGTCGAGGAAAACGTCCTGTGCGTCATGGAACCGGTATCCTGGCTGTGGCAACCGGGCGGACGCGCCGGCCACACGGCACGCCGCGAGCGCGTCGCGGATATCCTTGCCCGAACCCACCTAAGCCACAAAGCCAAGGTGCGGGCCATCGATCTCGCCTATGCCGAGCGCAAGTTCCTGAGCATGGCGCGCATCATGGCCACCGATGCCCAGATGTGGCTGCTGGACGAACCCGCTTCGGGGCTCGACCGGGGATCCTACGAGCTGTTTCTCGAACTGCTGCGCAGTGAAGTGAAAAAGGGCGTCACCGTCTGCATCATCGAGCACAACCTGGATATCGTGATCGGCATTTCCGATCGGATTGCCTTCCTCGACCAGGGCAGGCTGCTGGCCGATGGCGACCCCGGCACCGTGCTGAACGACCCGCACCTGGCCGCCATCTACTTCGGGGAGCAACCGACATGAGCGACGCCGTGCTCAAAACGCAAGGCCTGGTGGTGGGTTATGGCGGCAGGCCCGTCCTGAACGATTTCAATTTCGAATTGCGCTCCAGCGAAGTCTTGTGCCTCATCGGGCACAACGGCGCGGGCAAATCGACGCTGCTGAAAGCCCTGTTCGGGCTGATTCCGCATCAGGGTGGGCGGATTTTCCTCGACGGCAAGCCATTGGATGCCATCGAGCCTCGCACCCTGACGGCGGCGGGGCTCTCCCTGGTCCCTGAAGGGCGGGGGATTTTCCCCGGGCTGACCGTGGCGGAAACCATGAAAATGGCCCTGTGGGCCGTGGGTATTCCGGTGCAGCAGCGTGCCGAACGGCTGGCATGGGTCATGTCGGTATTGCCGGCGCTGGGCGGCTTTTATCAGCAGCGGGCCGGCACGCTGTCGGGCGGACAGCAGCAAATCGTATCCATCGGGCGCGCGCTCCTCAGCCGGCCGCGATGCCTGCTGATGGACGAACCCTCCATCGGCCTGGCTCCCAAGCTGTTCCAGGACCTGCTGCTGCCCATCCGCGAATTGCAACGCAATACCGGCATGTCGATCCTCCTGGTCGAGCAGAACGTCAAAGAGGCGCTCAAGATTTCGGATCGCGTCGTGGTCATGAAGTCTGGCGCCATTATCCGCGAAGCCCTGCCTGCGGAGCTTTCCGATAACGCGAAACTTATGGAGCTTTACTGATATGCCGTTGTACCAGAGCATGCCGGAATTGCTGGCGCATCATGCCCGCACACATGCCAACGATGTCGCTTTTATCGACGGCGATCATGAAATCACCTATGGCGAATTCGCCGCCATGTGCCGCAAAACCGCCGTCTGGCTGCACGCACAGGGCATAGCGCCCGGCGACAAGGTGGCTGTGTGGCTGGTCAACCGCATAGAATGGCTCACCCTGTATTTCGGGCTGGCGCAGCTTGGCGCAACGCTGGTGGCCGTGAATACGCGCTACCGCTCGCACGAACTGAGCGACATCCTGGAAAGCTCCCAGGCGAAGCTGCTGGTGTTGGAGCTGAATTTCCGCAAGATCGATTTTCCTTCAGTGCTGGCCGATGTCAGCCCGGCCTCCGCGCGGGCACTGACACGCGTCGCCGTCGTCAATCGAGCCGGCGGCGACCTGCCCGGCACAGTACTCAACGCGCCCACCACGGCCCTCAATCTGGCCGACCTGCCCGATGGCGATGCGCCGACAGTCGGCAGCGCCGACTCGTTGAGCATACTGTTCGCCACCTCGGGTACGACCAGCGGCCCGAAGCTCGTCATGCATTTACAGCGCACCATCGCCCTGCACTGCCAGCGCGTGGCGCAAGCCTTGGGCCTCGAAGACGATGGCGCATGCCTGCTGGCTATACTGCCCTTTTGCGGCGTATTCGGTTTCAACGCCACTGTCGCGGCATTCGCCGCGGGAAAGCCGGTCGTCATCATGGATACCTTCGACAGTGCCGACGCGGTACGCCTCATCAATCGGCACCGCGTCACGCATATGTTCGGCAGCGATGAAATGTATCGCCGCATTATCGACCATGCCGAAGGCAGCCCGCCATTCCCTTCGGCCCGCCTCTTCGGCTTTGCCTCTTTCCAGCCGGGCGCGGAAGAGCTTGCCCGCCAGGCGTGGCAGCGCCGGATTCCCATGCTGGGCCTGTACGGATCCAGTGAAGTGCAAGCCCTTTTTTCAGTGCAGCCCCCCGACGCGCCTCTATCTGAAAGACTGAAGGGCGGCGGCCTCCCCTGCAGCCGCGATGCGCAAATCCGCATACGCGATATCGACACGGGCAAGGTCCTGCCCACGGGTCAAAGCGGCATTATCCAGATTCGCGCGGCCACCAACTTCGCCGGCTACCTGAACAATCCCGAAGCGACCCGCAGGGCCATCGACGAAGAAGGCTTCTTCACGACCGGAGACGTCGGGTATCTGCGTGACGATGGCAGTTTTGTCTACCTGACGCGCCAGGGCGATGCCATGCGACTGGCGGGCTATCTGGTCAACCCGGTGGAAATCGAAGACGTGCTGAAACATCTGCCCGGCGTGGTCGACGCGCAAGTCGTAGGCGTCGACATCAAAGGCCAGGCCCGTTGCGCGGCTTTCGTGGTGCTGCGGCCCGGACACGCCCTGGATGAGCAACAACTGGCCGCCGGCGTGGCCGATTCCCTGGCCGCATTCAAGGTGCCGGCCCGCTTCTGGGCCATAAACGAATTCCCTACCACCCAAAGCTCCAACGGCATCAAAATACAGCGTACCAAACTGCGCGAGATGGCCATGCAAAAATTGGCGCAGGCAAGTTGAAGCCCGGGCCGCCCAGGTACTATGCCCCCACTCACGCTGAACAGGAATACCTCGCATGACTAGCTATTATCTGGAAGATTTTTCTGTCGGACAAACATTCGAAAGCGGCGGCAGAACGATTACGGAAACCGATTTGACCTTTTTCTCCATGCTGTCGGGCGACTGGAATCCCTTGCATGCCAACTCGGAATATGCACGGTCGACACGCTATGGCGAACGCGTCGTGCATGGCGTGCTCGGCATTGCCGTCAGCACCGGCATGCTGCACGAACTGGGCATATTCCACGACTCGATCATTGCGATGCTGGGCTTCCGGAACTGGAATTTCCTTGCGCCGCTGCTGGTCAACGACACCATCCATTTGCGGCTGACCATTACCTCTGTCGAGCCCGGCAAAAGCGGCAACAGCGGCAAGCTGGGACGGCGCTTCCAACTGATCAACCAGGCCGGCGCCGTGGTGCAGGAGGGCGAAAGCGATGCTCTGGTCCTGTCCCGGCAGGGCGCGGCAAAGAAGCAGGCCGACACGCCTCAAGGCGACGCCCCATCACATACTTAGATCGATAGGTTTCGCATGCCCCAAGTCACCTCGCTCAAAAGCAAACTCGCCTTGCCCGTTATCGGCTCGCCGATGTTCCTGGTATCCAACCCATCCATGGTCATCGCCCAGTGCTGCGCCGGCATCGTAGGCTCGTTCCCGGCCCTGAACGCGCGGCCGCAGGAAGAATTCGAGAAATGGCTCAATGACATTGAAGCAGGCCTGAGCCGCTACCGCGCCGAACATCCCGGCGAACAGCCCGCTCCATACGCCGTCAACCTGATCGTGCATCAAACCAACGAACGCCTGCAGCACGACATGGATGTCTGCGTACGGCACCGCGTACCTATTGTCATTACCTCGCTGCATTCGCCCGAGCACGTGGTCGAACGCGTGCATGGATACGGCGGCCTGGTCCTGCACGACGTCACCACCATGCGCCACGCAAAGAAGGCCATCGCGGCAGGCGTGGACGGCTTGATCCTGGTATGCGCGGGGGCTGGCGGCCATGCTGGCGCGCTAAGCCCCTTCGCCCTGGTGAACGAAGTCAGGGCCATCTACGACGGCCTGCTGGTCCTGGCCGGATCGATCACCAACGGCAGCGCCATTCTGGCGGCCCAGGCCATGGGTTGCGACCTGGCCTACATAGGCACGCGCTTCATTGCCTCCGACGAATCCGGCGCCGTATCCGCCTACAAGCAGATGATCGTCGACACCACGGCGGCCGATGTCCTCTATACGCCTTATTTTTCAGGCGTCAGCGGAAACTACCTGAAGCCCAGCATCGTGGCGGCCGGGCTCGATCCCGACAACCTGTCGGGCGGCGGCCTCGACAGCATGAACATCGGCAAACCCAAGAAATGGAAGGACATCTGGGGCAGCGGGCAAGGCGTGGGGAACATAGACTCCGTCTTGCCGGTAAAGCAGATTGTGGCGCGGCTGCGTGAAGAATACCGGCAGGCGCTGCGCCAATTGCAGGCCCTGGCACAAGACTGAGGCCCCGGGGATAATCGGCGCCTAAATCCGACGCCATTGCGCCGTGGCGGCACGGCAAGCAAGGGCGGGCTTTATGCGGTCTGCCCGGCAAGGCAGTCAAACGCTTTTGTGAAGAAATCCTCGCTGCCGAAATTGCCCGACTTCAGGGCAATATGAATGCCCTTGTTATCGGGAACACGGGTCTGTGCAAAACACCAGGGCACTCCCGGATCGATCTGGCGCCCAATCTGCATTTGCGAAATGCCCAGGGCCCGCACGCAAGCCCCCGATGTCTCTCCTCCCGCCACGATCAATTGCGCCACACCGTGCCGCACCAGGCCGCGAGCGATAGCGGCGAGGGTTTCTTCGATCAAGGCGCCCGCTTGCGCCACGCCCAATTTTTCCTGCACAGTCTTGACGGCCGCCGCGTCCGCCGTGGAATAGACAAGCACCGGCCCTTTTTCCAGCAAAGGAACCGCCTGCGCCAGAATGGCGCCCACCACGTCGGCTCCCGATGCGCCTTGCAATGGATCCAGGGCAAGGGCGGCGTGGCCCGAGGCCATGAATGCGGCCACCTGCGCATTGGTGGCCTCGGAACAGCTGCCCGACACGATGGCCCGCGCACCCGAGCCGGGTGGCAAGCTGGCCGCCTGGCCGGAAGGCGCCAGGCCGAAATTCTGCGGCAGGCCAATAGCCAGGCCCGATCCGGCGGTCACCAGCGGCAGATCCTTGAATGCCGCCCCCAGCGTCGCCAGATCATGATTGGACAGCGCATCGACCAGGGCAATGGCAACCCCGCTGGCCTGCAACTCACTTACGCGCTGTCGCACAGCATCAGCGCCTTTTTGCACAACGGTGTAGTCGATCAGCCCCACCTTGCGCGCGCACTGAGCCTGCATGACCCTGACCAGGTTCGAGTCGGTCATGGGTGTAAGTGGGTGATTCTGCATGCCGCTTTCGTTCAGCAGCACGTCGCCGACAAACAGGTAGCCTTTGAAAACCGTTCTTTTATTGTCCGGAAACGCTGGCGTGGCAATGGTGAAGCGGGTATCCAGGGCGTCCATCAGGGCTTCCGTGACCGGGCCGATATTGCCTTCTTTGGTACTGTCGAACGTCGAGCAATACTTGAAGTAAATCTGCGCGGCTCCCTGGGCTCGAAGCCACCGCAGCGCCGCCAGCGATTCCTTGACCGCATCCGCGGCGGGTATGGTTCGAGACTTGAGCGCAATAACCACCGCATCCACATCCGAGCGCAAAGGCTCGCCGGGCACATCCATGGCCTGCAGCACGCGCATTCCCGCCTGCACCAGATTGTTCGCAAGATCCGTTGCGCCGGTGAAATCGTCCGCAATACAGCCCAGCTTGATTGCCATGAATTGATTCCTTGATTATTTGCGCTTGAGAAGGGGCATAAACAGCAAACTTCAACAGGCGAGCATGACCACCCTTGTCGCGATCATCCTGTTATTGAAGAATATCGTAAAAGTCTCGTCCAGTGACTCGAGCTTTTCTAGTTTCTGATTGCATAATCCAGCGGCAGGGCTGTCGTATGTTTGACCACTTCCATCGCAAAGCTGGAACTGACGTCCAATAATTCCGCGACCTTGATCAGACGCTTGTAAACGCCGTCGTAGCCGGCGATGTCGGGGACCACCACTTTGAGCAGGTAATCGACTTCGCCCGACATCCGGTAGATCTCGACTATTTCCCGGATATCGCGCACCCCTTCGACAAAACGCGTCGTCCATGCATCGTTGTGCTGGCTGGCTCGAATGGCCACGAACGCCGTCAGCCCAAGATTGAGTTTTGCCGGGTCGCACAGGACCACCTGCTGCCGGATCGCCCCCTCTTCCCGCAGCTTCTGGACCCGACGCCAGCACGGAGTGGGCGAGAGGCTGACGGCTTTCGCAAGATCGTGCAGGCTGATTGAAGCGTCATTTTGCAATAGAGCCAATATTTGAGTATCTTTTTTATCCATATTTGCTATTTATGAGAATATTTTTCTCATTATATCGAATTATACGGCGATTTTTGGATGCCTTTTCTATCCGGGAAACGCCATAATGATTGCTATCCGCAGGGCAAAAATCACACGCGGCAACAGGCAGGCAATCGGGTGACCATTATGAGCAGGCTATTCCAGTTATTCAGGGCGCATCCCGCCTCGGTCGGGGAAAACTACTTCGAGCATATGGCGGCCTCGTTTTCATTTGGCTCGTCCATGCTGCTGGCATCGCTGGCCGCCCTGATCCACGGCATTTTTCCTTTTCTTTTCGTCAAGACCGGCAGCACCGCGATCTCGCGTCTGTACGACCGCATGGTGGCCAATCGCGTCCGCGCGGCATCTCGGCGTCCGTAGATACCGTCTTGGGAGGTCGATAGGCGGTGTACTGGGGGCGCCTTATGGCTGTCTTCGTCATCTGTGTTCTTAAGACGCGGGGGTGGCGGCCCAGGCGGGGTGGGCTCGCCTCGTCCGGTCCTGGC
>NZ_BAAGUZ010000041.1:0-91764 GCF_054781135.1 Paralcaligenes ginsengisoli
GGCTGCGGCCGCGGCGGACTCAAGCTCGCTCACCCTGCCTGGGCCGCCACCCCCGCTCGTGTTAGAGTTTTTTGGGTGGTCGCTAACACCTTTTTCTGCGGGCACGGGGTAACGCGACAATACATCACGGCACGGCCTATTTGGTAGGGAGCCGAGCCCTATAAAAATACCGTCCTGGATTACAATCCATTATTCATAACAAAGGTTCCATCGAACAACGTTCTTCGGTTATCAGGGGGCTCGTCCATGACCATACTAGAATCAGGCACTCGTGAGCTGGCTGATCCCATGCCTGAAGAAGCCATTGAAAAAAATCGTGGCGAGGCGCCGGGCCTGATTGCCCGACTGGGGCGCTGGCTGGACGGCGATCGATCGAACAATCCGGTGGAAACGGAAAGCCTGTTTTCGGCGCGGTTAACCGATGTGGCGGCAAACCGGTTGGCCAAGCAGTGGTGCACCCGATACGCGGCGGCTGAGGACAAAGAACGGCGTTTCCTATTGAATAATCTGGCTCAGACAAGCTCAGGCATCGAGCCGCGCACCGATCAGGGGCTGCGCCTGTTCAAGCGTTTCAATGCGCAAGCCGATGGTTTGCGGTTCCTGGTGGGCTTGCGCGCCGATATGCTGCGCTGGCGCAAGCAGATTGCCGGCTTGACCGTGCTGGAGCACGAGCTTGAAGGCCTGTTATCGACTTGGTTCGATGTGGGTATGCTCGAACTCAAGCCCATTACCTGGGATTCGCCGGCGTCGCTGCTCGAAAAGCTGATCCAGTATGAAGCCGTGCACGAGATCCATTCATGGGAAGAGTTACGGCACAGGGTTGCGAAAAACCGTCGCTGCTATGCATTTTTTCATCCCGGCATGGACGATATCCCGCTGATTTTTGTCGAAGTCGCGTTTGCGCCGCAAATGGCCGGCAATGTACAGGCGCTGCTGGATCCTCAGTCGCCGGCGGCGGATCTGGACAAGGCTCGTTGGGCTATTTTCTATTCCATTTCCAACACGCAGGCGGGCCTGCGGGGCATCAGTTTCGGCAATTTCCTGCTCAAGAGAGTGATCGAAGAATTGCTGCGCGAATTGCCGCGCTTGAAGTCGTTTGCGACTCTGTCGCCGATTCCCGGCTTTGCGGCATGGCTGGGTAAACAGGATGGCCAGGTTTTGCAGGAACTGCTGCACGATCGCAGCGATAACCAGTATGCCCACGAGAGCGCCCGCGCCGGCGTGAGATGGGTTGCTCAATTGCAAAAAGCCGCCGTCGGCCAGGCATCCGAAGTGGTGCAGCGTACCGGCCTGAAATTGGCGGCCCATTATCTGAAAGCCATGAAGAATGGCCAGCCGCTCGATCCGGTGGCGCGCTTTCATTTGGGAAACGGTGCGCGTATCGAACGCATCAATTGGGCTGCCGACTGCTCGGCCAAAGGCCTGGAGCAATCGTGCGCGATCATGGTGAATTATCTTTACGACCTGGATGAACTGGATGCAAATCTGGTGCAGTTGGCTGCGGGAAAACCGAGGCTTTCCCGCAGCCTGAAATGGCGCTGATTGTCCTTTCCGCGCGCATTGGCGATTATTGACAGCCAGGCTGGCGGGGCGAATTTGCCCTTGCCGGACGGAGCAGAATATTTTGGAGACTTTTTGAGTGAGCAACACAAATCTTTACGCGGTACTTGAGTCGGGCTTCCCGGACGATCGAAGCCAGGTTGCGATCCAGACGCCGGCACGCGATTACAGTTGGGACGATATCGATCATTTGTCGGCGCGTTTTGCCAATCTGCTGCGCCGGCTTGATCTGCCGGCGGGCGCCCGTGTTGCGGTGCAAGTTGAAAAATCTCCTGAGGCCCTGATGCTGTATCTGGCGACGATACGCGCGGGCCTGGTTTATTTGCCTCTGAATATCGCTTATCGGGCTGCCGAGGTTGAATATTTCCTTGGCGACGCCCAGCCATCGGTATTGGTCTGCGCAAGCAAGAATCTTGCCTGGATCGACAGCCTGGCGAAGAAAACGAATACCGCTCATGTGTACACGATGGACGACGATGGCAGCGGCACGTGCCTTGCCGCCGCTGCGGACCTGTCTTCGGAGTTTCAGACCGCCATGAGCCAGGACGATGATCTGGCGGCTATTCTCTATACATCCGGGACGACCGGCCGCAGCAAGGGGGCGATGTTGACGCATCGGAACCTGGTGTCGAATGCGCAGGTGCTGAAAGCGTATTGGGGCTGGCGTGCGGACGATGTGTTGCTGCATATGTTGCCGATTTTCCATGTGCATGGCCTGTTTGTGGCCTCGCACGGGGCTTTGTTGGCGGGAGCCAGGATGATCTGGCTGCCCAAGCTCGATATCGAGCAGGCGCTGCGCTATTTGCCGCAAAGCACCATGATGATGGGAGTGCCGACCTATTATGTGCGCTTGTTGGCGGACACTCGATTTACCCGCGAGCTTTGCGGCAAAATGAGGCTGTTCATTTCCGGCTCCGCGCCGCTTCTGACGGAAACGTTCAGGGATTTCCAGGCCCGTACGGGGCATGTCATTCTGGAGCGCTATGGCATGAGCGAAACAGTAATGCTGACGTCCAATCCCTATGATCCGGCCTTGGGCGAGCGTGTGGCCGGCACGGTCGGGCAAGCCCTGCCTGGTGTGTCGGTGCGTGTGGTCGACGATGCCAATGGGGCGTTGGCCGGGGGCGAAATCGGCAATGTGCAGGTGCGCGGGCCCAATGTATTCAAAGGGTACTGGCGCATGCCCGAGAAAACCCGCGAGGAGTTCACCGACGATGGCTGGTTCAAGACCGGCGACGTAGGTCGATTTGGCGGCGATGCGCGCATTCCGGGTAATTATCTTTCGATAGTCGGACGCAGCAAAGACCTGATCATTTCGGGCGGCTTCAATATCTACCCCAAGGAAATTGAAGCCATCATCGATGAAATGTCGGGTGTGGCCGAGTCGGCGGTTATTGGTGTGCCTCATCCGGATTTCGGCGAAGCTGTGGTGGCTGTGATTGTTCCGAGGCCGGGGGCGGTTATCGATGGCCTGCGCCTGCAAACAGAACTGAAGGCGCTGATTGCCAATTTCAAGGTGCCCAAGCGTATTCATGTCATAGATCAGTTACCGCGCAACACCATGGGCAAGGTGCAGAAGAATGTGCTGCGCGAGGCCTACAAGGAACAGGGCTAAAGTATTTTCGGTTCGAGTGCTTATGGCGCTGAATGTGTTTCGATGACTGTTGTTTTGAGCTGTTTTTGGGCTTGAGCGATGACTGTGGTCTGTGTTGTCTGTAGCGTGGTTGGTGGTTCTATAAAGACGCCGCAGGGTGGGCGGTGCTGTGCAGTCCGGCACGTCCAGCGGTCGGCTAGCTGCGCTATCCGACTGCCCGGGTCTGCCTCGTCCAGGCGGGCGTCGGGCCAACTCGCGCCGCCCCGCGCTGCGGGTCGCCACTCAAACAGGGCCCGCCGAAAGCCCCCGCCTTCCCTTCGTCAGCACCCGGCGCTGGACTACCGCCGGACTACACAGCACCGCCCACCCTGCGGCTTGCGTTGAGGAAATGCCTCGAGGTATACATTGGGGAAGCGGCGTTTAGCCAATCACAGGCTACGTTGAGGCGGTGGGTGCTTTTAGTACATCCAAGTCGTCAATCGAGGTAGATGTGGCGACGTGATGGAGGCATGAGTGCGGGCACGTTAACGGTTCTATGGGTGCAGGCCCATTAACAGTAGGTGCAAGCACGTTGATTCCAGGCATGCCCTAATGTGAGCCGTCTATCGGGGCTTGGGGTCAGGACCGGCGTAAGGCGTGCGCCGGATGCTACCGTAGGGAAGGCGGGGGCCTTCGGCGGGCCATGTTTGAGCGTAGCCGCGCCAGCGGCGTAGCGAGTTTGGCCCGACGCCCGCCTGGACGAGGTAGATCCGGATCAAGCACGCCGTGCCGGTCCTGACCCCAAGCCCCGATAGATGGCGTCTTCAAATACCAAAACGTCAAATACCATAAACACCCGAGTACCATAAACACCCGACCCAAAAATACTCTAGCGAACTACCCCACCAGGACACTGCCGCCCTATTGTGTCAGCCTAGCGAAGGGACCTGTCCAGCCACTTCAATACGCCGGGCAGCGTACGGAAATCCGATACTGAACGGCTTTCTATTGTCGGGTGTCTTGCTCGCAGCATGCGCGATAATGCTCCGCCCGGGCCCAGCTCGAGAGCAACGGTTATACCTGCTTCAGCGCACGCGTCCATGCATCCCGCCCAGTCTATTTTTTCAGCAATCTGGCGCGGAAGAAGCGTAACTGCTTTCTCTTTTGTGGCTATCAGCTCGGCCAATACTCCTGATATTACAGGGCTTGTGAAATCTGCAAACGTGCAGTGTTCCAATTTTTCCCTGAATGGGGCCACCGCGCCCAGCATCAACGGCGTGTGCGAAGCTATGGCAACGGGAATGGCAACGGTATGGCCGCCCATTTGCGCGAGCAGGGGCTCGACAGCCTGCAAATCGTGATGCAGGCCACCCAGGATCAGGCTGTCTTCCCCGTTTTCAATCGCGATCGATAGTCCGTGCCGGGTAATAAGTTCATGGATAACCGTGCTGCGCAAGCCTGAGACCGCCATAAGGGATTGTCTGGCCGACGCTTCGGCGTGCGCATCCATGCAGCGTGCGCGGAATGCTGCCAGGCCGATGGTTTCGTCGGCGGAAAGCGCGCCCGCCACCCCGTAAGAGGCAACTTCCCCGATGCTGTAGCCGGCTACCAGGGCTGGCGGGGGGATACTGAGTTTGATGGCTTCCCAGACAGCCAACTCGGCGGCAACGATCAAAGGCTGCGCGATGCGGTTGGAGAACAGCAGCTCGTGATCGTCGAGTATTTCCTGCAAGGGCATGCCGCATACGGCTTCCGGCAGCCAATGTTCCAGCAGGCCTCCCACACGTGTATCGGTTTTGGCCAAATCGAACATATGTGGATGTTGGCCGCCCTGGCCAGGACATAGAATGGCTAGGCGCTGCATGGCTTTTTGTATAGGTGCGGGCTAAGACAAGTCATTGTTCCACCGGCAATTCGAGAGCACTGAATGGACAAGGCAGGTTGCAGCCAGTAAATCGGCGGCGCCGCCGGGCGAGAGCCGTTGACGCACGAAGGTGTGGTGACAATCCAGTGCGCGGTTTTTCCAATTGGGGTGTGCGGTCCCCCCAAGAGCCAGGAATTGTTGCGCAAGATTCCTGACGGTTGCCGCGCCTGCCATGCCGCCGCGATGGTACACATTGGTATCGCTGATATGCGCCATCAACGAAAAAAAAGAGTCGATCCGTGCGCAAGTCGTAGTGCGCCCGGCCTCCAGTGTCCGTTCCAGTGCGGGTAGGGCAATGTCGAAGATGGAAGGAAACCCCAATGCGGCTTCCTCGCGGGCACCGCTGGCTGCGTGGTTCACTGCCACTTGCGCGCCGTGCGATATGGAAGTGTCTGTCGATGTCGAGTGCATATGTCCGGCCAGCGCACCACCCCATGTGATCGATAAGGCACTGCGTATGGCCCGGGCGGACAGGGTGACTCGATGGGCACGACAATGGCCCATTGCCGCGCACAGCAAGCCAAGAGAAAAAATTGCGCCACGATGGGTATTGATGCCGCCCGTGGCCGACAGCATGCGGACTTCGGCCTCCATGCCTAAATGCTTGAGTGCGGCAAAGGGCGCATTGTTCATTCCCGCTTCCGCTATATTTATGAAGTAATGCCGCAATGAGAACATGCTGTGCAGGAAAGTCGCCGCGGTCATGTCATGGTGGCTGCCGCAGTCGACCAGCGATACCAGCCCCGGCTTGGGATACAAGATCAGTTCGGCATGCAGGCTGCGCACCGCAAGGCGGCCCAAGTGCGCGCAGAATGGCTTGTCCACACCTGAAGCCGGCTTTGCGGCGGGCTTTGGCGCCGGTAAATATTGAGACCGGGCCGCTGGCCTATGCGTGGATGCTAGCCCGCGCATGATATCGCCTCGATATTTCCAAGCGATGCCAGCAGCGCGGATGTCGTGGTCAGGTGCACGCTGGAATTTTCCTTGACGAGAACGCGCGAATTGATTCCGCAGCGTATCGCCTGTACCCATTCTTTCCAGGCGACCGCTTGTCCCGAAGGGAATAAGGTTTCCCCATCCAGTGGCAAAATTCCTGCATGGTGTTCCAGAAGGGCAAGCCCGTCTTCGAGTTGGGTGCGAGTTGTTGGCGAAAACAGCATGTCGATATCCGAGCTTGCCGTCACATAAGATACGGCAGTCAGTGCTTGCCATGCGATGGAGCCATAAACCTTGAACACCAGGCCGCGTTGAACGGCTTGCCCAGCCAGCAATTGCAGCTGATGCCGCCAGGGCGCAGGCGCGGTGGCGATGATGGCATCGATGGCAAGCGGAGGCATGGTCCGGCTTGTCTCGGAAATGGGTGCGCGCAATGAAATACGGATTTTTTGGCGGGTGACCGAATCGGGCGGCAGCGCGATGCCCAAGCAGACTTGATTGGGCATCGCATCGGGATCCGTGCGCCGTACAACCGCTGGCCAACCGCTCCGTTGCCAGCGCTCCAATGCGGGATGGTACTTTGGCGCAACGCTGTCGCGGCTCGCCCGCCAGCCTGCGTCCGTTAGCCAGGCCAGGTCATGCCGCTTGAACATGAGCCCCGGAAATCACTGCTTCCGCCACAGGATAGGCCAGTTTGCGGCCTCCTCGGCTCAGGCCTAACGAAGTGCGTTGATCCGATGAATTCGTACTTGCAAGCGCCGCAATCAATTGTGCGGAGAAATTGCTGTCCCAGATTGCTTCGATTCCGCCCATGCGAAAGTAGTTTTTCGGGCCGGGAGCGAAAACGGGATTTTCCTTTGCCAGTTCGATCAATGTCTGTTCCGGAACCTTGGTAATGCGCGCCATTGCCGGCAGGCCCATGACGCGAATAGTCGATTCCGGCAATGCATAGCAGGCGTCGGCCATCAGGCCGCTGGCAATGAAGCCGCCCGAAAGCGCCTGGTCGTATACAAGGGCGATGACCTGGTGGCCGCGGCGTCGCGCCAGGTCGACGCATTTTCCCAAATGCGCCATATAGCTGTTGATTCCCAGCATTTCATCACGATGGCGCAGGCGCTGCCCCTGTGTATCGACCAGAAGGAGAATTGTTCGTTGCGGATGATTGCGAACGACTTGCAATACCGCCTTCGCCTGGGACAAGGCAATCTCGATGCCGATCGATGTGTGATTCGTTGTTCCGATAACGGCGATGGTCTTGCCTTGTACCTGCGCCGTTCCCGACAGGAAGCTATCCTGCTCGATAATGGACTGGCCTTCGGGGAACAGTTGCCGTGCAAGCTCTTTCCATTCCATCATCAGGCTCCCAGGCGATATTGAGCGGCATATTCGCTGAAGGCTTGGGCTTCCAGCATGGGAACGATTTCAGGATTCGGTATGCCAAGCTGATGCCAGATGTCCATGGGCTCGGTATGTGTTGAGAACTCGTGCAGGCGATTTTCCAGCAATCTTTGTTCGGATTCCAGCGCGGTGAGCGTCAGTTCAGCCCCCGTTTTAATGCACGCCTGCATCGCGTCGTAGGCGGCTTGCCGGAAAGCTGCCGTATCGTCGGCTATGAGGGTTTGGCAATCTCCCAGCAGATAGCGGTGCTTGCCGCCTGTGGTACGCCAGACCAGTGCCCGGTCGCGCGAATCGAATTCTTCTACTCCGTTGGCTGTTTCAATGACTTCCGGTCCCGATATCGCCATCCGCCCCTCTTCCGACATTACAATCGCGTTCGTGCATCGAGCAACAATACCCATGCCTCCAAAGCAGCCGTTCGACCCGCCGATCAACCCAATCACAGGAATACCCGCGGCTCGGGCATCCAGTACCGCACGCATGACTTCGGATACCGCGATGAGGCCGGCGTTGGCTTCGTGCAAGCGCACGCCGCCGGTGTCCAGCAACAGGATAACGGCAGCGACATTTTCGGCAATGGCGCGTTTCAATAGGCCAACCAGCTTGGCGCCATGAACTTCCCCCACCGCGCCACCCATGAATCCGCCTTCCTGCGCCGCGGCGAATATGCGCGTGCCGCAAAGCAGACCCTGCCCGATCACCACGCCGTCATCGAATGAAACCGGAGCATCGAGTTGCGCCAAATGGGGGCTGACGAGCCGTATTCCAGGGGGCAGGAATTCTTCGAAAGTGCCTTTATCCAATAAACCATGTATCCGCTCGCGGGCGTTTGATTCCAGATAGCTGTTCATGACGCGCGCTCCAGCAGCGTTTCTATTGCCTGGTCCAGGCGCAGCCTGACGACTGCGGGCGTTGCCCCCATATCATTGATTGAAATGCGTGCGTCGGACAATTGCCAGCGTTGATTGAAATCCGTTACCACTGCTTCCCATATCGCGGCAAAGCCGTTTGCCGCGGTTTTGATTTCAATCGCGCAGCCGCCCTGTAGCGCTGCGTTTTCGACCAGTACTTCCAGGTTCCCGGAGCTGACGACACCGACCAGCTCAGGCTGCGCGGGTATGTGGCGCAGGCCATTTTCAAAGTGAAAATTCAAGGTTTCCATGCGTGTATTACCAGTTTCTGAAAGACTTTGGCGGGTTGTATAAGCCACCCGATGCGCGGACCAGGTCCTTCATTGTTTTGGCTGCGAGCAAATCCCGGGTTGCCGACCGCTTGTCGACGCCGAGATCTTCCGCCCTTTGAATAATGCCGCGGTCGCGAAGGTTTTCCACCATGCGCCTGTCGCGGGCCTGCCCAACGGGTGTGTAGCCTGCCACACCGCGGATTGCCTGCTCCCGCTCTTCATCGCTGCGGCACAGCAGTAGATTTGCAATCCCTTCTTCAGTCAGGATATGCGTGACATCATCGCCGTAAATCATGACTGGCGGGATAGGCATGCCGGTTTGTTCGGCAAGCTGCCATGCGTCCAGGGTTTCCACAAAGGCGGGTTGCATGCGTTCGCGATAGGTTTCGACAATTTGCACCACCAGTTTCCGGCCATGGGGGATAAGGGATTTTCCCTTACTCGCCTGTTGGCCCGCCTTCAGCCATGCGGGACTGGCATGGCGCCGTCCGCGCGCATCGGCCCCCATATTGGGGGCTCCGCCAAAGCCCGACATTCTGCCCAGGGTTGCGGTCGATGAATTGCCTTGCAGATCGATTTGCAGTGTGGAGCCTATGAACATATCGCAAGCATAGTGGCCGGCGGCCTGGCACAGTGCGCGATTGCTGCGCATGGACCCATCGTGGCCGACAAAGAAAATATCGGATCGGGCGCGAATGTATTCTTCCATGCCTAATTCAGAACCGAAGGAATGGATTGATTCGACAAAGCCGGCTTCGATTGCCGGAATTAATGCGGGGTGGGGGTTGAGCGCCCAATACTTGCAGATTTTCCCTTTTAATCCGAGCGACTCGGCGTAGGTCGGCAAAAGCAATTCGATGGCGGCGGTATTGAAACCGATACCGTGATTCAGTTTTTGCACTCCGTATTCGGCATAGATGCCTTTGATGGCCATCATTGCCATCAGGATCTGCAGCTCTGAAATTTTTGCGGGATCGCGGGTAAATAGCGGCTCGATGTAATACGGCGCAGGGCTTTGCACTACAAAATTTACCCAGTCGGCCGGTATATCCACGCGTGGAAGCACATCCACGATTTCGTTTACCTGGGCGATCACGATGCCGCTCTTGAATGCGGTGGCTTCGACGATTGCGGGGGTGTCTTCCGTGTTCGGGCCGGTGTACAAATTGCCGTTGTGGTCGGCGGATTGCGCTACCACCAGGGCGACACGCGGGGTCAGGTCGATGAAATAGCGGCCGAATAGTTCCAGATAGGTATGGATTGCGCCGATATTGAGTTTGCCGGCCGATGCAAGCCTGGCCAGCCGTCCGGCTTGAGGCCCGGAGAACGAGAAGTCCAGC
Source organism: Paralcaligenes ginsengisoli (assembly GCF_054781135.1). Classification (NCBI taxonomy): domain Bacteria; kingdom Pseudomonadati; phylum Pseudomonadota; class Betaproteobacteria; order Burkholderiales; family Alcaligenaceae; genus Paralcaligenes; species Paralcaligenes ginsengisoli. Next base: position 9,915 of record NZ_BAAGUZ010000041.1, read on the forward strand.
TGCGACGCAATGCCTCGTTCGAACACATCGAGATGTTCGGGCAGCGCCAGCACCGACAACAGCATGTGTAAGCCGTTGATGCGCGTCGAGTCGAGACTGGCCAGCGCTTTTGCGAGAAAGTCGGCCTGTTTCTGGTTGTTGCCTTCGAGGCAGACCCGGTCGCCCGGCTCGAGCACGCTGTACAGGAGATCGTTGATATGCGCTGCGGGCAGCAACTTGCCTGCAAGCACAGCACCCAGTGCCGACCTTGCGCGGGCGAGGCGTTGGGCTGTGTTGCTTCGCCTGGTATCCCAGGCCCGGTCAGCCATGTTCATTTATTGATTCCCATCAGGACATCCGGTATTCCTGTTGCGATTCCAGGGAACAGACAGAGTAGCAATATCCCCAGGAACATCAGTGCCAGAAATGGCAAGGTGCCCTTGATTACTTGCGCGAGCGAGATGTCCGGCGCAATATTTTTAATGATGAATATATTCAGTCCGACAGGGGGGTGAATCAGGCCCATCTCCATGACGATGGTCATGACTACGCCGAACCAGATCAAGTCGAATCCAGCCGCTTTCAATGGCGGCAGGATAATCGGCGCCGTCATCAATATGACGGATACCGGCGGCAGGAAGAAACCCAGGCACAGGACCAGTATCAGGATCGTTCCCAGCAGCAGCCACTTTGACAAATGCAGGTCGACGACCCATTCCGCCGCGGATTGGCTGATGTGCAGATAGCTCATTACATAGGAATACAACAAGGACATCCCGACTATCATCAACAGCATTCCGGACTCGCGGATGGCGGAGGTCAGGTAAGGCGCCAAGTCTTTCGGCTTCCAGATCCTGTACACCACGACAATCAACGAGATTGCGAGCAAAGCTCCCACGCCGGCCGTTTCAGAAGGCGTGGCAAAGCCGCCGTACAACGCGACCATTACCCCGATCAGCAGGAATACGAATGGCAAGACGCGCGGCAACATTTCCATTTTTTGTCTTAGCGTGAAATGCTCGTTTTCCAGGCAAGTCGATTTTTCGCCGCCGTTCTTGTAAATATCGTAGGCGATGCGATATTCTTTGCGAGCGCGGAATACGGCGTAGCCGGAAAACAGCGCCACCAGCAATATGCCCGGCCCGATTCCGGCCAGGAACAGGCGCCCCAGCGACTGTTCCGCCGCGACCGCATACAGGATCATCGTGATCGACGGAGGCAGCAAGATGCCCAGTGTTCCCCCCGCCGCAATAATCCCGGCGGCGAAGCTCGGCGAATAGCCGCGTGCGCGCATTTCGGGAATTCCGGCGGAACCGATGGCAAAACAGGTTGCGGGCGAGGAGCCCGCCATCGCGGCGAATATGGCACAGGCAAATACATTGGCGATGCCCAGGCCGCCCGGAACGCGATGCAGCCAGACATGAATGGCCGAATACAGATCCCTGCCTGCCGGAGACTTGCCTATGACGGCGCCCTTCAAAATGAATAGCGGTATTGACAGCAGGGTGATCGAAGCGATTTCTTCATAGACGTTTTGCGTCACTGTGTCGAGCGAAGCCGCCGGCATGAAAAAATACATGAAGCCCGTGGCTACCGCGCCCAGGGAAAAAGCAATCGGCATGCCCGTGAACATGACGACCAGGGTTACGATTCCATACAAGGAACCTAAGACGAGTGGGTCCATTTCCGGTTCCGTGTGTCATTGATATGGGCCAGAACCTGAGCCAGGATCTGGAGAGTCAAGGCACTCATTCCGACCGCCATCAGGGAATACGGAATCCATAGTGGCGGTGCGAAATTGGATGATGTGGTTTGGCCTTCGGCCCATGCCTCGTAGCAAAGCGTCCAGGATTTCCACGAAAAAAACAGGCAGAAGAGCAGGGATGCCAGATCGGTGATGAACATCCGTACTTTGTTGACGCCTGCCGGCAGCATGGAGGCCAGCGCTTCGATCCCGATATGGCCGCGATGCGATTGCACGTAGGCGGCCGTCAGGAATACCACTCCGACCAGCATGAAAATTGATGCTTCATCCTGCCAGTCGGTTGGAATGCGAAGAAAGTAGCGGGCCACGACTGAGTACGTCAGGATTACCGATGTTACCCAGAGCGCGGCCATGGACAACCACAGCGCGGCTTTGTTGAAACCATCGAGCAATGCGATGAATGCCTTCAGGCCGGGATTGTTGGAGACATCATTTATGACGGACGGCGTTGTTTCGACGCCTTTGCTCACAGAAGCTTCTCCGCCAATGCCAGCAATTTGGCGCAATTGGCATTTTTGCCGGCATAGTCTTTCCAGGCGGTGGTGCGCGCGATGTCCTGCCATTTCTTGACTTCGGCGGCGTTCAGGTCAACCACCTTGACGCCGGCTTTTTCATAAACCGTTGCCAGTTTGACGTCGTCCGCCTTCGCCCCTTGCAGCGCGAATTGCTCCATTTCCGCGCCCACTGCCATGATGGCGGCCTGTTGATCCTTGGTGAGCTTATCGAAGATTATTTTCGACATCAACACGGGCTCGAACATATACCAGTACGCTTTGTCGCGGCCGCTGGTCAGGCTCTTGGAGACTTCTTCAAGACGGAATGAGATCAGCGATGTCGAGGACGTCATGGCGGCATCCATTGTGCCGGTCTGCATCGCTGCGTAGATTTCGTTGGAGGGCATCGAGACGACGGCGGCGCCGGCTGACTTGAGTATCAAATCCATGTCGCGCGACCCGCCGCGAACTTTCAATCCTTTGGCGTCTTCCGGGTTGACGACGGGCTTGCCGCGGGACGCGACGCCGCCCGCCTGCCAGATCCAGCTAACGATGATGATGCCTTTTTGCGCCAGGATTCGGGCCAGCTCTTTACCCACTTCGGCATTTTTCCAGCGGGCGCCTTGCTCATAAGAGGTTACCAACCCGGGCATGAGCCCGATGTTCGCTTCCTGTACTTCGCCCCCGGCATAATTCAGCGGTACCAGCGATATGTCCAGTGCGCCCTTGCGCAATGCGGAAAACTGCGCATTGGTCTTCATTAGCGACGAGCCGGGATAGATGTCGAAGCTCAGGCTGCCTTTGGTGCGTTTGCCGACTTCCTCGGCAAACGTGCGGGTCAGGCGATCGCGAAAATCGCCTTCTTTGATAGTGCCGCCCGGGAACTGGTGCGAGATTTTCAGCTTGACTGCTGTTTGCGCCCACGCCGAAGGAATTCCCCACAAAGGGGTGGTGGCCAGCGCGCCGAGCAGTGTTCTGCGTGTGAGTGATGTCATTTGTCTTCCTCAGTTGTAGTAATAATTAAATATATTTTTTATTAGATCTTGTATACTAGATTCTACTAAATTGCATTCACTGTCAAGAAATAATTGCGGTCAATAACAGGGCGCCGAATACAATATGGCTACTACGTCAAATGTCAAAAACAGGTCCGAAGCCCTGCGCGAATCGATTGAAGAGATGATTGCGGTCGGCACTTTGAAGCCAGGCCAGCATTTGGATGAAGCCACGCTGGCGGAAGAGTTTGGGGTGTCGCGCACTCCGATTCGAGAGGCGCTGATTCAGCTTTCCTCCACGGGCATCATCGTCATGCGTCCGCGTCGCGGCGCGATTGTGGCCGAAGTGGGGCCTCAGCAGCTTATCGAAATGTTCGAAGTGATGGCCGAGATCGAGGCCATGTGCGGCCGGCTGGCCGCGCGCCGCATGTCCGCGGTCGAGCATCGCGCGCTATTGGCTGCGCATCAGGCATGCAAGGATGCGTGCGATGCGTCCGATCCGGATGAGTACTTCTATAGGAACGAAGCATTTCACGAACAAATCTACTCAGGCAGCCGCAATACATTTCTTGCGGAACAGGCGCGATCTCTGCATCGGCGATTGCGGCCCTATCGGCGGCTGCAGTTGCGGGTACGCGATCGGACGAAGGCGTCTTATTGCGAACACGAAAAGATCGTCGAGGCAATTATTGCCGGCGACAGCGATTTAACGGTCGAGCTTTTGCGTCAGCACGTCACTATCCAGGGGCAGCGCTTTGCCGACCTGGTTGCATCCTTGCCGTCATTGAACGTAGAAACTCTATAAGCCCCTACAGATAAGGGCTGGCAAGCCAGATGATTTTGTTGCGCAGCCGTTTTCTGAAGGGGATCTCAGCCAGTCCAGCCAGCGATACAGGGTCGGCGTGTTCGATTTCGCTGTCGATCATGCGTTCGATGTCCTGGGCGATGCCGCGATTGTATATTTCGATATCCAGCTCGAAGTTCAGGCGCAGGCTGCGGGGATCGAGGTTCGACGAGCCTACGTAAGACCAGGCGCCGTCAATGGTGATCAGCTTCGAATGGTTGAAGTTGCCGCTGGCGCGCCAGACCCGGCAGCCGTTGCGTATCACTTGGTCGAGTTGCGCCGTCATGGCATAGTTGACCAGGCGCAGGTTGTTGCGCCCCGGAATGACAATATCGACCTGGATGCCGCGCCGCGCCGCGGTATTGATGGCGCCGATCAATATTTGATCGGGCAGGAAATAGGGCGACTGGATGCGTATGTGTTGTTGGGCTACGGCAAAGGCGCCAAGCAGCATGTTGTGCGTGCTGCTGATGAACCGGTCCGGTCCTGAACGTATGCAGCGCGCCGGCATCTCGGGCAATGGCACGTTCCAGTCGTCGCTGCACCACGTCGCGTAGGGTAGTGTTTCCTTGGTGGTGAATTCCCAGTCGTGGGCAAACACGGATGTGAGCTGCAGCACGATAGGGCCTTCGACCTGAAAGTGCGTATCGCCGGCCACGTGCTGTTTGGCAATCGCCGATACAAAGCCTTCCCGTATGTTCATGCCGCCGGTGAATCCATGCCGGCCGTCGACGATCAGGATCTTGCGGTGGCTGCGCAGATTGGCGTAGGGCATTTTCATGCCCAGGGGGTTGGTCATGAACAGGGCCGTCGTAATGCCGTGTTTGTGCAGCAGGCCGATAATGGGAGGGCGGGAGTATTTCGAACCGATCGAATCGATCAGGATCCGTATTTCAACACCGCGCTCCTTGGCCTGGGCCAAGGCCTGGACAAACTCGCGGCCGACCTCGTCGTTGTCGAAAATATAGGTTTGCAGGGCGATGGTTTTCTTCGCGCCGTGAATGGCGGCGATCATGGCCGGGTAGGCCTGGTCGCCGCCCACCAGAATCTTGATGTGGTTGTTGCCGCGCAGGGGAAAGCCGCTGATGCGGTCGCCCAAGGTGCGAAGGGAAATGAACTGGGGAGCCGAGTCGGCGCCGACATCGGCGACCGGCACTGCCTGCTTATTCGAGTAATCTTTCAACGCCTCGTCGCGTTGCTGCGAAATCCGGTCGCGGCGCACCCGGTTGATTCCCGCCACCAGGTAAAACAGCGGTCCGAATATGGGCGACATCAGGATGACGCCTACCCATCCTATGGCCGCACGTACGTCGTTCTTGGTCATGGCGGCATGGGTGGCCGCCGCTGCGCCTGAAACAAAGCTGATTAAAAAAACAAGATGAGGCCAATATGCGAGGATTAAATCATGCAATGAGTACATATCTGTCGAGGCCAGGGCAATGTCGTGAATGACCGCAATGGTGTGGCGAGTTATCGCCGGGTACTCGCACCCAGGCGGCAAGATTCCGGGCCTTAGTAGTATATAGAACAGATGTGTTCCGGAATATAGATTGATGCCGTGGCGTTCCAGGAATGCAAAAAAGCCCGCTGAAAGGCGGGCCGATACTGAGGCGTCGATTTTGTTTAGGTTGCCGGGCCGCGGTATATCGCGAAAGCCGAAAACGCAACGCGCGCGGACTTGCAAGTGTTTTTTGGGGTGACCGATGGGGCTCGAACCCACGACAACTGGAATCACAATCGAATAATTTGAACTGAAATAATTTAAATTAATCAATAAGTTAAAGTATAGGTCTGTAGAAAATAATCGAAATCTAGCTCTAATGTTTATGCGGGTTTCAGAGCCAAGGTTCTACAAAACTGAGTAAACTTAATTTAGTGCTTGCGTATGTTATTCTAGTAACTCTAATATATATAAATACAAATCGAAACAATTAACTGCTGAGGTATCAACCATGAAACCGGAAGAACTGCGGCTGCGACATGATGAATTGCTGAAAGCCGCCATGCAAAATGCTGGGGTTATGACTGCCATGCAGGTTTATCAAGCGGCACAGGCAGCTGTGGATACGCATGCTTATGCTGTCAATGCAAGCGTAATTTATGGACAGTCGACTACGACGAATGGCTTAAATTCCCCCGCAACACGCTAAACGGAAGCTGCTATGTCAACATGGGGCGAAATGCTTCAGGAGTTAAATGCTACTCAGCCTCAGAACTTCGATGAGTTGCGTCGCAAATACTTGTTGCGTTTATTTGAGCAAACCCGGCGCCCTACATTTGTATATGCATCACGTTGGACTCAACCTACGCCAGGCTTAGATCCCGCGATAATTAGTGTCGGAATTGGCGATGTGCCTGGATTTATGGAAGTAATGAAAGGCATTACTGAAGATAGACTCGACCTCATAATACATAGCCCGGGCGGGTCGCTCGAGGGAGTCGAGGCAATAGTTCGATATCTACGACAAAAGTTCTCTCATATTCGTGCAATTATTCCCCATGCCGCTATGTCTGCGGCAACGATGTTAGCAACGTCCTGCGATGAAATTATCATGGGACGTCATTCCTTTTTGGGGCCAATCGATCCGCAATTTGTTCTCCAAACGCCACTCGGGGCGAGAATGGTCGCTGCGCAAGCGATTCTCGCTCAATTTAATAAGGCTCAAGAAGAGATTTCCCGCGACCAGAGTAAGCTAGCATCTTGGATCCCAATGTTAAGTCAATATGGGCCTGATCTCTTGGTTCAATGTCAAAACGCGAGCGATCTGTCCGTGACTTTGGTGAAGGATTGGCTATCTAGCTATATGCTGAAGGATGATGTTGAGCGTGCGAAAACGGTTGCTGGTTGGTTAGGGAATCATGCGAACCATAAGACTCATTCCCGTTTTCTCCATAGAGATGACCTTGAGGCTCAGGGGTTGAAAATAGTTCGACTAGAGGAAGATCAGCAACTTCAGGATGCGGTTCTATCCGTATTTCACGCTTACACTATTACATTTTCTAGCACGCCCGCAGCAAAAATCATTGAAAGTCATCTAGGGAAAACGTTTGTTCAAATGGCCGCGCCAATCGCAACGCCACAGTCGCCTTTTCAGGTGCAGCTTGCCTTTGGCCCACCTCCGCCTGGGCCTATACAAGGCTAAATTTAAACGTCCTGTTTGTATTAATCATTTCCGAATCGCCTGAATATAACCTTGCAATCCGTTCACTTGGTCGGCGAGCTGTCCAGCATCTTTGCCCAGCTCTGCATATTCCGCGTAACACGCGCCGAATACGCCGATCCAGTCGGGACCGGTTGCATCAGGTCGGCCGCCGGCGCCGGCAGCTTTGGCGAGACGACGGTAGTGCTGCAGCAGCCCGTCAAGACGAGCACGCTCAGCATCAGCAGTTTTTTCAGCAGCTTGGCGGGCCAGGACAGCCCCGCGGTGGTTGGCATCAGCACGATCTTTTTCCTCCTGCATGGCAATTTCGAGGCTTCGGGCGGCGACGGCCGCATCGGCCTTCGCCTGGACGTGACCGGCGGTGTATTGGTGGTGCCCGTAGCCCAACACAGCCAGCACCAAGGCGACCAAGATGCCGGCGCCGATCACATATTTGCTGATCTTGGGCCAGAGCAAAGTCCACATCATTCGATTCTCACGATGCCGGCGCGGTATCCTCGGCCAGAGCGCCAACTGATCACGTCTCGGCGCATTTGATCACCGATGCCGAGATGCACCCAGCTCGAGCGGGCCTGCTCAAAAATAAGCTGATCGAATTTCAGACGGCTGGCCGAAATCATCCGGCACACGGTCATGTCATCACCAAAGCCAGGGCAATGAAAGTCTGCGGCCTGGCCAAGACAATGGCTGCTGTTCGATACACCGTCGACAGCGCGATTCAACGCAGGTGACCGATAACCGCTAGTGATAATAATCGGGTGGCCGAGCAGGGCCCGTACGTCTTCCAGCGCAGCAGCCAGTCGCGTAAGGTTGGTCAGATGTTCAGCGCTGGGAGTATTGTCGATTTTCAGGCGCATGGCGGTGTCGCTACGCGTAAATTCGGCCAGCGTAAAGTGTTCGGATAGATTCATGATTTTTCCTTTCTGAGCCAGCGCCGGGTACTGGCCCGATGACGCTTGATCCAATAACAGCGCACGGCCATGCAGGCCGCCGCCGAATTAAAAAGCACCTCACTACGATCAACGTTGACCGGGTATTGCCAGGCCCAGGCCGCGTTAGCAAACGCCGCAAAGCACAGCAAAATGAGAGCCAGCTTGCCAAACAAGCCGTCATTGACCCTGGGCGACATGACCGCCCAGGCGCTGGCCGCCGCCACAATGAGATTTGCCGCAATGTCTGTGTAGAGCCACCACATATCAACCTCCTCGTCGCGCCAACCAACTGCGCACAATGTCGGATACCAATGACCAAAGATCCGCTTCACGAATTGTGGATATCGTCTTGTCCACTACCGCCCAGCCAAACATCCCAACTAGATATGCAATACCGCCCGACCAGCCGGGAGGCATGTTCACTAAGTCGATAATGGGCTGTGCGAAAAGCGCCGCAATCACTGCCCCGGATATGCCCATGGCGAGTTTTTGTCGCCAAGACATACCCTTAATTGAAGACAGAGACATCACGGCGCCCAGCGCGCCCAGGCCGAGCGTCCACAGCTTTGTTTCCGAAAGCGTTTCGGGCAGTTGCATTCGCGTTCCTTCGGACGTAAAAAAACCGCTAAGCGGCTTGAGGCGTGAGCAGTTCGGTTTTTCGGGTCTCGTCGATGATGCCTGCGGTCACCATCGCCGCCAGGTACTCGCCCACACGCGGATCGTTCAAGTCGATGAACTGCGCAGCGATGAGCATGTCCAGGCCACGCTGAATCGCCATGGGGCCGGTACGCGCCGCCTGGTATTCCGCGTCAGTGAATTTCGACAGATATTCGAGCGACGAGAAAACCGTTTTTGGTGGCTGCACAGGAAGTGTTATTGCGGGAGCCGTCAACACAGACCCATCCCACGTCCAGCCTATGCCACCCATACCGCCGTCAATAAGTATTTGATTCGCGCCGACAGGATACTGCAGGTCATCAACCTCAATCGTATTGATAACGACACCATTTTCGATAATATGTGCTCGCATATTATTAATACTCCAGAATAATTACGCCAGCCGCGCCGCTGCCACCCGATGCGTACGTGCTTGTTTGCCGCGACCCACCGGCACCGCCGCCGCCCGAGCCTGATCCTTTTCCAGACGATCCTACCGCGCCTGCCGCGCCAACAGTGGCGCTCCCGGCGCCGCCAGCACCACCGGAACCCAGGGGCGACGAACCTCCGGCCCCGCCGCATCCGGTCGGGCCGGAGGTTGTTGAGCCATTGGTTCCGGCCCCACCACTACTGTCACCACCAGCACCGCCCCATTCGGCCGATGCCCGTTTTCCGCCGGCTCCGCCTGTCGCTGTTATCCCGGCAAAAGACGTCGAGCCGCCAGCCGTAGCATTAGTTGTCGATGTGCCGGTTGTTCCTCCGGCGCCGATGACCGCTGCCATGGCAACACCTGGTGTTAGAGTAATATTGGTAGGGGATCTGTACTCACCGGCGCCGCCACCACCACCTCCGCCTGAGCAACCCGATGCGTTCGCATCACTGTAAGCGCCGCCCCCGCCGCCTCCGACCATCGTGACCCGGCCATATTTGGTGTATATGTCGGGCGTAAAATTGCCGCTTGATGAGATGACGACACGATTAGAGTACGTAGGGACTCGGTAATATTTTGCATCCGTAGCATCCCATTTCATTAGGCCAATGCTATCCACTAAGATGATGCCTGAATCGGCACTGGGTAAATTTTGAAATGCCTGCTTTCCTAGCTGCCCTTCAATTGTCCAATCCGTATTTGTGGCATTGCGACGCCGCAGAAAGAGGGCGGAGCTGCCGGTATCGACCCATAACATATTGGGCCACGTAGTGGTTGGGGCAGCAGGGCCTGCGAAAGCGGTCGCGATGGTTTCGAGCGCCTTATTGATGTCTTGTACCAGCTGCAGCCCAGGCAGCGGCGGCGTGGTGGTAATTTGTACTGCTTCTTGAGTCATATCAATACCCCTGGTAAAAGCCGTTAATGTTTCGAGATACGGCCGTCGTGCCGTTGATCATTTGGATGTCGTGCCCGGTTTCGGTCGCATTGGAAAGCACATAGCGATCGCCGTCCTGGGCGTCATAGGTCGCGATCTGGACGTTCGGTTTCGCATGGAACGGCTTCGGATACGTGACGTGCAGGCCGGCGGCCGGAATCGTGAGATTGATGTCTTGCTGCACCAAGTCGGGCACGTCAATCGTCCAGGAGAACTCGGTCACAAACGGCACGATGAGCGCATCGTCGGTATCGAGCACGAGCCGCACGTCGAAATACCGAGCATTGATAAGGCCCGGCACGTAATCACGCCAAGGCGTAAAGACGCCATCGTTGCCGGCGCTGCAAATTTGCGGGCGCACCTTGTAATGCTGGCGGTTCGATTCGTTTAGGATGTCGGCCACACCCAACACATCGTCGAGCGCCAGAACGTTTTCATGAAAATTGAATGCAAATTCCGCAATCGTAAAATCCACGCGAACTGGCGTGGCGTAGCCGATATCAACCATGTTGCCTGCATCAGTCCGGTAGGTTCCGCTCGGTTCGACGCCGCCATACCAGAGCACGTCATCCAATGCCAGCACATCAGCACAGGCCAGGATGTCGCCCGTGCCGGCCAGCGTGAGTTGATCGCCTAAAACGATAGCGCCACCGGCGACCGTGCCAGGCCAGGCCGGGTCCTCGTCGACTGTGACGAGCACATTGCGAACGAGCGTGGCTCCCGAGATCTGCAGACTGTCGGGTGTGCCGTAAATCACGACGCCCGCGGCGGTGGCGAATCGCGCCGCCACAAAATACAGTCCGTTGCCAATGGCCAGGATATCGAGGTTCGACGTGATGGCCACGGTCCTTGAATTGATCCAGGTCGAGCCCAGGCGCACCTCATAGGTCGGAGTCCGCACATCGACCACACGGTCCCAAACGAGCGCCGTCAAACCATCGCGAAATACGTTGGTGAGTCCCGTGACGGTGGGCAGAGGCGCGAGCAAGCCCTGGACGGTGTAGGCCGCATTAAAGGTGGTGCCGCGCCCAGACGCCGGGATCGGCGTGACAGCAAACTTAATCACATCGCCCGTGTGCGCAGAGAGGTCCATCGTGCGGGCAAGCGTGGTGATTGCTGGTTGCGCCACTCCGTTGATCGAGACAATCACCTGGACTTTTGTGTCGCTGCTCGCACTCGACCAGAACGCCGTCACGCGGATCATGTCGCCGGCAACGCTCGTAATTTCCTCGGAGAATGTCACACCAAAAATTACGCCGCCGAGCAACGCCCCGTCTCTGGGCGGCGTATAGCCATAGAGGTTGGTTTCGCTGGCGTAATAATCCGGGTCGTCATCAATACCGATGAATTTCACGCCATCCTCGCCAGCGGGCTGGGCGTCGATGATCTTGATGCGCCGACCCGGGGTGGCCAGCGGATCGAACTGCCAGGCCCAGTCCATGGGCACAATATCCTCGTAGCCCGCATCGCCCGGTACCGGGAAGTCGGCTGGCAAGGCGGTAATGATTGTGAGCGCCTCGGTGTCGCCCATCGGCGCGCTCACCTGGATCAATTGCATCGTGCCGGACGGATCGCGCAGCGACACCCAGCCGGTACCGCCCGAGGGTACGGTGCGATCGAGCGTGATCGTCGTGCGGGTGAGCGCCAGGCACCGACCTGCATAGCTCCAGACCGTGAGGTCATGGCTAAACTGCACCACATCGCCTCGCGTGGCCACCATGCCCTCAATATCCATTTCCCAGGACACGCGCCGGCGCTGGAACGCCTGGGAGGCGGCAATCAGATTGGCTTCGCGCCCGGCCATGTCGACATCGGTACAGCCGTCCAGGTCGAGCGTGGCCGTGGTGTTGGTTTTGGCGACATTGGGCACCTGGACGCGCACACTATCGAGCTGCCAGTTACGAGCCGGATTGATGAAATTGCACACCACCTCATCGGCGGTCGCATCGTTGGCATAGTTCACCTCAAACGTGCCGGCCTTGATGTTGTAGGGCCCGATCATGGCCACCACGGGCAGGTTGGCCGCGTCCCAGATCACGCCCAGCTTGCCGGTTTGCCAGGTGTAGGAGGCCCGGCCCGCACGGGCAATCATGGTCAGTACGTCATGGACACTTTTTTTCTCGGTGAGGACATAGTTAAAGGTGAGCTTTTTCTGATCACACCAAGCTCCCCAGGCTTTGATGGCTTCGATTTCGATTTGAGTGTCCGCAAAACCAGCGCCATAGATTCGGTCGCCGTTGGCCTTACGGGCGCCGCGGGCGTACCAAAGAAACCACCAGGCCGGGTTGGACGACTCGGCCCATACCCAGGTCGACCCGTTCCAGACATAGCAAAACATGCTGCAGATGGCGCTGAACTCATCGATCGCGCCATTAAGCTGCGCAGTCGCCTTGATGCGCACGGCAAGGCGCCATTGGCCGGTATAGTCGGCCGTATCGGGCTGGTAGCACAGGATCTGATTGACGGCCGATTCGTTGGATTCTCGGGTGTCTTTAATATCGGCCGTGGTTTTCTGTATCCGGACCTCGTACTGACCTTGCGCGACCGACCAGCCGATGGTTTGCCGGGTCGCCTCTTGGCGCTGGCCAGATAGGCGTATGCCGGCGGCAGCGGGCGTAAGCAGGGGGTCCGGCGCCACGCCTTGCCATGGCTGGCCGAGCGCAAATGGATGCGGCGTCCAGCGCCAGACGCCATACACATCGACCACCTCGGTCGGTTCCGTGGAGGACGCCGCCCACCAGAAATTGAACTGAATATCGGGCGGAGCCGACACATCGGTGGTGCCCACGAGCTCCGTTTGCCCATCCGTGTGATCTGTAAAGTTGGTCGACCCATAGCGGATCTGCGCGCCATCCTGGCCCCAGATGTTCGTGGCTTTTTCGCGCAGGGACCAATAATGTGTCGCATAGGTGGCACCAATCGTACCGACACTGTTCCATGCGCCGGACGGTAACTGGCGGTATTGCAACTGATAATCCGCACTGCGCCAGGCAATCGTGCCATCATCGTTGGCATAAAACAGGCTCGCGGCCAGCTCAACGCTGATGTAGGTCGTGTCGATGGGCGTCGTGCGCGAATTCCAGCCGTCGGCCGACGACAGCACGAACCCCTGGATCGTATCGACGTTGCCCGGAAACAGGGTCAGATTGCCTTTGATGTCCGAGCCCTGCAGCTGCACACCCTGAAAATTCGTGATCGGCGTGTCGCCAATCTTAAAATCGCTCCAATTGCCTTGCCAATTTTGCAGGCCCAAATGGAACGCCTGGTTCAGGTACTGATCATCGCCCACGTATTCGCTGTAGGGCTGCGAGGCCAGATCAGGCACCACTTTATGCCGCCCGAAAATCAGCATCATCGGTTCCCACGGCCGGGCCCGGTTGCGTCCGCCCGAGATGGCATAGCTGGGATTCGATTCGTACTTGGCGGTCGTGCCGAGCTGGGCGGTGGTGGCCTTGGGCATGGGCAGCAGGGCAGTGACCAGAGCTGTGCCGCCGATCATGATGCCGGCGCTGGCTACAGCCCCCCATACGCCGCCAATAAGACCTCCTGTATAGACCGACGCGATAACGATCGCAATCATCGCCACGGAACGCAGAATTTTCGAACCGCCGCCACCGCCACCCAAAGCCCTTGCCCGGATGATCACCAAATCGCCAGCGCGCGGAATCAGTCGCTCCCAAAGTGCGTCTGGTACGCGGCAGCCGTTATGCCAAACAGCCACCGGCCCAGCCGGCACGACGATGCGTGTGCGCTCGATATAGGCTCGCAGCGTCTCACGATCAAGGAACCCGGCATAGGAGATCTCGCGACCATCGCCCACCAGCGCATGCGGATGGCTGATGAGCGCGGGCAGTTGATTCATTTCCATCGATAAAAACCCTCGATTTTGAAATGCAGGCGCGTCAGCACACGCAAGCGCTCCCTGGTTACAGCCCCGAAGCTCTGATTGGCATGAAGTACCCACCACTCGTTCGCCAGCCAGCACATGATCCCGATGTGGCAGTCGTGGCCACGTCCGACGAGCAAGACAGGCTCTCCATCGGCGGGCGCGTCGATACGCGCGGCATAGTCGCCTTTAATCTCTTGGATCTGTTTGGCCTGGTCGACATAACCTTGAGCATGAGCTGTGGGCAATCCAATCGTCTTGCCCAACACCTCTTTGGCTACCTTGGCGGCCAGGGCTGCGCAATCACCTGTTTCAGCGATGTAAGGTTTGCCGACATAGCCATCCGACCAATGCATACCGAATACCCATAAAAAAGGCCCCGCAATATGGCAGGGCCAGAAACGAAAAAGCCGCCCGGAGGCGGCCTTAATACAATGATATTTTTTTCAATGCGACATTAAAGTCGCGAACTCCGGAGATTTGACGGCTTTTCCTACCAGGTCCTGAATCGCTGGCATAAAGGCCTGTGCTGTTTGATTGCAAGCCGTTTCTCCATAGAAACTGGTTTGGTAAGGATATGTCTCATTGAGAACCATAGTTTTCCCATTGGATGATTTCAATGTCAACGCCGCGTCCCAGTGGCCGCCGTTCGATGAAAAATTGATGGAATCTAGATTTCCGCTGATGGTCACCGGAGATGATGTTGAGTAGACTTCAGCAATTTTCATTTCATCGATCAAAGCCTTCCTGATGTAATTCGCGAACGATTCTCCATCTGGCGTTTTTATGGGGCCTACTCCGCGACACATAATCTCCTGAAGATCCGTGCCTTTCCTGCTGTCTTTGACAGTTGATGTAAATTGACCGACTTGCACCGGCGTATTTTTCAGTGAGCGCAAGGCGACCACGTTATCTGCTGAAATCGAATACCTACTGGTTGAATAGGTGGAGCACCCAGCCAACAACAGCGCAGCAGTAGCGACAATTAGAACCCTCATTATTTCTCCTTGTAACTTTTATTAAGAAATAAATTCTACCAGTTGCCCGGATTGGTGGTCGGATTGAATGTCGTGACGGTGCCGACCTGGCCTAACGTATTCACAAAGCCCAGCGTACCCGTCACGGTCAGGTTATTGATGTTCAGATTGGTCAGATCCAGCGTCATGTCAAACTCGTGCAGGTCCGGCGCGCTGCGCATGACCTGAATGATCCGACATTTCGCGCCCTGGCCGCCGCGGCTATACTCGAGCCACTGGGTCAGCTCGCGCCCAATGTTATCGATTGATAACTGCGCTTGCGGAATCTGGCCATCGACATCATCAGGCAAAGTCACCTGAAACGCGCAAGCGATAAATTCATTGCCATTGGATGTCAGGTTCTGCGTATCGTTTACCACACGCACCGGCTGGGCCAGATCGGCATGCGTGATTTCGAGCATGACGAGAAACGGCTCATCAGCGCTGGTGGCCAATAGATTACGCCGGGCCGCAGAAGTGTAGGTGCGCATTAGCCTACGGTCTCCAACTGCACGGCCGCCAACCATACAATGCCCGGGCTGCTCCATTTCAGCTTACCACTCACAATGCGAGTCTGCTTCGTCACGCTGTCCAACGGGTCGGCCCAATCGAACCAGCCGGCACCGCCATTGAGATCCGCTTCAAACCAAGCGTCAAACAACAATTTATCGGCGAGCTTTTTGACCATGACATTAGCATCGCGCGTAACGATGGCTTTTGACCATCGCGGGCGCTGCTTGGCCAATCCGCCATCCATATCCGTGCGCAGCACACCAAAGTCGGGTGTTTCACCATAACCGGGCAACAGAACTTTGGCGTAGGAAGGGAAGGTTGTCATTTACACAGCTCCCATGGCACGCAACTGTTGGCCAAGCCGGCCATTTCGATTGATGTCTTTGAGCACAATATCTATTACCATGCCATCGGCATCGAATCGTGGAGTTGCCTGCTGCGCCGCAAGGGGCTGGCTCGAATTATTTGTGAGGTTTACCTTCACATTCATGCCGCCCATGGGTGCGGCACTGCCCACCACGCCGCCGCCCGCGTAGCCACGCAAACGCATTGCCTCTACTCGAGATACGCCGCCATTTCGGCGCACATCGTCCTGACTGAAAACAACTTCGCCCTTGTGAACAATTCCCGCTGGCGTAAGCTTGCCACCCGAACCGGTGTAGCCGCCAAGGTCAAACCCGCCAAGCATCGTATCGACGGTGGCGATAGGGTCGATCGTGCTAATTGCGCCGGCGCCTGATCCAGAAAAGAGCTTCCCAACGATGCCACCGATGTTTCCGGTTTTGTCAAAATCGCCAAGTAGCGCACTCGATAACTGACTGGCCGCTAGGTTGGCCGCCATCTTTAGCAGCATATCTTCAAAAGCTGTGCCAATATCGTCAAAATTGCCTTTCAATGCATCGTAGAGACTGTCGCCCAGACTTGACTGGATGTTTTTGGCGGCCTGCTTGGCAAACTCACCCATCGAATCCGTTTTGCTGGCAAAGGTCTTTTCGAGCCGAGATACCGCATCGGCATAACCTTCGGCACTCAATGATCCGTCATCAAAGGCGTTGATCAGCACGCTCATCTGCTGAATGAACTCTTCGCCCTTGGCGTTGTCCGGATACAGCGTATCCATGAGCTTGGAAAACGCTTCTGCCTCTTTCTTGCGATCGGCTTCAGCCTGGGTGGCCTCTTTGATGAAATCCACCGAGGACGCCAGCGCAATAGCGTAGTCCTGCTCCGTTTGCGTCTTGAAGGTTAGCGTGCCAGCGCTGATTTTCTGCAGGAGCTTTTCGGTTTCGGTTTGCGTGCTGATGAGATCGATCTGGCTTTGCATCTGCTTGATATAACGATCGCCATCATCGAGCTTTTCTTTTGTGCCGCTGGCATCCGCCTTGATGGTAGGTGCGGCGTTGCCCTTACCCGTGCCGTTGGCGAATTTGACTGGATCAAATGCTAAGCCATCATCGCCAATAACGCCAGCCTGCCAGAGATTTTGATACTGATGGAGATTACCTCCCATCAGATTGGCAAGTTTTTTGTTCGAATTCTCGACAATTTTGTCACGCTCGGCCACAACCGCGGCCAACTCGGCGAGCTGTTTTTTCTGAAGCTCTGGGTCGAACATGCCAACAAGCCCTGTTTTGTCGACAGCGCTTTGCGCAATAGCCACTTTAATATCTGCAAACACTGCTTTGAAGCTGTTCGCGGCAGTGTCCACTGTATTGATCATCAAGACGATTTCGTCGACTGTGGCGGCAAACGTTTCGCCCACGCTGTTTAACCAGCTTTGTAGACTGATATCCTGAGCCAGCGAATGCACCGATTCAGCCAAGGTGCCGGTATTTTCGGCGGCTGAAACCATAAACTGCGCGTACTTATTGAGCGTGGGCAATACTTCGGTGGAGATTTGATCAATGCCGCCCTGAAACATTGTATGTAGGCGCGACAGATTATCGTTGAAGTCTTCAGCCGAGCGGGCGACATCGGTGCCCAATACCACACCGTATTTCGCGGCTTCATCTCTCAGCTGGGCCAGACCATCGGCACCGCCATTGAGTAATGGGATGAGCTGCGCGCCGGCCTTGCCGAAAAGGTTGACCGCCAGCGCTGTTTTTTCTGCGCCATCCTTATAGCTTGCGAATTTATCAGCGACTTCGCCCAAAATGGTGTCGCTATTTTTGAGCTTGCCACTGGCGTCGTTGACGCTGATCCCCATGGCGGCGAAGCCTTTCACGGCATCGCCCGTGCCCATGGCGGCATCGCTCATGTTTTTCGTGAGCCTGGTCAGCGCCACACCGAGCTGCTCATGATTCACGCCCGCCAGATCGGCGGCATAGGCCAGGCCTGTGAGGGCTTCCACCGATGTACCGGTGGACTGAGCCAATTTGCTCATATCGTCCATGGCGTCGATAGATTGCTTGACCAGGACGGCCAACGCTACGCCGGCGCCGGCCAGCGCGGTACCGATGGCGGCGCCGGCAATGACAGCTTTTTTGGACAGATCGCTTAGCGCTTTTTCGGCGCGCTTGGAATCGGTCTCGAAGCTACCTGTTTTCATTAGCAGGTCGACGACGATAGATCCAGCAGTTGTGCTCATTGAGATACTCTATCGAGGAGGTTTGACACCAAACGCTTTAAAGGTCGCGAGATCCGCATCTGAAAACTCACTATCCGATTCCGAGGGTTGCAAAAAGTCCAGCATGTCGCTGATCGAGCCGCCTGCCAGTCTGGTGGCGATAAGCGCGGCGGGCCGATGGAAGCGATGTAAATCGTCGAAAGGTTCCTGCAGATAAAATTCCTGCCAACGCAGAAACTCGGCTTGTGTCATTGAGGCTTGCCATTGCTCAATGGTTCGCCCGCCCAGCGCCAGGGCCAAGACATGCCAGAACCATGTCTCGCCCTTTATGCGTTTCCCTGTTTGCCCGATCCATTGATTTCCAAAATGATCTTGGTAAGAGCGTTGAGCACAGGACCCTTGAGAGTGAGCGCCTTTTCAAAGGTCAAGGCAGGGGCGCCGTCGGGCTCACACAAACTCGCCGCCACAAGTCGGAAAATAGCCTCGGATTGGCGCACCTCGTCTTCAGATTTTTCAGCCAGGCCGAATTTGCGAAACTCGACGGCGGGCAGCTCTTTGAAGTAGAGCGTATGCTTCTTGCCGTCGGGAAGGTCTACTTCGCGCTCATGGACTGTCGCGGACACGAATAAGGAGTCGTCGAGCATTATGCGGTCTTCCAGGTCCAGGCCACGGAGCCCGAGCGCTGCAGCGTCAGGGTACCTTTGACGATATCGTTGGTGGCGATATCGATGGCTACGTCTGCCACGTACGCCGTAAAGAGGGCGCTTGTGCGGTCGGCCGCTGGCGGTGCTTGCAGGGCATCGTTGCTATCGAGCGTGGGGGCCGTGATACCGTCCGAGAAGCCGATGAGCCAGGAAATTTTGTCCCCTGAAGTCTTCAGATCAAAGAGCTCTTGTTGGTCCGCCGCATTCGGATGAAAGTTGAACGGCACAGTGACCTGGCCAGGATTACCCAGGCCGCCCTCGAAGGTTTTGTCGTCGATGTTGTCCAGGCAGGTCGAATCGATCTGATCTCGAGCGCCGCCCAGGCCTTGAATGCCGGTAGGGCAGGTGAGTGTCATAACGGCAATCGGGCTGCCGGCGGCCAAGTACAGCTTGGTCCCTTGGGTTTTCACTACAGGCATGGTCGTGACTCCAAAAAAAAGCCCGCTCGAAGGCGGGCAGATAAAACGGTTGAGAAAAATCTATCTGTTTGAGATGAAATCAGCTTCTTGACTGATCCGGTAAAGCTTCGTGTCGGGGTCGCGACCATCGATCACGATGTGATTGGTCAGCCCTGCAGCATCCAGGGCCATACGTATGGCAGCGCCAAGGGTTTCGATCTCCGTGTCCGATTCGCTCCAGGCGTCGATCTGGACGCTATCAAAGTCGCCGCAAGGCGAACTGCTTAATTGGTTATAGGGCTGGTCAGCGACCACGAACCACGTTATATATGGTTTGGCAACATCCTGAGGAGCTGTGCCGTGTCGATAGATGCGTACAGGGCTTGATCCGATCAGAGCCGTGATCGCAGACACATTTAGAATTGGAAATACGAGAGGCAGCATCATTTTGTCTGATTTTGAGCCGCAAGCTTCTTGACGACAAGGTCCAGGCGGCGTATCAGATCCTTGCTGATGACATCGATGGCTTCGGCTCCTTTATTAACGACGGCTGGGCGCATCCAGGGTGTGGCGGGCTGGTGAATAGATCCGTATTCCAGCAGACTGGCGGTTTTGCGAGTGGTTACAGGTTTGCCGGTATTGCGATCTGGGTAGGTTTTTCGCCGCACGCGCACCAAGTATCGCTCGCCGTTTTCTCCAAAAATGGCTTTGCCACGACTGGCGATTACATTCTTTTCCAGCAATCCGGTCGACTGATCGCCATTGACGGCGATTTGCGTCTTCAGGTTTTTTATCGCTTCGTCGCGAATCAATCGGGCGCCCTTAGCCAAGGCTAGCTTTACCGGCCCGCCGCGCTTTGAGACAACCTCAGCCGGCAGGCTCTGTAGTGTAGCCAGCACGCCACTCAGGCCAGAAATATTCATTTCAACTTTCATTGTCCGTCGCTGACCCCAGAAATACACCGCAGCCGATATTCGCGTCGGGCAGTAATGTCCGTTTCGATACTGCCGATATTGAAAATCTGCCCATCCCACAAAATACGCATGGATTGCATTAGGCCCGGGAACCATCGCAACGTGATTCGAGCAGCGACTTCGGCCTGCACGGTACCCGATTGATTTAATTCCTTGCCTGGCCCGGTCAACACTTCCGCGGGCACATCGACAAGTTCCGTATTGGAATCAAGCCACACGTTTTGCCAAGTCAGCGCGATGGCGCCGGTGGTCGGATCTTGAGCATTGACCTGCTCCTGGATGATCACGCGATGGCGCAGTCGATGGGCCAACATGTCAAACACCCAGGCAAAGGCGATGTGGCATGAGCTTTACCTCGGCCGCACGACGCAATTTGTCCGCATCGTCAGGCGTGGCCTGATAGGTGGCCTGTAACAACAATAGGATGCCCACTATGACGCTGCCAGGTACCGGGTCTTCGCTACTGGACTCACTATCCCACTCGATCAGGTTGGCGCGATTCATAAACTGGACGGCTTCGTCCTCGGCACCATCGAGCAGGACCTGGAGCTTGGCGTCATCGGCTGAATGGATAATGTCCAAGAAATTCTTGGCCACAGTGAGATCAATAACGCTCATAAGATATCCAAGTGCCTGCAACGTGCTTGATGTCGGCGGCCGCCGCCACCAGGTCATTGAGTGTTTGCGTGACTTCCACCACCGGCAGGCCATTGTCATCATGAAAAATGATGATGCCGCCAGGTCGAATTGCGGCCTTGGCCAATGCGTAGTCGTTTTCAACGCCACGTCGACTGTGATCGGCATCGATGAACACGGCATCAGCGTGCGGCAGATCTTCTGGAACAAGATCGAAACTGCCATTTTTGCGCACGATCAGCTCAAAACGCGGGTCGGACAGGGCCATCTCGCCGGGCCGCGCCGGCACCTCACGACGCTGAACCGGCATGAGAGTTTGATAACCAGCCTCGACATCGATGCCGACATATCGCGAAACCGTCGGCACGTTACGCAGGATAGCAACGGCTGTACGACCATTGTTCACGCCGAACTCAATCACAGTTTTTGCAGACACTGATTCGATCAGGTGCATCAGTACGCCTAGTTCCCCCGGGTTAAAGTAGCGCGAGGGCAGACCACCCAGGTTATACCTGCGCGGTGCCAGGTGCACCGACTCTCGATTTCTCGATATGAACATCTACAAACTCCAGTAATCGTTGCTCGGCCCGTGTAAGGTCGATCTTTTTGACACATCGATGGGTATGGCTGAAACATTGACAAGGCGCAATCGGGTCAATACCCAGGTAGGGAGCCAGGGCCGCGCCAGCCGAAAATGAGGCGCTCGACTCATAGCCACCAAACACTACAACAGAAGCGGTCCCCACAGATTGCGCCAGAATTACCGCAAAGCCAGGCGACGTAAAGACTAGAGCCGCGCGCTGCACCAGCGCGGCCAGCACCTCGATATCCAGCTCACCCGAATGCAGCGTTACGTCAGCGTTTACCATATGGCCGACTGCCCATTCCTTCTTAGGTTGCAGGTCGGCCACGCTTACCACAAAAAAACGGTCTCGGATTGATTCAAACAGCGTTGCGTACGCAGTATGGTCGGGATTGCGATTTCGACAACCTCCCCATTCCGCACGCTCCACCAGTGGCCGATAGATGAGAATGGGCTTATCTGGGTTCCAACGATCAATCCATTGCTGAGCGCGGGTCTGCCACTCATGCGGAATCGATAGCGAAAAATCACCAACCGGCACGCCACACTTGGCCGACATGGCCCCTAACACCGAGCCATGCTGACGCACATACTCGG
Organism: Paralcaligenes ginsengisoli; assembly: GCF_054781135.1. NCBI lineage: Bacteria > Pseudomonadati > Pseudomonadota > Betaproteobacteria > Burkholderiales > Alcaligenaceae > Paralcaligenes > Paralcaligenes ginsengisoli. The sequence goes on from NZ_BAAGUZ010000041.1 coordinate 31,976, forward strand.
GCGGATAAGACACAGTCAGGCGCCGAGCTTCACGTGGAACACCACTTTCAAACTTACTGGCTTCACGCGCAGCGTTTTTCGCCTGTGTGCGAAGTTTCGAGCCTTTGCTGACCACATGTACATCTAAGTCGTAATACAGGCACGGCCAAGGTGTTTCAAGCCAAATATCGTGAGATTGCGACAACTGGCGAATCACCGATCGTTGATGAAGGTTGTCTCCCAGACCGTGCATGCCCTCAATGAAAAGAGCGGGGCGGTGGTGCATCAACACATCATCGAGCGCCGCAGTCGGAAACACGGTCAATGCGGTGGCCCGACTGCAATTAACGATCTCTATACCGCTCAAGTCCTGACCTACCTGTCGAAACTGAGCCGGCCATTTATCAACCGATCCGGCATTACCCAAACCACGGGGATGATCACCATGCCAATGAGATTGGCCATTGGTTTTCTGACAGTCATAGCCCAACAACATAATGCGCTTCGCGCCCAGATGGGCGGCCAGTGCGATCGCGCCGGCACCCGAATTCTGATAGGTCATGAAGCGAGCTTTGGTCACATCCGGACAATGCTTTCCTGTTGACCACATTTCACCTTTGAAGGTCTGCTGTACCTCGACAAGATAATGTTTCCACCAAACGGCATCCATGGCATAGAGCACGTCAGCCCAAGGCGCCAGACGAAAGCTCGTATTTACAACAATAACGCCGCGACCTTCTTTCTCCTGCCGCCAGTATCTGACAGTTTCACAATCGTCTGCGGTAAGGCTTGGGCCGCTGGCAATGCAGACAACAGTGTGCCAGCGGCCTGGCTGGGGTCATCGAGCCCCAAATTACGTGAAACCAAACCGGAGCGTTCCAATGCTTTGGCGTGAGTTTCGCTCACCTCAAAGCATTGACCGCGTTTGATTTGGCCGTAATGATCGAACCCATGCAGGGCCGTTACTGATACCATGCTACCTACCTTGACAATAGCAAGGGTCGATGACCCTTGCTATTTAGGGTTACACCGACGCCGGCAGACCGTCGAAGTCGCCCTTGACGAACGACTCGGGACGGAACACAGAAAGCCCGACACGCTCTTCGCACAAGATCGTGACCATGTTTTTCACGAAATTGTCGCGATCCTCGGTCGAAACAGTGACCGACACATCTTCACGGTCCCATCCCTGCGCACCCTGCTGAAAGGCTCCTACCAGGAAGTCGCTCGCTGTCATGGCCTTGGTCGGAACAACCGGACGGCCCCACAGACCTGGAACGGCCAGGCCCCGAGGAGTCGCAAACAGATATTGGTTGTCTGTGGTCTTGGTCAGTTCGATCGCAGCCCAGTCAATGGGGCTCAACACAATGCCGTCCGCATCGAATTCGGCCAAGGTGACTTGCAACATAGCCAAACGAAGACGGTCGATAGCGGTTTCCGCTTGAACCGTTACGCCTGGGTTTGCGTAGGCGCTGGCTTGGGTGTAAATACCGTTCAAGTTCAGCCCAACGCCCGAACCTTTGAGCAACTGTGCTTCTTCCTTGAGTTTGAGTCCATACCGAAGACGACCGTCAATATAGCTGGCCAGCATCGCGGCATCCGAAAGTACTTGGCGCGAGGCGCGTACCCAATGAGCAATCGTGGCCACCGGATCCGTGTCGAGTTCGAAGGTGATATCGGATTCGGGCTTCGGGTTCGTCGGGTTTTCTGACACGACATCGGCATTATTGGTAAAGCCTGTTTCCCGTACGTACTCAATACTGCTTGAGCCCGTGCGACCCCAGTTAAGTAGATCGCGAATAAAAAGACGTTGCTGCACGGGCATTACCATGCCGATGCGCTGGGGCACGATTAAATCGCCCGCGGACGTACCGGAGCTCGTGATTGCCGCTTTGATGGGCACCGAAAAGCTACCTTTCCCACCGCTTGCGGCGCGCAAGGCAAATGCTTCGAAGCCGTCGCTTTCGATAAAGGCCTGGCCCATGGATTTCGGCGCGGCATTGCCGCCGCCGGACTCCAGTTTGACCATCAACTGTTCTGCCGCCTGCAGACGCGCCTGGAGTTCGCCCTGTTGCACGAGCAGCTTGTCGACCGAAGCCTTGGTTTCTTCAGACAGTTTGGCGTGATTCTGAATTTCAGCCTTTGATTGCTCGGCGTACGCCTTTAGATTGTCGCTGACCGTTTTTAGATCGGCCTGGACCTGCTTGTATTCTTGTTCAAGTTGGCTCATTTGAGCACTCCTAATAGTTGGCTGGAAAGTACTGCAGCGATACCCGTTGCCGGGTCAGTGTCAGCAGCGCGAGGCGTGCTGCGTCCGGTAGCGCCAGGCGTACCGCTGCCAGTGGCGTCACGCACACTGGACTTGATTTCATCGAGTAATTGCTTGCGTTCGGTGCGCGGCATGCCAGACTTGGCCAGCGCTATATCGAATTTCCGCGCGGCGAAAGCGGCATTCTTGGCAGAAGCGTCGGTTTGCACCGCATCCTGACTGAGTAGCGCGTCAGCAAAGCCTTGATCGATCGCTGCGCTGCCGGCAATCCAGCTCTCCTTGTCCATGAGTGCGGCCATGTCTTCTTGTGAGTCGCCGGTGCGCGTCGCGTAGATATCGGCCATGGCTGTATCGAACGGCTCGAGCCAGTCCGCCACTTCGCGTAATTCGTTTCTATTGCCGGCAGCGACGACCCAGGCGTTATGGATCATCAAAAATCCGGCGCGGGCAATTTGCACTTCGTCGCCAGCCATAGCGATAATCGATGCGGCTGAGGCGGCAATACCCAGTACCTTCACCGTGACTTTTCCTTTGTGTTCACGTAGCAGGTTATAGATTGCCAGGCCCTCAAACATGTCACCGCCCGGACTGTTGACGTTCACGGTCACATCTTTATCGCCCATCGTGCGCAAAGCCCCAGCCACGCGCTTGGCAGTAACGCCGTCGCCTGTCCAGTAATCGACACCAATCACATCCAGCACACTGATGGTGTTTTCATCATCTATGGCTGCATGAATGCCTGGATTCCAGCGCTCCAAGGCCCTGGGCGAAAGGTCGTAGCTGACCCGCGTTTTGATTTCATTGGTTTGCATTGTTGGCCTTTTGTGTTCCGATTTGATCGATGGGCGCCAGAGCAGTTTGCACGGTCAACACATCGGCATTGCCGCCGCGGCGTTCGCGGTTTTCCATTTCGCGGACCTCGTCGCGAGTGAAGATTCCGTTATTCACCATCTTTGAATAAAACTCGCCCCGTGCCGCGCTGTCGGCGCGCAGCAAGCCTTCGATGCTGAATTCGGCGTAATACCGCAGTTGCTCTATAGGGCTTAGTAAATCCTTATTGATGGCCTGCTCAATCCGGGTGAGCCACGGACGTAAGGTAAACGTCAGAAAGCCAATCATTTGCTGCTCAATGCCCGTGCCCCAGCTGGTCGAATTACCGGTATGGCCCACCATATGCGGCGGAACTCGAAACCATCGGCAGATTTCCTCGACGCTAAATCCGCGTGATTCCAGAAGCTGAGCATCCTTGGGGTTGATGCCGATCGTCTTGGCATCCATGCCCGCCTCAAGCACAGGCGACTTCCCGGCATTTATGGCGCCGCTGATCTTTTCCACGGCCTTGCGAAAATCCTCTCGCTGCTCAGGTTTGATCGAGCGGTCAATGGTGAAGGCTACCGTTGGCGATAAGCCATGTTCAAAAGTGCTGTTTGATGCATTGCTGGCGGCCAGTGCGGACCCGAATACCTTCGCGCCATATTCAACTGCCGATAGCCCCCAGTTTCCATCTGTCGTAAACCCTGGTATCCGAAAAATATTCGACTCAGGAATTTCCCGCTGTTTTCCATTCATTTCGGTGTAGCGAAACTGCCTATTGCCCTGCGAGTTTCGAGTAATGAAGAGCCGGCCCGGGTAAAGAAATTCCAGTGCCACCAATCGATTGCCGATCATTTTCTTTTCCGCCATGCCATTGCCGCGCAACAACATTGACACAATCTTGGCCTCCCAATAAACCGTGGCGGTGGAGGTTGCGTTCGGCCTGGAGTGGATTAAGGTATACAGCGGATGTTGCGTAGCAAGACGGCGACCATTGGTCGTACGTTCATACAGACCGAGCGGTAGCGTTGAAATTGTTTCGGAGATGAGTCTGGCGCAGGACCATACCGCCGAAAGCTGCAAGATCGTCTTTTCATTCACTTGCTGGCCAGCCTCGGTTGAGCCGAACTGCGCCCAGAATCCGTCGCTCAGCAAGCCGATGGGCACACCAAGCCACCCAAGCAATGCGGATTTAACTCGGCCTGGCTTTTTATAGGATTTCATCCGTATGTCTTTGCCTTAGAGCGTCGAGGATCTGTCGCGTGGACAGCCCGCATATTCGCCGTCGAATGTCGTTACGTCGATCTGTTCGTCATCCTCGGCCGGCGCGCCGAACGCAGCCAGCAATACATCGAGTTTGGCCTCCAGGCGCGTCAGCCGATCGTCCGAACCCATGGTGCCAATTTGTATTTCGGAACCTAAAATCACAACTTGGTTGTCAGGAAATGTGCGGGCTGCAAAATCATTGATAACGCGACGTTGTTCCTCATTGATGAGATTGCTTACACTGAGTACAACGGTGTCGCCGGGCTGAAGATCCAGTTTCTGCATGGCAGCCAGTACGGTAATTTCGTTCATGCGATGATTGGATCCAAAATAAAGTTATCAAAGCCGTCATCGGGCTCTTCGTTCAGCGCGCGGCCCATGGCCATAATTAATGCAATTGGCGCATCGATCTTGTTTTCCGGCTTTTCTTTCGTCGGGTGGCGCAAGCCCGAGAACTTCGATTCGCGCATGACCACATTGCTGATCATCCAGGCCACCGCTGGGTTATCGTCATGCTCGATGTTTTCAGTCAGCACCAGGTTTTCAATCTCAATGATCGGCAAGGTGAACCGGCTGGATGTTTGCGGCATCTCCACCATCAACAACCCATCGTCTTCGGCCAGTTTCGCCGCAAAATACGCAGCGAATTTCGGATCGAACATGACTTCCTTGATTTCATGCGCGTCCCGCAGCTGCACGAGATCCTGGCGTATCACATCAAAATCCGTGGCGTTGCCGGGTGTCACGATCAAGTGCTGCGATTGTTCCCAGTTGTAAAAATGCCGATTTTCTGGCGCGTGCGCCTGATCTTCGTTGTGATAGAGTTTGAAGAACACGTAATACTTTCCGCGGCGCTTGAACACAATACACAGCGCAGCGATATCCTTCTTTTCAGCCAAGTCCAGGCCAATCCAGCAGGGCTCCCCAGCAAAATCTTCCAGGCGAAGCCGGGCGTTGCCTCGAGCTTTCCAATCTTCCACCGGAATCCACTTGGACCCGCCACGCAGCCATATATTGAGCCGCTTGGTCTGAAAGTTTGGTAACTCGCTGCGCTGCCGTCGAGCCTTATCCGCGGCGCTTTGCAGGTTTTCCACATAGACCGACACGCCTAGGTTAGGATTGGCCTTGGCCCACTCAATCGGGTCATCCCACTGGGCCGGATCGTCCACCGTGTAGATGATGGCCAGAAACTCGTCATCATCGAAAATTCCCTCGAGTACCTTTTCTGCATACTCGTGTTGCGCATAGCCAAACGACGAAAGATCAAAGCCGGCCGTTGTGATCTGCCAGACCATGGGCTGGCGACGTGCCCCCAAACCCGACTTGATGACGTCATAAATCTCCGCTGTCGGGTGAGCATGCACCTCATCCAGGATGGCGCCGTGCGGGTTTAAGCCGTCAAGGCTTTTCGAGTCCCGGCCCAGAGGCACGAACTTGTCGGCGCGGCCTGGGCGAGGGTTGAAAAGCTCGTTTAACCGTATGCCGATGTGCCGGCGCAGATGCGGTGAGGACTGCACCATGCGCACAGCTTCGGCATGAGTGATCTTCGCCTGTTCCATCTTCGTGGCGGCCGTATAGACCTCGGCGCCGCCCTCACCGTCAAATTCAAACAGGTACAACCCGATCCCGGCGAGCTTCGTGCTTTTACCGTTCTTGCGCGGAACTTCTTCCCAAACCTCCCGGAACCGGCGAGTGCCATCTTCGCGCAGCCATCCGAAGGCCAGCGCAATCCAAAACTGCTGCCAGGGCGACAGGACAAACTGCTGGCCCGCCCACTCGCCCTTGGAGTGGCGCAAAAACAAAAATGATTCGAGCGCGTGTTGGGCGTGCGCATCCGAAAACCGCAGGCCGCGCAAATGCCCGACCTGCAGATCGCGGTAGTGCCGTTCCACTGCCAGCTTGGTCCAGCGACAAACCGATATTTCGCCGGCTATCACACCACGGCCGTATGCCTCCCAATCAAAGGCGGTCACAGCAATAACTACACTTCGCGCAAGCCGATGGCGACTTTGCGACGGCGGTGTGCTTCCACTGGATCATCAAAGAGCGATCCTTGTTCGGGCGCGTCCAGGGCGCTGACCGTCTTCTGAAACGAAGGAATGGTGAGCGCGGCCTCAGGCAACCACTGCAACAATTCTTTCTTCAGGGTACGTGCCACATAAAACAGTTGATGCGGCTGCTCGTACCCGTTCGGCGTCTTGACCACATAGGAGCCATCATTCTTTTTTGCGAAGACATTTAGCGCTTCTTCGGCCTCGGCCCAACGAACGAACGTCCTGCAGATCACCGTGAGCATCATGGCATCGGTACGGTGAATCAGTCCGTAATCCAATAGAGCCGCAGTGACGTGGTCCCACACCTTGCGCTCTTTGGCTGATAGCCGGGTCTCAGCAGCAGGGATTTCGCTCGGGATAACCGAGGCGGCAGGCGCAACTTCCCCGTCCTTGCCCGTGACTGCTGGCAGAAGTTGAAGATGTGATGCCATGGTTTATGGGAGGTTGACCCCCCCCCTATTTAAAAACTTTACCTACGCGAAAGAACACTGAGCGGCCGGTTTCCAGGCCAAATATTTCAGACTTTTTGCCCACCCCTGCCTTGAGCGCGGAGCCGCTCGGCCTGGCTCTTGACGTCGTGGCAATCGTCGCACAGCCCTTGCGTGTTGCTCTCATCGTCCGCGCCACCCTCAAAGAGAGGCACAATGTGATCACGCTGAGTCGCCAACCGGATACGGCCAGCCTTGATACATGCGACGCACAGTGGCTCCTGCGCGAAGAGTTCTTCGCGTAGGCGCTGCAGTTTGCGGCCCGTGATGCGCTTGGTCTCAACTGGACGCTTGACCGACCATGCGACGGGCCGATGCTTGGCACAACCACCGGCACCGTCGTACACCAAAGCACAGCAGCCCGAATGTGTGCACGGTTTCGGCGCGGATTGGCTCATATCACCACTGCTTGACGTAATCCCGGATGTCGAACACGACGGAATAGCCGCCAATATGACGGCCGGCGATCTCGCATAGACCAATACCCAAAGCCAGCCCAATCAAAATGCCAAACATGAGGTCGCCTTAAATCTGAAATAACTCGGCCCACCAAGCAACGATGCAGGGTGGGCCGAGAAGCTGCGATGTGGCGCAGCGGAGGAGAACAGGGTGGTGTTGCAGTAGCGAGTCACAACGACCGCTGGAATTTACCGTATTTTGCCCTGTTTGGTATAAAGCGCGAAATTATTTTTAAACAATTCGTTCGCGGTGCCGCGATTCACGCAACAGCTTTTGCGCATCGAGCCATGAAGCAATGCGAATATCGGCATGACAAAGGCGACGATGTACGGTTGCACGAGTCACTGCCAGCTTCTCGGTGATCTGCGAGACACCGCCGCCCCAAGTGTAAAAGGCCACGACCACAGTGCTGAGGTCATTAGGTAGGGCAGCGATGGCCTGGTCGATCATCATGGCGTCTGCCTCCATGGCCGCACTGATCTCAATAAAGTTATGGCGGATGGTTGAACCCTCGATATATTCAAAGCTTGGGCTCGTATAGCCGTCGCTGGCCAGCCGCCATAATGCCCAGCCTTCCAGTCGTTGATCAATCCACTTGATGCGCTGCATGTTTCTTTTCCTTTATCCAGGGCGTGCCCAGCTCGTGTCCGTTCTCACGTGCATAAAACGTAGTTTCGCCCTTCAGCCCCTTGCGGATTTGGGCATCGATCATCTCGCTACCGAAGGCCTGGCGCATTGCATCAATAAAGGCGGCAGTTCCGGGCATGTCGTTTCGTAAGCTCTTACTCATCCGTCTAACCTCAAAAATAGGTTAGACGGCAGGTTAGACGGCTGAGAACCGCATGGATGCTCATTCCGTCTAACCTCCTAACCTATTTATCAATAAATGAAACTTAAAATTTAGTAGTGTGGTGTTGGGCATGTACGTACACGCGCACGCGGGCGCATGTGCGCATGTGAAAAGTGGCAAAAAGGTTAGGAGGTTAGACGAGGCCAATGTTTACGCGGGTCTTGGCCGTCTAACCTGCCGTCCAACCTTTTCGGGTTAGACGAAAACACACGTGCGCGTGTCATCGCTACCCATCCCTGGAAGTGCGACAGATTGACGGGCTTTTGACCCATGAGAGTGTTATATCGGCAGCGTTTCATGCTCCACCGATACAGTGCTGCCGCTGGGCGCAGGTTCTTGCGCTTCAGGGCGTTCGTAGTAATAAAGTCGATGGCCGGTTGCCTGTCGGCCCTTATGCCAACCCAAGCGCGTCATGATCGAGCCGATGCGCGTAGTGGCTGATCGCTGGCCATCAATCTTGGCCAGTTCCATTTTGATGGCACCGGTCAGAATCTGTGCGGAGGTAAAGTGCTTGGCGACGGCCTGAACCGGCTCATCGAGCCATTGAGCCACGGTTTCGTGCCAGGGGTCGACCAACTCCCGCATTTGCTGTTCCGGCACAATGAGCGTGGCTTCCTGTTCGCGTGTCGGGTAGACCTGCTCGCCGGCCAGCACTTCATGCATGGCCTGCGCAAAAAGCTGATCTCGGATCTCCGCAATGAGTTTGAGATTCACTTTTGTGCAGAGCACCGACCAGAATCGCCGGTTACCCGTCGGGTCTTTGTGGTATTCGTAATTATTGGTCGTGGCAGCGAACACCGTCTGGCGCAGCTGCGTGACGGTACGGCTTCCGTAGGGCGGTCGATAGCGGTCCTGTGCCTGGGAGAGAAACGCTTTGATGCGCGTGGACTCGGATCGATTGAATGCGTCGAGTTCGGCTATTTCATAGATCCAGGTGCCCAATATCGACATGAACACATCTTTGCTGTTCAGATCGAGCGGCGCATCGGAAAACCATTCGCCGCCCAGGACACGCAGCGCGCTCGATTTCATCAGACCCTGAACACCTTCGAGAATCAACACATAGTCGCCTTTGCAGCCCGGGTTGATGATCCGATTGACGGCCTGACGCAACCAGAGTGACCCCACCAGGCGGCTGTATGCCGAATCGTTAACGCCCAGGCAATCCCGCAGCCAAATTGAGCGGCGATCTTCACCATCCCATGCCAGCGACTCGAGCCAGGCCAGCACAGGATGGAATTTATGGCGACTGGCGATCAACCGCACACCTTCACCGATGGTGCTGGTGCTTTTAAACAGCAGCCGGCCCGTGACGCCCAACCACATGCTGAGCTCCAGGTCATCCTCGGCGGTCCATTCGCCGGCGGGCGACACCCAGGGCGGCGTGCGCAGCTTTTCAATACGTCCGGAAAACTCGTTATAGCCCACGAGCCCCTTCAGTTCGGGATGTTCGGCCAGGGCAATCGCGACATTTTCCTTGCAGTCTGCATAGCCGCCGCCGGGCTTTTGGATCAAGAACGATTTCCAGAAGGGCCCTGCGGCAGCGGGCGCAGGGGATGAAGTCGCTTCTGCCGCTGGCGTCGCCATAGGGTTGTTCGCGTGAATCGAGTCCCGCAAACTTTTAAAAACCCAGGTTTTGAGCTCTTCGCCGGTTTTACCCTCAGCAAGAGCATCCGCCACATCCCACCCGTCCAAGACGGTGCCTGGTGTCGGTACCATAACGATGCGCACCTGACACCCCAAACCCAGGAGAATTGCTGCAATGTCTTCTGCCGCCTTAATGCCGGGTTGACCTTGCCGGCCAGGCCCGGCCTGTTCGGGCAGCAGCTCGTGCGTCTCCTTGTCGGTCTTCGAGTCGCAATCAGGCCAGATGATGACCTTGCGGCCCGCAAGCGGCGCCCAGTCAGCCTTTTTGACGGCCTTGCCGCCGCCCGGCCAGGACACCACATCGAACCAGTCACTCATCGCCGCCCGGGCCGCATCGACACATTTCTCACCTTCGACCACCAGCACGTATTCTTTGTTGCTGAAATGCTCTACGCCATAGAGCGGTCGGGGATCGGGAAAGGATAACCATCGCCACTCGCAACGGCCCGATTTACTGTCGCGTGCCCAGCAACACGGGATGATTTCCTTGCCGCCATCGGACGTTTTGAATCGATAAATATGGCCCAGCAACTGGCCAGACATATCGTGATAATCCCACCGGGCTTCAGCGTGGCCGCGCACCGGATGCGCCACCGGCGCCGGGCCCGCACCTTCTGGTATGGGTAAAACGGGTATCCAGGTGGTTTTAGGTCGTTTCGAGGGAGATTCGACAGGGCGGGGCGCGGCCGCCGCCGACACGGCCCCCGCTATAAACCCGAGCTGGATGCCAAGCTCTCGGGCGGCCTTGCCTTGTTCACCTCCCGTGAAGATCGCCGCATACAACGACACCAGGTCGCCGCCGCGATCGCCATCGGAGGAAAAATCAGCCCATTGTCCGGTTACGAGATTCACGCCCAGTGACCGGCCTGCCTCGCCCTTTATGCTTCCGCAGCGCCACTCGTGGCCATCCCGGACGCCATTGGGTAGCCAGTCTGGCACGAGTGTTTCGGAGCGGCTTAGGGCGGCGTCGGCTATTGCCTTGAAATCGAGCTTTTCGGCCATGCTCACCGTGCCTCAAAAAATGCGGTCGGTAAAGTACTCCCAACGATTCTCAACGATGGCCCGGCAACAAGTCCAAATTTAGCCACTCGTTTATTTACCCCGGCAACAGGAATTCGAGCCACGATCTCAATACGGCCGGAGTCGCGCAAGCGTCGACAAGAGTCTTTTGCTGCGGCATAGCTGCATTGGAGATCCACGGCCAATTCGCGGGTCGTCTTGTCGGACCGAGCCAAAGATTCCAATATCGCCGCAGATACATCGCCCAACGGCCGGCCGGCGCGACGCTCTATTGGGTCGTAGCATGCCGTCATTTTGGCCTCGCTGCGGCCAACGAAGACGCCATGAGTGCCGCCGCCATGCGCATCAAATCACGACACAACGCGGCAATATCATCGGCTTCGCGTGGCGTGATCACCATATCAGCCTCGGCATCAGCTACCGTTCCCGCCAATGCGCCGACTTGGCGCGCGATAGATAAGGCCTTCGCCTGAATCGAGGATGCATCTGTCTCATCGGCCGGTTGAGTGGCAATGATTCGACCATATTGCGCGTTCAGTGCGTCGAGCCACTCAAGCGCCTGGGCCTGGACTTTTTCCTGCATCCATTCGGTCAGTAGTTCGACCATTTCCAGCGAAATCGACTCACCGTCGACATGCCGTAATCGAGTGCGCAGCGTCTCCGGGTGGATGGTTTTGCCGCGGCGCACGGTGAGAAACTGGGCCGCATCGGCCAGGCCTCCAGGCGTCGCCCGAATGCTGTTGTAGAGGACGTCGCGCCAATCGGCGCCAGAATATCGGCTCGTCATGGCGCCTACCCTAAATCGGAAATAAAGTGCAACCCTGAAATTTCGTTGATTTCAGGGTTTCGGAGGTTTGCGTGGCGGCATACGATGACGTCAATCCGTACAAACACGAATTCGGGAAGCCACAATGGAAATGATGACACTCGTCGAGGACACTGCCGCCATGACCGAGGAAGAAATTGAATGTCTGCTGGAGCAGGCGAAGGAACTGGCTCGCCATACGTTTGAGAGACCGGGCCGAGAGCATGTGCTGGGCGTTTACCGCCGCCTGCTCTGGAACCATGAACACGGCCTGGATGATGCTGGCGCTACCACGCTGCATTAGAGAGGCCAATCCTAATGTCGCAAGATTAAAGATTACCACCCGTAAGCTATACATGAGTGATCTCTTGCGAATCGGACGTGAATTCGGAAACAAGCTCGGCAGTCGTCAAGCGCGAATCCGCAAAAACAAGGCGCTGAATAACGTCAAGACTAGGCTTTTTCCCGCGCCATCGCGTGGCGATCTGCCATAGATATCCGGCATCTACCCCCGCTTTATGCGCGAGGAGTTTGCGGTCATTTGAGTCAAGCGATTGGTAGAGGTCTGTTAGCTTCATACGGCAATATTAGCGCGGCGCTATGCATAAAGTCAATAGCGCCGCGCTATGCCAGATGATTAGCTCTGCGCTGTCTAATTGCTACTTATGAAAACTGTCGAAGAAGTACGCCGCATCCGTTTAAAAATGCTCATTAATGAAGTGGGCGGAAGGGCGGCTGACCTGAATAGAGCCACGGGCAAGATTGACCGGGATTCAACTTATAGCCAAATACTAAATCAATCGCTGGGCAGCAAAACAGGAAAACCGAAACAAATGGGGTCGCCGCTTGCGAGAGAGCTAGAGATTGCGCGCAACAAAGAGGTCGGCTGGATGGATACCGACCCGGATCTTTCGAATGAGGCATGGCCATTTTCGGTGATTCAGAAAAGTCGGATTCTGGCATTAGATCGTGAAGACATAATTCGCTTGGAAGCCGCTCTTCAGGTAATAGCGAAAAAACTAAATCTGAACATATAGTTTTGGATGGAATTTATGGCGCATTTCCCTTATTGAGTAACAGAAATTTAGTTTGATGTGGTTTTGTAAGGAGATTTTATGGGGTGGTTTTCCGATAATTTCACAAAGTCCGATTCCATGCGCGATGCCAACGGGCAGCCGCGTGTTCTCGCATTTCGGTCCGAGGCGGTGGCAGAGCGACAGATTGATGAGCTTATAGGATTGGTAAAAGGAGTATTGGCAGACGGAGCCATTTGTCAAGAAGAGGTCGAATTCCTATATGGCTGGATGACTACAAATAAGGGGGCCGCCGATGTTTGGCCGGCCAACGTTCTTTACCCGCGAATTTCAGACGCTTTGTCTGATGGGCATATGGATGCCGATGAGGAAAAAGAAATAATGGAACTGCTCCTCGCTGCGGTGGGTGGCAATACAGCCCCTTTGCATGGGCAGCATAGCAATAGCTCCACATTGCCCTTATGCAAACCCGTTCCTGTCATCGAATTTGAACACCACAGTTTTTGTTTTACAGGGAAATTCAATAGTGGCACTCGTACTTGGTGCGAGGAGCAGGTCCAGCTACGCGGCGGAATCTCAGCATCGGGGATTACCAAGAAGCTCAACTATCTCGTCATTGGTGAGATAGGAAGTCGAGATTGGCTGCATTCCACTTATGGGTTGAAGATTAACAAAGCAATCGAATACCGAAACTCAGGAACTCCGTTGCACATTGTCAGCGAACAATCTTGGTATGAACGTTTAGCAGGATGATATGCATATATTCAGAACAATAGCGACTTCAATTCGAGAAGGTCTTTCAACGCAGGAACTTTGGTTGGCTGAAGACAACGGCTTGATTGCATGTTGGGAGCGTGGGCGACAGATGGCACTGGATGAGCCAGAAGTCGCCGAAGCCGCTATGGCCGACGAATTGGTTCCGCTGCCATGGAAAGGTGGCGTCGGAACAACCACCAAGAACAAACATAAATATGGAACGCTACGCTACCTGGCAATGTGGCAAGGCCTTAGAAAGGAAGATCTTGACATCGATACGGCCGAGGAACGACAACTATTTTGCCGGCGTTTTGAGACCATGGTTACATTTACGCAAGATAAAACGAAATACTAAAATCTCTGAATTTCCCATACGCTCCATTTTCTTATCGGCAAACTAGGGCAAATCCCAATCTCTCAGCAAAACCGGCGTCATTTCTGGCTTTACGCTGAACTCGGTCGAATCTGTTGGCATTTTTATTCTTGCACTGTATAAATATACAGTGCAATATTAAGCTACAGAAGGAATTGTATTGGGAGACCTGTATGTCGAAACATATTAAAAAGAAGCATGACCGCCCGCCGAGTCCCACCGGGAAGCCAATGCTGTGTCTGGGAATAGGCATTACGGAAGGCGCGGATCGGTATGTCCAAAAGCCGCTAACAGAGATTGATTTTGACCTAGAAAAGCAAGCCGTACGGCAAATTTTAGATAGTGTACTGAGGCTGCAAACCTATATTGCTTTGAGAGAACGACAAAAATAAGGCTAACCATAGCCTAGCAACAGACCTGCTTGCGCAGGTTATTTTTTGTCTGATTAAAAATTAATTAGCGCCCCGCTATTGACAAATAGATTAGCGCGGCGCTAGTATATCTCCATCGAACGACCAACTCGGCCACACACCGACTACAAGATGGAGAACGCCTTGACCCTAATCACCCCCACCCAATCCGAAATCATCCTGCCCTGCGCGCCAGGCGAATTTTGCGCAGAGGAGGGCGGTTCCCTGGCCGGCATCATGCGCGGCGATACCGGCTTGCTCTACTGCCTATTTACCTCCGATATCGAGACTGAAATCGCCAGCGTGGAGTGGGGCGGTTATGGCAAGAAGGAAGCGATCGCCAATTCCAAATGGGATGGCCTGGCCAACACCCGCGAGTTGGTCGCCTCCAAGATTGCGCATCCTGCCGCCGAACAAATTGCGGCGCTCACGATAAACGGGCACTCGGACTGGTACCTGGCCGCCCAACGTGAAAGCGCCCTGTGCTGGGCCAACGTCCCGCATTTGTTCAAAGGTGCCTGGTATTTGACCAGTACCCAGTACTCGCCCGACGACGCCTGGATCCAGACCTTCGGCTATGGCAACCAGCTCATCACCGGCAAGGGCAGCACCTGCCGGGCGCGTGCTGTCCGCAGATCAATCATTCAGTAATTCAGTCATTTCGACGGCTGTGCCGTCGATCTTTCTCATATTGAATCGAGGTTCGCCATGCATTCAAACCATATTTCAAATCGCCACACCGCCGGCGCCGGCATCCAGGGCGAATGGTCGAACAAGACAACGGATCGACCGCTGACGCCGCGCGACCTATTGGTATCTGCTTGCGTTTTGGGTGCGGCATATCTGGTGGTTTGCATGGCTGCGGCAGCAGGGTTCTGAACATGCGCAGCCACGTCACTGAAGCCCAGTTGCTCGAGGCATTGCATGCCTCGCGGCTGACCGTGTGCCTGGCTGCAGCCTTGCAGTCACCTGCGCTGGCGATTGCGCTGACCAACACGGCGTTGGCTATTGCCAGCCGCCAAACCTTTAAACCTCGCCCAGCCGCCATCGATCACAAGCGGCGAGCGGCGGGCGACATTGATTAAGAGAAGTCATGGAACAAGATCAACTTAAAGAAGCATACCGATGGCTGGAGTCCCTGCAATGGGATGGAGTCGATCGTTTGAGCACTTGGCTCACGGTCTGTCTGGGTGTTGCAAATACGGCCTATACGCAACAAGTAGGCGGACTCTGGATACACCAGGCCGTCAACCGATTAATCAGGCCTGGCAGCAAGGCTGACTATGTGCTGGTCCTGGACGGCCCTCAAGGCCTTGGAAAGTCCAGCGCATTACGCGCATTAGCAGGGCCTTGGTTTTCTGATGCGCCGCTGGATTTGAGCAGTAAAGACGCATTTATGTCGATCAGCGGTTCGTGGATTCACGAAATTACAGAAATCGATTCGTTGTCGCAGTCGGACGCAATGCTCATGAAAGCCTTTCTTACTCAAGATCGAGATCAGTACCGGCTTCCTTATGCCTCGCGGATAACCAGCCACCCGCGCCAAACTGTATTTGCGGCTACCAGCAATAATTTCGCCGGCGCGAAATACCTAACGTCAGGTCGACGCTTCTTGCCAGTTCGGTGCACGGCGATTGATCTACCTCTTATTCATGCAATACGAGAGCAATTATTTTCTCAAGCGCTATATGAAATCACACCCAGCAATCTGACTATTCCTCAAAGGATCGCAAAATGAATCACGGTCCCTACCGAATTCTCGGTCTGGCAGGGCGGGCCGGCGCCGGAAAGGACACGGCAGCCGATGTGCTATGCCAGTCATACCAGTTCTGTCGACTGGCCTTTGCCGATGCCTTGCGCGCCGAAATAGTCCAGGCCTTCGGTATTGATCCTGGGCTGTTTCATGTCTCGACCAAAGAACAGAAAACCCCCGACCTGGCGATCGGTCGCTGCAACGACGGCGTTTTTATGCAAATCATGGTCAAACTGGGCGTCAGCGTTACGGCCCCACGATCACCGCGCGAAATCATGCGCTGGTGGGGCACGGAATACCGTCGTGCAAAACATCCCACTTACTGGCTTGATAAAGCTAATGAATCGATCGATGCAGCGGCGCGACGCGGCTTTCGGCGCATCGTCATCACCGACGTTCGCTTCGCAAATGAAGCGGACTTTGTGCGCGGCCTGGGCGGCCAAGTTTGGATGATTAAACGTACTTTGGCGGAGATGGCCGCAGCAACCCACGAATCTGAGACTCAGTTGGCCTTGATCCATCCCGACGCCGAGATAAAAAATAATCGTTCGATGGTGTCGTTTGCCAACGAAGTCCTCAGAACCTATGAGGCCCAGTATGAAGCCGCGTAAACCATACAGGCCGCGCCTGGTGCGCATTCCCGTCACGGGCCTGCGCGATCAGATTGCATTGCACATGCATGCCGCGCTGGTCTGTCTGGAGGCCAACCCTGGGCAGGACGCCTTCGATGGACTTGGCGCGATTTTCAACGTCATCGGATTGACCATCGAGCACGATTCCCGGCTGTCGCACGAGGCCCGCCTTATTGCGGGCGGGGCCGCGGCAATGAATCAGATCGAGGCCAAAGTGTGCCAGCACAAGCTGGTGCCTCAGAACCATGAAATTGCGCCAATTCGAATCGCCGTCAACGCCATAGACCGAATTTTGCCTTGGCTCGATGTCTCTCGGATGCATTTGGCGCAAATGCAGCTGCGCATGCTGCAGCGCCCGACAACCGATGTTTTATCTACACATTCAACGAGGAGCGTATGAATACAACAACTTTAGCGCTGGTGCCTGGCGCGCAAATGGAGGGCGGCTTTCTGAGCGGCATGTTTCGCATCGGTAACGACACGCATGGTCTTGTCGTTGCGCCAAAAGACCTGGGCGAACTCAAAGGCAAATGGAACTCGACCTACAGCGACGTGCCAGGCGCGAAAAGTTATTGCGATGGCTTGGCCAACACTGAGGCCATGGCTGCGGCCGGCAGCAGTCTGGCCAGAAACATCCTGGCCTTATCAATCGACGGTTTTGGCGATTGGTATCTGGCGAGCCGCGATGAGCTCGAATTGATGTATCGCTTCTTAAAACCATCCGCTTATGAGAACGTCTGCACATTTCGGGACGGCGATAACCCCAGCAGCTCTCCGGTCGGCTATCCCTACACAAAAACAAATCCCGCACAGACGAGTGTGCCTGAATTTCGAAAGGGCGGCACACAGGCGTTTGAAGACGATTGGTATGTGACCAGTACCCAGTATTCGCCCGGCGGCGCCTGGGTCCAGGGCTTCGGCGATGGCGACCAGAACGTCGACAACGAGGACGACACCTGCCGGGCGCGTGCTGTCCGCAGATTCAAAATTTAATCATTCAATTATTTAGCCGCTGGCGCAGCCAGCGGACCAAGGAACGTTCATGATCCGAATCAAACAAGTGACACGATGGGAATTCCCCGACGATACGCCGATCGATTGTCTCAAATTGGTAGAAACGCAGCCATGCCCAATTTTCACTGGCATTTTATCGATGGCAGACGCACCAAAAATCGGCAAGCCGTGGGAAGGCCAGGGCGGCGTTTACGCAGGAATGATGCGTGGCTACGACGGCGTGCCCGACTATCCCCTTATCGTGCCCACTCACTCTCATGCAGAGATGAGCAAAATTGCCTGGGGCTCGCAAGGGAAGGAGGAGCCGGACGCGGCGAGCGAATGGGATGGTTTGGCGAACACACGAGCCCTGATCAACAGCAACGATCATCCAGCGGCCCGCTGGGCTCATAACCTCATGATCGATGGGCATTCGGATTTTTACCTACCATCGCGCCGGGAATTAAGGCTGATGTGGATGAATGTGCCCGAACTCTTTGGAGACGGCTGTTATTGGTCGTCTACCCAGTGTTCGCCCGGCTTCGCCTGGGTCCAGGTCTTCGGCAATGGCGGCCAGAACGTCAGCCACGAGGGCGGCCCCTACCGGGCGCGTGCTGTCCGCAGATTAATCATTCAGTAATTCAATCATTTGGCGCGTAGCGCCTTTTACCATGGCCATCCATACCGACCTGTCCATTTATGAACTTGCCAGTGATTTGCTCGATGTCGCCGTCGACCTCACCTGCAACTTTCCGCGTAATGTGCGCAATCTCGGCCTGCGCATCAACGATGCGTGCATTTCCATGATTGTGCTTATTGCTCAAGCCAATGCAGCCAGGAATAAGGTTCCGTTTTTGGACGAGTTGCTGGAACATCTGCATGTCGTCGAGATCTTGCTTCGGCTGTCGCTGAGCAAGAGGTTTATTGTCCCCAAACAATACGCACGAGCTGCGGGTGTATGCAACCGCATCGGCAAACAGGCCGGCGGGTGGCGGAAAAGCTCTGCAGCGAGGCCAGTTGTATGACTGTCACGGCAATCATGCCCGAGCCTATTTTGAATCTGGTCGCGCCGCCGGCCCACAAGGCTGCCGACATGCGCACTCAGGATATCGCTGGCTACGGCCAGACCCGATCCTGCGCAGTTTCCCCACTGATCGACACGAGTCTTCGGCGGGGCGACGTAGATAGCGCGAATCAACCCAGTATTCGCCCAACAACGCCTGGATCCAGAACTTCGGCAATGGCAACCAGAACATCAACAACAAGGACAACACCTACCGGGCGCGTGCTGTCCGCAGATCCAATCGCTGCAGCATCTTTCGAAGATCTGGTGCTGGCTTACCTCGACTGTCGTCGGCATAAACGTACCAGCAACAGCGCGCTGGCGTTTGAAATAAACCTCGAGCGCAATTTGTGCGAACTCTTCGACGAGCTGTCCAACGGCGAATATCGTCCTGGCCGCTCGATTTGTTTTGTGGTGACTCGCCCGAAGGCTCGCGAAGTCTGGGCGGCTGATTTTCGAGACCGAATTGTTCACCACTTACTTTATAACCACGTCGCAGATCGATTTCTGCCAGGCTTCATTGCCAATAGCTGCGCCTGCATTCCGGGGCGCGGCACGCTCTATGCCGCCGAGCGCCTCGAGCACGATGTTCGCAGTATTACCGAAAACTGGAGCAAGCCAGCCTGGTATCTGAAGTGCGATCTGGCCAACTTCTTCGTGGCGATCGACAAACGAATTTTGCACCAGCAACTCATTGCTCGAATTTCGGAGCCGTGGTGGCGCCGCCTCGCGGAAACCATTCTTTTCCACGATCCGCGCACCGATGTGGACGTGCGTTGTCAGCCTTCATTGCTGCACCTGGTACCGCCTCACAAGAGCCTCTTTAATGCGCCGGACGATTTTGGCCTGCCGATCGGCAATCTGAGCAGCCAGTTTTTTGCCAATGTGTACCTGAACGCGCTGGACCAGCATGCGAAGCATCGGCTGCGCGCGCGCCGCTATGTTCGCTATGTGGACGACTTTATTTTTCTGCATGAATCGACTGACTGGTTGCGCGCCACGCTGGCCGATGTGACCAAGTTTCTTCCGGCGCGTCTGGGCGCGCACCTGAACCCGCGCAAGACCATTTTGCAGCGCGCCGACCGAGGCATTGACTTTGTCGGCCATGTCATCAAGCCATGGCGTCGAACGACACGACGCAAGACGATCAATGTCGCCCTGAGTCGTATCGAACAAATGCCTCAGACAGATGTATACGCAGCCGCCAACAGCTATTTCGGCCTGTTGAGACAGGCAACCCACAGCCACACCGACCGTACCCGCCTCGCCAACGCATTGCGCCGGCATGGTCGGACCGTCAACGGCGGCATAACAAAAATCTACAGGAGCAAATATGACCAATGACATTTCTCGGTTGGCAATCGAAATCGCTGATGAAGCGGCCGCGATGGATATCAATGCCTATTGCATCAAAACGACGATCGATAACCGGGCGTGGCTCAACACGCAGCGATCGAAATATTCAGCCGATGACCTGGCCGTGATCGCCAGGGCGACACGGTATCTTGACGCGCGCGGAATGCTGGCTCGGCACGCTCAGAATCGTAATTTGGTGGCGCTCGATGCGGGAGGCCGCCATGCTCACTGAAAAGAAGAGGCCGCGCATCGACCGCGATCTCGTTTTCATTTATTCAGCGCTGGCCGCGGCGGCCGGGCTCGTCGTGTTTGTGTTTGCCTATTTGATCGCGGTGAGCGTATGAATAAGCCAATCCCACATCTCGATCCGGATTCGGGGGTCAGCCAGTTTGAGCGGCACATGATGATCCTGACCGCTTTGTATTGCGGCTATGCGGGCTTCGGCCTCTGGATGTTGTGCGTGACGGCCGCCGGGAGATAGGTCATGAAAACCGCGTTGATCTTTCTTGGACTGATTGCTTTTTTAGCCTATTGCGGCCTGGTCTGCTACCTGTATTTGACAGGGTGGATCTGATGCAACGCCGCGCCACCGACAACATCAATCGAGTACCCACCATGAACGAAACCGATCGACTGAATTTTGTACTCGCACATTATGCGACTCAGTTTTTGGAGATTGCCTATTGCCAGCACGACCACACCACGCTCTACCGTGTGCCGGGAACTATTCCGTTTTATCCGACGGCTCGCGATGCTATTGATGGCGGCATCGCTGCGGAAAAGCTGAAAGGGCTGTTGTGACCCACTTATCCACCGATCTTGTGAATAACCCATTGGATAACCTTGGGTCAATTCATGAAACCGTAATAAATCCGGAGCCCAAAGGTTCTATGGTCAAGGAAAATCCAATGATCGACCTCAAACAACTCAAATCTGCGGCCGTCGCTGCCGGCGGAACTGCCTGGAAATGGTGGGACTCCTGCTCATTTCGCCGCCTGACGTTCGAGAAGGGGCAGCACACTCGCGATGGCGATGCCCTGAGTGGCTGCATCCAGCCATCTGATGGGCATCCAGACGTGCAAATGGGGCCCGGCGTTCGTGAATTTATTGAGCTGGCCAGTCCGGCGGCGATTATCGAAATAGTTGAACGTCTTGATTCGGCAACGTCCAATCACTCTTGCCCTCACGAAGAGTGTGCCGAGCCCGATCGATGCTCGCAAGCCGCGGCATGCGTGGATTCTTGGGGATATGTCAATGCGCATGTAACGGCGCAGGGGCCGAGCGTGCCTGAAGGTCTTATCGCAGCATTGCGCAACCAGCGCCGGATTGACAAGGACGGCTCCGAGGTTGCGGTAAGTCGCCAAGCGGTTGACAAAGCGGCCGATTTGCTTGACAAACTCGCCACCCTATCAGCAGACGGACAGACGCGGCAGGATTTGCAAACTAGTGACCAGGCGAACATACAACACGCCGAGAATTGCAAAGACGATGATTGTGACCGGTGCAATGCACTGCTTGAGTTCTATATGGCCTGTGACAAGTGCGGGCACATCGGAAATAAGGATGCTTCCGGCTGGGCCAAGGTCGGGGATCAATTTTTCTGCAAGGGCTGTGCGCAGCAGGACGCCGATAAGGTGGATTCGCAGCCGCTAACTGGCGACGAAATCCGCGCAGCAGTTAAAGCGGCTCGCAATGCTAGCGGACCATCGGACGCCACCCAACCGGGCGAATACGTGCTTGCAGGAGCTCAGGCAGCTATCGCAAAGGCAGCGCCGGCGATGGCAGGAGTGCCTGTAGCATCAGTCAATCCGCAAATCACTCTTACTCTACGTCAGGCAGTGGAGCTCGTTGAGTTCTTCGGCGGCTGTGATGCGGAAGTAAGTATTGGGGAATGCCCTTTTGATCCGCCTGGATTGTATGCGTGGTGCACAGAGTATCCCGAGGAAGGCTCGCAATACCTAGGCCCGACTGAGGTTGATGACGATCTTGCTGTGAACGGCATTCAGCCGGCCAGCAGGGAGGATGCGAGGGATGCTGCGCGGTATCGCTACCTTCGCGATCATGTCTGCAACTCGCTTCATCTAAGCCGCGACGGCGATCATGCGTGCAACTATGTCACAGCTAAGGAATGGATCGAGAAATTCGCGCCTGCCGACGACTTTGCTGATATTGACCCAGTTGAATTGGAACGTATGAAGGCGACCAATACCATTTGGTGCTTACAAATCTACCCCGACACACCGGTAGGGTTCAATGTCTGGAATGGCGCCACCCTAGATTCCGTTATCAATAAAGCCATGCAGCAGGAGGGCCAGCCATGAAATCCATAGCCCAGCAAATCGAATTGGTCAGCGGACTCACAGATACGACCGATCTCAGCCAATGGGAAAACGAGTTCGTTAAAAGTGTATATGTGCAGTTTCAGCAGGCCGGGAAGATAACCACCAGCTTGAGTGGAAAACAAGTCGAAATCATAGATCGCATTTATTCAAAGAATTTTGGGTGATCGGATCATGAGCGACTACCTTACTGCTGACGAGCTGGCGGACCTCATCCAGTGCAAGCCCAATCAACGAATAATGATGGTCCGTTGGCTTGAAGATCATCGCTGGAAATTCGATACAGGGCGCAATGGACTCCCCCGCGTGCTGAAAACCTATCGGGACAAGAAGCTAGGTCTCAATAATGACGAAAAAAAACAACTCGACACCGCGCCCAATCTCGACGCGTTCGTGGCAAAAAACCGGAATCCGGCGACTGTACAAGCTGGTCGGCGCCCGTAAGGTTTCCTACACTTATAAGTATCCTGACGGGCACAGTGAAACCCTGGCCAGCGCCGAGCTGGGCGACCGCACCGCGCTGGCTAAGGCCGAGGTCATCGCCAAACGCCTAGCACTGGATATCCAACAGGGCCAGATCATCGCCAACTCCGTGGCCGAGATGATCGAGCGATTTGTCGACCATGTGGCGCCCACACACTATCTCGATCAGAGCAAGGACGGGATTGCCACACGCGCATTGGCTGCCCGCAATCTGAAGCTGTTTTTCGGAAAAATGTTGCCGGCGAGCCTGAAAACTCTGCATGGCTATCAATACCTCGATGCTCGTGCCCAGGCCGGGGCGCCGGCGGGCGCAAACAAGGAAATGGCCCTTATGTCCACAATCTGTCATCAGGGCGTCAAGTGGGGCTTGATGGAGCGCAATCCTTTCACTGACATGATCAAAAACAAGACCGAAACTAATGTGCGTACAGTGCAGCGGCGCCAGGTCGTTCGGTTTTATCTATGGGCTTTGCGGCAACAGCAGGCATATCGAACGATGGGCATTGCCGCCATGTTTTCGTACTTGACTGGGTTTCGTGCGGCCGAGGTTCGCCCATTTATGAAGTCCGGCATTAAGGCCGCCGGCGTCGAGGTCATAAGCGCAAAGCGGAAAAAAGGGGAGAATCGAGTCACCAAATTTCGTGATTGGTCGCCGCGGCTGAGAGTGGTCGTCGCGCGGGCGCTACAACGCAAAGAGAAAATACAGGGCGTATATTTATTTGCATCGACGCGCAAAGCCCGCGCCTACACGCGGTCCGGCTGGTCAGCGACATGGCAGGATGCCATGGCGTTGTACCTGGGCGTAACCGACGAAATGGTCACCCACCACCCAGGATACTTCGCGCTTCAGGACGTGCGGCCTGTGGCTATCACGCAAAAAATGGAACAGCGGTCAGCAGATGTCTATGATTTTGCAGCTCACGCAAACCCGAGCACAACACATCAAAATTATGACCGGCGGCGCGTCAAAAGAGCGAGTGCAACGGAGTAGTAAATTCTACAATTCCGGTTTTCGTTCTACTTTTTATATTATGAAAACTTGCGAAACTGTAATGTATTGATTTTAAAGGTGTTTTGGGGTGACCGATGGGGCTCGAACCCACGACAACTGGAATCACAATCCAGGACTCTACCAACTGAGCTACGGTCACCACTGCTCAATCGAACGCATGGCTCTGAAAGAGAACGTGATTCTAGCATGAACTTGGAAAGTTGTTCCAGGCCGTGCCCGGTGCGCATGCGGATCGAAGCGGCCGTTCCGTTGGGTCGATGCGCATGCCTTTCTTCGCTTTTCCGGAACTAATTTTCAATTCGATTGTTCGAATAATGTATCGGACATTGCGCCTGCCATACAGGTTCGGTGCGCAATGCTTGAATATCGAGGACTGGCCGGGCGCGCAATTCGTTTCTTGCCAGGGCCGGTCGGTACTTTGTGTAGATACAGTTGGCCCGGTTTTGGTTTGATAATTGGAAACTGCCGGTAACATTAATTTCTGGCTAACTCTATGGAAACAAGGGAAAACCCTTAAATTGTTCAAGCCCGATATTCGATTTTGTAACTGATCGATACGATCGAGTGGTTACAAATGACTGTCTATCCTCTACGATAGATATTCGGCAATCCTTCAAAAAAGGTGTTAGTTATCATGAAAAAACTTTACACAACTCTTTTTGTTGCAGCCATGTTGGCAAGTCCTTACGCTGTTGCGGCCCCGGCCCAGCATAAAATGTCGCACGAAGCCTGGATAGCTGCGCAAAAGATAGATATTCCCCCTACCATCAAAATGACGGAAACCAAGATCCCGGCCGGCTCCGAGGCGTCGGGTTCGTCCATGCAGCATCAGATGCCGTCATCGACCAAAATGCCGACGGAATCCATGCCGGCCAACCAGATGCCCACTAGTGGGCAGCCCATGACTATGCCGCACAAGTAAACGCATCAGGCGGCGTGTGGCGGTCAGGCCGGTCGACTAAGACAGCGAATTTCCGGTGAAGGTGTTGCACTGGCCCGTATCGCCGCTTTTGAAGCCGCGTGTGAACCACTGCACTCGCTGTGCCGAGGTGCCGTGGGTAAATGAGTCGGGCACCACATAGCCCTGCGCCTGTTTTTGCAGGCGGTCGTCGCCAATGGCGGTGGCGGCGTTCAGGGCTTCTTCTATGTCTCCGGCTTCGAGTGTCTGGCGGTCCGCATTCGAGTGAAACGCCCATACACCGGCAAAGCAGTCGGCCTGCAGTTCGACTCGTACCGATAATTGATTGGCCTGGGTGGAGTTGGCACGGCTACGCAACTGATCGATTTTGTCGGTAATGCCCAGCAAATGCTGTACATGATGGCCTATTTCATGGGCAATCACGTAGGCTTGGGCAAAGTCGCCGGGTGAATGAAGCTGTTGCGCCATTTGCCGGAAGAAGCTCATGTCCAGATAAACCTGGCTGTCGCCCGGGCAGTAGAAAGGGCCCATGGCCGCCTGGCCCACGCCGCAGGCCGTCTGCGTGGCTCCCGTGTAAAGAACCAGTTTGGGCTGCTTATAGGTGCCCCAGCCTTTTTGCTGGAACATTTTGCCCCAGGTGTCTTCGGTATCGGCCAGCACCTTCGCGACGAAGCGTGTTTCGGTATCGCTGGCCGCAGGCCCCGCGTTCTGGCTGGGTTGGCTGACGGACGAGCCTTCCAGATTTTGCAGTACGACGCTGGGATCGACGCCGAAGTAGATGGCGACGAGGGCCAGGACGATGGCGCCTATGCCGATTTTGCCGCGACCTGCCGGCAGCATGCCGCGCCGGTCTTCAACGTTTTCGCTTTCTCTGGAGTTATCTAGACGCATGGCGGATTCCTTGGGTTGTGGCGGCTGTGTATTTTAGTGCGCTGTGGATTTGCTGCTGATTTTATGGCCATAGGGCGTTGGAAAGCCTGAACTCGGGCATCAAGAATGTTAGGATACGTTTCATGACTCAATTTTTTGTCGTCCACCCCGAAAACCCCCAGTCGCGCTTGTTGAAGCAGGCTGGGCAATTGCTGGCCGACGGAGGCCTGGTCGCGGTGCCCACCGATTCCAGCTATGCTGTCGTGGCTCGCCTCGACGATAAATCGGCGGCCGATGCTCTGCGGCGCCTGCGAGGCCTCGACGAGCGCCATCACCTTACCCTGTTGTGCCGCGACCTGGCCGAAATCGGCCATTTTGCGCGTGTCGACAACCGCCAGTATCGTTTGCTGAAAATGGCCACCCCGGGGCCCTGGACATTCATCCTCGAGGCAACGCGCGAGGTTCCCCGCCGAGTGTCGCACCCGTCGCGCAAAACCATAGGAATACGTGTTCCCGATCATAAAGTGGCACGCGACCTGATCGAATATGCCGGCTCGCCGCTGATGTCCACAACGCTGATCCCGCAAGACGAACACGAGCCGTTGAACGACGCCCAGCAGATACGCGAGCGTTATGGCAATCAACTGGCGGCCATTATCGATAGCGGCTCATGCCCGTTCATGCCCACGACGGTAATCGATCTCACGGGGCCCAGCCCCGAAATTATTCGGAAAGGGCAGGGGGATCTGGCAGCTTTGGGGCTGGATTAGTGTGCTGTTTTGCTAATTTGAATACATGGGCCGAGCAAACAGCACACTGAACTTTCTTTCATTTAAATGGCCCAAGCTCTTGCTTGCGCCAGCGCCCTCGGGATTTTATGAATTCTTTGATTCAGACCATTACGGTCTATGCTTTACCTGTGCTTTTCGGAATTACCCTGCATGAAGCCGCTCACGGTTATGTAGCGCGGATGTTCGGCGATCCGACGGCTTATCTGGCCGGACGCATCAGCCTGAATCCGATTCGCCACATCGATCCCATGGGTACAGTCGTGGTTCCTCTGGTATTGCTGTTCAGCACCACGCTTTTGGGCGGCGGCGGCCTGCTGTTCGGATGGGCCAAGCCGGTGCCTGTCGACTGGGGGCGTTTGCGCAATCCGAAGCGCGATATGCTGTGGGTAGCCCTTGCCGGCCCCGGGTCCAATCTATTGATGGCTATTATCTGGGCCCTGGGTTTGCGTTTACTGGCCGAATCGGGTGCGTCCCAGGGCGATTTCTGGGTGCAAATGGCGATTGCCGGCATACAAATCAATCTGGTGCTGATGGCGCTTAATTTGTTTCCAATTCCGCCGCTGGATGGCGGCCGGATTGTGTTCAGTTTGTTACCAAGCCGTATGGCCTGGCAATACTCCAGAATTGAGCCCTATGGCATGCTGATTCTTATCGTGCTCATGATAACGGGCATTTTGTGGGCACTACTGCAACCTTTATTAGGGTTTGGGCAATTAATTATCAATTGGTTCTTATAAATCCGGGCGCTTATCCGGTAAACTTGCGTGTTAATTGATTTGGCAAGTTCACCGTTTGGGTGAGTTCGAGGAGATGGTTCCCATCATGGCAGCAAGTACGGATTCTGCGATTCCTACCTTTCAGGGCAGCATGGTTGCCCTGATTACCCCCATGTACCCCGACGGTAGTCTGGATCTTGATTCCTATCGCAAACTGATCGACTGGCACGTGGCCGAGGGAACCGATGCCCTGGTCGTGGTCGGCACTTCGGGCGAATCGCCGACCGTCAGCATCGACGAACACGCCGAACTGATCCGCATAGCCGTCGAGCATGCCGCAAGCCGTGTGCCCGTCATAGCCGGAATGGGGGCGAATTCCACGGTCGAGGCCATTCATCTTGCCCGCCACTCGCTGGCGGTGGGGGCCCAGGCTGGCTTGTCGGTAGTGCCTTATTACAATAAGCCTACCCAAGAGGGCATGTATCAGCACTTTCGCGCCATAGCCGAGGCTGTTGAACTGCCGTCGGTTCTTTACAACGTACCCGGCCGTACATCGACCGACCTGTCCAACGAAACCATTTTGCGTCTGGCGCAGGTGCCCGGCATTATCGGCATCAAGGACGCCACCGCCAATATTGCCCGCGGCGCTTTGCTGCTGCGCGATGCTCCAACCGGCTTCCAGGTATTCAGCGGCGACGACGCAACGGCGGCGGCGCTTATGCTGCTCGGCGGCCGCGGCAACATTTCCGTTACCGCCAATGTGGCGCCGCGGCTGATGCACGAATTGTGCATGGCTGCGATTGCGGGCGATGCACTTCGCACTCGGCAGCTCAACGGACAATTGGCACATCTGAATAATGTGCTGTTTGTCGAGTCCAACCCGATTCCAGTCAAGTGGGCGGTGGCCGAACTGGGCCGGTCCCAATTGGGCTATCGTTTGCCCCTGACGCCCTTGCACGAGCAGTATCACGCCGTGGTACGCGGTGCGCTCAAAGACGCAGGTTTGATTTAAAAATGATGAGGATGCGCATGAACAAACGCTACGCCGGCTTAACCATTGGTGTCGGCTTGCTGTTGCTGTCTGGGTGCTCGCAACTGAAAGAGTTGACGGGGCGTGAAGAGTCGGTCAACTACAAAAGTACGGTGGCCGGTGATCCGTTGAGCATCCCGCCCGACCTGACCCAGGCCAACCAGGATGCTCATTACAAGGCGCCTGAGGGCACAACCACATTAAGCCAATTCAAACAAAACCAGGAAGCGCATAAAGCAGCCAATCCCAGCGACAGCATTCTGCCCGCCACCAGCGGAGTCAGTGTGATGCGCGATGGCAATCTGCGCTGGCTGGTGGTGGATCAGCCGGCCCAGGCCATCTATCCCAAGGTTGTCGATTTCTGGGGCGAGCAGGGGTTCACCCTGCATTCCCAGGATCCCAAGGCCGGTCTGATGCAAACCGACTGGGCTGAAAACCGGGCCAAGATCCCCGAAGGCTGGATTCGAAGCGCGCTGGGCGGTATTCTGGATCAGGTCTTTGACAGCGGCGAGCGCGAGCGTTTTCGTACCCGTGTGGAACGCGTCAACGGCAAAACGGAAATTTATATCAGCCACGAGCAAATGGTCGAAACGCCCACGGCCGATGGCGCCGCCTTCAAATGGGTATACGGTAAAGAAGATCCAGGCCTGGACGCCGCCATGCTGGCTCGTTTGATGGTGTTTCTGGGTACCGATGTTACCAAGGCGCACGATATGGTTGCCAAGGCCGAAAAGGATCCGAGCCAGCCGCAAATCGTTGCCGCGGGCAGCAATCAGGCCGAGATCAACATGACCGAGCCTTTCGATCGCGCCTGGCGCCGCGTGGGTGCGGCCCTCGATTCGGCCGGGTTCTCGGTCGATGACCGCGATCGTTCCAAGGGCGATTATTTCATACGCTATCTGGATTCCGATACCGGCGTGAAAATCGATCAGGGCAATTTCCTGACCCGTATGTTCGGCGCAAAGAATACGGCTCAGGCAACGTCTTACCGTGTGCACGTGGCCGAGCAGGGCTCCGGTTCGACGGTGACGGTGCTTGATCAGAACGGCCAGCGTGATAACAGCGCGACGGCCAAGCGCATAATCACTGTGCTGACCAGCAATATGAAATAAAAGGCAGTGGGTGTGTGGATTAGTGGGGGCGCTCCTTGTGGGCGCCCTTGCTTTTATTGTGCACTCTTGTCTATTTTGGACGCATCGCCGGCGGCCCGGATGGGGTGGCGCTCGCCTCGTCCGGTCCTGGCTTTGCCAGGACTGCCCGCGTCCAAAGCCCGGGTCGGGGCGGTCGCGGAACTCGGCCGCCCCATCCGGGCCGCCGGCGATGCTGGCGTCAATGCGTGATGGTAGAGGTGAACCCTCGGTTCAGGCGGCTCTTGCCAGGCCTTTGGCCTGGGCGGCCGATTCGTCTGACGCTGTATGCGCACTGATGCTGGCGCCGAACCACTGAAGCTGTTCGGCCAGCGCGGCAACTTCTCCGATGACAAGCAGGGAAGGGGCCTGGAATGCGTGTTCGGCGGCGAGCGCCGGCAGATCTTTCAGCGCTCCATGCAATACCCGCTGGTTGCTGCGCGTGCCATTTTCAATCAAGGCAAAAGGCGTGTCGCCGGCACGCCCGTGTTCGATGAGCCGGGCAGTCAGCCACGGCAATTGGCTGACCCCCATGTAAAACGCCAGCGTTTGCCTGGCTTGTGCCAGCGAATGCCAGTCGTTGCTGTCGCCGTCCTTGCAGCTGTGGGCAGTAATCAGGCGAACGGATTGGGCATGGTCGCGGTGAGTCAGGGGAATGCCGGCGTAGGCGGCGCAAGCGAGTGCCGCCGTAATGCCGGGTACCACTTCGTAGGGAATGTGGTGTTCGCTCAGGAACTCGAGTTCTTCGCCGCCGCGTCCGAAAACAAAGGCATCTCCGCCTTTGAGCCGCACCACGTAGCTGCCTGATCGAGCGTGATCCAGCAGCAGGTCGTGAATACGCTGCTGAGTTGCATTGTGATCCTCGCCGGGTGTTTTGCCGACGGCAATCCGCAGCGCATCGCGGCGCGCCAATGCCAGGATATCCGGGCTGACAAGGCGGTCGTACAGAATGACATCGGCTTCGTTCAAGGCGCGCAGGGCCTTGATGGTCAGCAGGCCTGGATCGCCCGGACCGGCTCCTACCAGTGCCACTTTGCCTTGGGTTGCCGACTGGGTTTGCTCCAGTCTCTTCTTGAGTTCGCTTTCCGCTTGAAGCCCTTGCTGCTTGCGCAAGGCGGCGGCCACGGGGCCATCGAGCAGCCAATCGTAGAACTCGCGGCGCTGGCGCAGTTTGGGCCGAAGCCGCCGTATGGCTGGACGATATTTTTCGGCCAAGGTCGCCAAGGCGCCCAGAGAATGGTCGAGCACGGTTTCGATACGTTCGCGCACGCGCCGCGCCAGCACCGGAGCCGTGCCCGATGACGATACGGCAACGATAAGCGGAGAGCGATCGATGATTGCGGGCATTTGAAACGATGATAGTTGCGCATCGTCGACGACATTGATGAGAATACGGCGTTTTTCGGCGCAGTGCGCAATATGGCGGTTGGCGGCCTGGTCGTTGGTGGCTGCGACGACCAGCCAGGCCTGATCCAGCCAATTTTCTTCAAAGAGGCCTTCGATCGTTTCGATCGAGCCCTGGTTTTTCAGGAGCAGAAGCTCCGCCGTAAAGGCCGTGGCGCCTACAACGACGCTGGCACCCGCGGCAAGCAGGCTGCCGACTTTGCGCTCCGCTACAGAGCCGCCGCCGACCACCATGACTCGGCGGCCATTGATATCGGCAAAAAGCGGGAACAGCGTCATACCACCGCATCCAGGATAATAGGGATCAGGCGTTGCGATGGGGCTGCAATGACTTCGGTGCGAACCAGAAAGTCGCCGAATTTCTCGTTTTGTTCCCGGTTCTGGGCGTAGGCGCCAAACAGCGTATCGAGGCTGCCGAGAATTTCCGGCTCGGTGATGTTCTCGCGATAAAGAGTATTGATTCGCTGGCCGATAAAGTCGGCGCCGATTCTCAGGTCGTAACGGCCGATGGCGCGGCCCACCAGAGTGATCTCACCCAGGTAGGGGCGCGAGCAGCCATTGGGGCAACCCGACAATCGCAACAGGATGGGTGCGTCGAGCAAATTGTGCTTGGCCAGCAATGTTTCGAGCTTGGGTAGCAGCTCCGGCAGGTAGCGTTCGCTTTCGGCCATGGCCAAGCCACAGGTAGGCAAGGCGACGCAGGCGATGCTGTGCCGGCGTATGCCGCTTTGCTTGATGTATCCGTCCAGTCCATATTGCTGCACGAGTTCGTCGATTTGCGCACGGTCGGCCGCGGCTACGTTGGAAATGATCAGGTTTTGATTGCAAGTCAGGCGAAACTCGCCCTTGTGCACCCTGGCAAGTTCGCGCATGCCGGTCAGGAATTGTTTTCCGTCTACGTCGTCGAGCCGTCCCGATTCAATGTACAGGCCCAGATGCCACTGCCCATCTTCGCCTTCGATCCAGCCGAAGCGGTCGCCGTTATGATCGAAGTGGTAGTCGCGCAGGGGCTGCAGGCTGTAGCCCAGGCGTTGTTCCAGCTCGGATTTGAACCAGTCCAGGCCATGATGATCGATGGTGTACTTCAGGCGGGCGTGCTGGCGTTCGACGCGGTTGCCGTAATCGCGCTGCACTGTGACGATGCTTTCGGCGACTTCGATGATCTGTTCGGGGGGTACGAAGCCGATCAGGCTGCCCAGGCGCGGATAGGTGGTGTCGTCGCCATGAGTGGCGCCCATGCCGCCGCCGACTGCGATATTGAAGCCCTGCAGTATGCCGTTTTCAATAATGGCGATCAGGCCTAGATCCTGTGCGAATACATCAATATCGTTAAGCGGAGGAATGGCGATCCCGATCTTGAATTTCCGCGGCAGATAAGCGTTGCCGTAGATGGGCTCGTGGTCGGGCTCGTCGGTGATTTTCTTGCCGTCCAGCCATATCTCGTGATAGGCGCGTGTGCGCGGCAGAAAATGGGCCGATAGTTTTTCGGTCCATTCCTGGACGATCTGGTGCTGGCTGGAAAGCAGGGGGTTGACTGAGCTGACGACCTGGCGGTTGACGTCGCCGCAGGCGGCGAGCGTGGTGGCCAGGGAGTCGTGGATGGCCTGCATGGTGGCTTTCAGGTTGCGTTTCAATATGCCGTGCAATTGAAAGGTCTGGCGTGTCGTGATGCGCAGGCCGCGGCCCGCCCAGGTGGTGGCGATGTGATCGAAACCCAGCCATTGCTGCGGAGTGACCACGCCGCCGGGCAGGCGGGCGCGCACCATGAACGCGTAGGCAGGCTCGAGCTTTTGTCTGCGCCGCTCGTCGCGCAGGTCGCGATCGTCCTGCTGGTAGCTGCCGTGGAATTTCAACAGCTTGGTATCGTCGTCGCTGATGGCTCCCGTGACGGGATCGTTAAGCCCTTCTTCAATGGTGCCACGCAGATAATTGCCGTCTACCTTGATTTTTTCCAGATGCGAAAGAGTGCTGCTCATTGTGTTCCTGATTAATAAACGTCGCGGGCATAACGGCCTTGCATAGCCAGATCGTCCAGCCATTGCCGGGCCTGGTCCTGGTCGAAGCCACCTTCGGTCTGGGCGATCTGCAAGAGGGCCTGGTGTACATCTTTGGCCATGCGGCTTGCATCTCCGCATACGTACACATGGGCGCCCGCCTGAATCCAGTCATAAATATCGGCGGCCGACTCCAGCAGTTTGTCCTGTACATAAACCTTGTCGGCCTGGTCGCGCGAAAAGGCGAGATCGAGCCGATGCAGGTCGCCATCCTTCAGGGCGCGCTGCCATTCGGTTTGATAAAGAAAATCGGAGCTGAAGTTCGGGTTGCCGAAGAACAGCCAATTGCGGCCGCTGGCGGCGTTGGCGCTGCGTTCCTGGACGAAGGCGCGAAACGGGGCTACGCCGGTGCCCGGGCCTATCATGATGACATCGCGCGACGAGTCGGCCGGCAGGCGGAAGCGCGGATTTTCTTCGATGTAGACCGGCAGCTTGTCGCCTTCGTTCAGATGGCTCAGGAAATGCGAAGCACAGCCCCAGCGCGATTCTTCCTCGTATTCGTACTCGATGTGAGCGAGAGTCAGATGAACTTCGGCGTCGACCGCGGCCTGGCTTGAGGCAATGGAATACAGCCGAGGCGTAAGCGGGCGCAATGCCTTGACCAGGGCTGTAGCCTCCCAGGCTGCCGGATATTTTTTCAGCACATCGATCAACTGGCTGGTATCGAGCAGGCTTTTCAGGGTTTCGACGGCGCTTATCTGCTTTTGCAGGTCGGCGCTGCCGGCCAGTTGGGCATGCGCCAGCAGAAAGGGCTTGGTCAGCAGGGTCAGTTCGCGATGGTGGCCCAGCCATTCTTTGAGAGGGCGGGAAACGCCATTGATCTCGACGGCTTCCTCGGCATCCAGGCCCAGGATGCTGATGACGGCATCAACCAGCGTTGCTGCTTGAGTGGGCCATACCCCCAGGGCGTCGCCCGGCTGATAATCCAGATGGCTGCCTTCGAGCGAAATCTCCAGATGGCGTATGTCTTTGATACTGTCTCTGGCGGTAATGGCCTGATTCAGCACCAGTTCGGCCAAAAAGGGCTGGTCGCGCGAAATTTTGCTTGGCACAGGGCGCAGCGGCGTTACGCTGGCAGTGGGAATTTCGCTTTGCTTGAGTGCTTTTTGCGCCTGATCGACCGCCTTGTCCTGCCAGGGCAGGGCGACGGTTTCGATATCGAGATCGGCGGTGCCCGCTTCTTGCAGGCGTTCGGCACCCAGTTCCTCCAGGCGCGCATCGATGCGTTGGGACACGCCGCAGAACAGGGGGTAGCTGGAGTCGCCCAGGCCCAATACCGCATACTTGAGCTGTGGCAGCTTGGGTGCGCGGCGGCTGCTCAAAAATTCGACAAAGCCCAGCGAGTCGTCCGGAGGATCTCCATCGCCCTGAGTGCTCATGACGATATACAGCAGTTGTTCGTCCTTGAGGTCGCGGGTGGCATAGCGATCGGCGCGCACCAGCCGCGTGTTCAGCCCCAGGGCGCCAGAGCGTTCCGCCAGCGATTCAGCCACACGCTTGGCGTTGCCGGTCTGGCTGCCGTAAATGATGGTCAGCCGCTTGGCCACGGCGGTGTTCGGGACAGCCGCTACAACGGCCGGGGCGCGTACGGCTTGCCTGCCCTGGGCGACCCCCGCGAAGTAGCCTGAAAGCCAGCTGAGCGCATTGGGCTCCAGCCCATCGACCAGGTCGCTGACAAGAGAATGTTTGGATTCAGGCAGATAGGAAGGCGACAACATTGTGCACTCGCAATAATAAGGCAGCTTCCATTCTAGATAGCACCGCCTTATACGCGAACGACTAGATTATTATTTTCTTATGCTCGTATATGTTTATATTGAAAACCAGCAGTAAGGCCTGCCGATCTGCCGGCATTCTTCGCCGTTGTTACTTTTCCATATAGTGCAGCCAGCCTTCCCGCAGCCAGTCGGTGAGGGTTGTCCGTTCATCGATACTCAATGCCTTCAGCCGGCGCGCATCCAGGGCCAGCCGCCGCGTGTCGGCCAGCTCGCGCAGCGCCCGGGATGCCGGTACCGGGGCAACTTCGCCGTTAATGAAAAGCTGATGCTTCCGATACATCAGGCGTGTGCAGCGATCGAGCCGCAAGAGGCCGGGGGGCACGGGCGCGCACAAGTCGATATGCTCACTGCCGGGCTCAAAGTAGGCCAGGGGAGACAATTCGGTTAGCCACAGCCCCAGGAATCGCGTCGCAATGGCTTCGTCGAAACGAATTTTTTGCGCCGCCTGACAGGCGGCGTTCAATAAAGCATCGGGCAGCTTGGCTGGCGTTTCGGTGGCCGACACGCCAGGGTCGCGAAAAATGCCGCTCAGATCCGGTCCGGGAAGCGGTGGATTGGCATACAAACCGCTGCTGTCGCCCATGCCGGCCATGATCTGGTCGCCGGCCGCTTCCAGCATGCCACGAGCCAAAGTCGCCTGGCTGGGGGCGCGAAAGCCGATGGAAATGGTCATGCAAGGGCCGATCGCCACGCCATCGTGGGCAATTTGCGGCGGCAGGTACAGCATATCGCCCGGGTCGAGCACATATTCGTGTTCGGCCCGGAAATTTTTCAATATTTTCAGGGGCAGCCCGGGGCTGAGCTCCAGGTCTTTCTGGCTGCTGATGCGCCAGCGTCGCCGGCCATGGGCCTGTAGTAAAAATACGTCGTAGCTGTCGAAATGCGGGCCGACTCCGCCGCCATCGCCAGCAATGCTGATCATGGCGTCGTCCAGCCGTGCATCTGAAATGAAGCGGAATTGATGCGCCAGTTCCGCTGTTGCGTCGTCGTGCAGATCCACGCTTTGAGCCAGCAAGCTCCAATCGGGCCGTGTGGCGGCGGGCAGGCGAGCGAACGGGCCGGTTTTCATCGTCCAGCCAGCCCGGCCGTGGGAAATCAGGCGCGATTCCACTTCGTCGCGCCTGGCCAGTTGTCTGATGTCATCCATGGACAGCGAGGGTCGGAAATCGGGTATGGCCTGGCGGATGAGCAGCGGTTTGCGCTGCCAGTGGCGCTGCATGAACATCCGCGGCGTGAGTCCGCCCAGCAGGGCAAGGGGTCGGTCGATATTCATAAGTGGGTGTTCCGCAAACGATACAGAATATCCAGGGCTTCGCGAGGCGTGAGCTGGTCGGGGTCGATGGCCGCCAGTTCGGCCTTCAGCGTTGAGTCGGGCTCGGTGGCGAGGGGCTCATCATCTTGCGTGGGATCATTGCCGTTGGCCGATTCTGCGGGCGCTGCAAACAGGTCGAGCTGGGGCGTGGGGGCTCCCTGGGCTTCCAGGCGGCCAAGTTCCTGGCTGGCTCGGCGGATCACGGCCGGCGGAATGCCCGCGCGCTGGGCAACCTGTATTCCGTAGCTGCGGCTGGCCGGACCGGGCTGGACTTGATGCAGGAACACAACGCCCGATGCCGATTCGGCCGCTGCCAAATGTACATTGGCGGCGCATGGAACTTCGTTGGGCAGGCGGGTGATTTCGAAATAATGCGTGGCAAACAGAGTCAAGGCCTGGTTATGCGTAAGCAATCGATGCGCTATCGACCATGCCAGCGCCAGTCCGTCGTAGGTCGAGGTGCCTCGTCCTATTTCGTCCATCAGCACCAGGCTTTGCGGGGTGCTGGCTGCCAATATGGCTGCCGCCTCGGTCATTTCCATCATGAAGGTCGAGCGTCCGCCGGCCAGGTCGTCGGCGGCGCCGATGCGGGTAAAAATGCGATCGATTTGCCCAATGCGGGCGCGTTCGGCCGGAACGAAGCTGCCAATTCTGGCCAGCAGCACAATAAGCGCGATTTGCCGCATATAGGTCGATTTACCACCCATATTGGGGCCGGTAATCAACAACATTCGTCGTTGGGGGGCAAGCTCGCAATCGTTGGGCGTAAAACGCTCGATGCTGTGTTCGACCACGGGATGGCGGCCCGCCTCGATCGTGATTTCGCTTTCGTCGCAAAGCTGGGGCGCTGTCCAGCCGTTTTGCCGTGCGTGTTCGGCCAATGCCGCCAGCACGTCGATTTCGGCCAGGGCCGCAGCGCAGGAAGAAAGCGCCGGGGCATGGGGGGCGAGTTGATCGAGCAGATTTTCGAACAACCATTTTTCGCGCGCCAGGCTGCGATCCTTGGCCGAGAGTACTTTGTCTTCCCAGGTTTTCAGCTCGGGCGTGATGTAGCGTTCGGCATTTTTCAAGGTTTGCCGGCGGCGGTAATCGGCTGGCACCTTATCGGCCTGGCCGCGCGATACCTCGATGTAGAAACCATGCACGCGATTGAATTCGACCCGCAGCGTGGCGATGCCTGTGCGCTCGCGCTCGCGCGCTTCGAGTTCGAGCAGGAATTCGCCATTGTCGCTGGCCAGGCGGCGCAACTCATCCAGTTCGGCATCGTAGCCGTCGGCAATGACGCCTCCGTCGCGTATCAGAAGCGCGGGTTCGGCAGCGACTGCGTGTTGCAGCAAAGAGTGGAGCTCGGGCGTGACATTGAGCTGCAGCGCGAATTGCTGCAGTTTGGGCACGGGCGCAAACGCCTGGACGATATCGCCGGCTGTGGCTGGGAGCTCCAGCAGGGCGTCGCGCAGGCTTGCCAGTTCGCGTGGACGTACCGAGCGCATGGCCAGGCGTGTGGCGATACGCTCGATATCGGGGTAACGGTTCAGTTCCCGCCGCAAGGTATCGAGTGGCGGAGCGGCTTCCAGTGTTGCGTTGTCTGTGGAAGCGGCCAGCAACGCTTCTATGACTTGCTGGCGTTCTGTGACAGGGGCATTGTCGCGCAGGGGGTGATGCAGCCAGCGGTGCAGCAGGCGGCTGCCCATGGGGGTCTGGCAATGATCCAGTGTGGACAGCAGGCAGGGGCTTGGGTCGCCGCTCAGTGTTTCGGTGATCTCCAGGTTCTTGCGTGTTACCGGATCCAGCACGACATATTCGCTGGCCCGGTCGATGCGTATGGACTGTATATGCGAAAGCGTCCCTGTCTGGGTGCGGCTTACATAGCGCAGCAGCGCACCGGCGGCGCAGGTGGCGATCGGCATATCGGTCAGGTCGAAACTGGCCAGTGAATCCACGCCGAAGTGCTGATGCAACACGCCGCGTGCACCGTCGAGTTCGAAGTGCCAGTCGGGGATCGGGCTGACGGCCATGCCCGGATCGGTGTGCGGCCGCCTGCTTTCGGCGCACACCAGTTCGGCCGGCGCGACACGGTGCAGTTCCGAATCGAGCATATCGGGTACGCATTCCGTGACGCGGAACTCGCCATTGGCCAGATTCATCCAGGCCAGGGCGGCGCGCTCCGTTTTATTGTGCCGCCCTGTGTACATGGCGGCGATCATGCGATCTGCCTTGGCCGGCAGCAACGCGTCATCAGTAAGTGTGCCGGGCGTGACTATGCGTACGATCTTGCGGTCTACCGGCCCCTTGCTGGTAGCCGGATCGCCTATCTGTTCGCAAATCGCCACGGACTCGCCCAATGCCACCAGGCGCGCCAGGTATTGTTCCATGGCATGCACCGGTACACCCGCCATCGGTATGGGAGCGCCGTTGGATGTGCCGCGTTTGGTCAAGGTGAGGTTCAGCAGCCGCGCTCCGCGTTCGGCGTCGCCATAGAACATTTCGTAAAAATCGCCCATACGGTAGAACAGCAGATACGGCCCGGCCTCGGCTTTGAGGCGCAGATATTGCTGCATCATGGGGGTATGGTTTGCGGAACCAGCGATGATTGGTATGTCGTTTTCGGCTTTGCCGGCACGGGGTTTTACAGCCATTCAGCCCTCGGGACGAGTGTGAGGTATTGGGTATTTCGGAGTGTTTTCCAGCGCGTCTTGGTGCTTGTCTGACAGGATAAAACGACTCGATATGCCATGGTAACCTGCCTGGAAGCATACTGAAACCGCAGTGCCGGATTTGGAGTTGTGGCAATATATACGGCAGACTGAAAATCCTTCTGCTTTTTTTTGAGGAATCGCCATGAGCCAATACCAAATCGCAGTCATTGTCGGCAGCCTTCGCAAAGATTCGTTCAATCGCAAGCTGGCCGGGGCTATTGCCAGGCTGGCGCCAGCCGAGTTTTCCTTCAAGCAATTGCAAATCGGCGATTTGCCGCTTTACGACCAGGATAGCGACGCGAATCAGGCCGAATCGGTCAAGCGGCTGAAAAATGAAATCAAGTCGTCCCAAGGCCTTATTTTTGTAACGCCTGAATACAATCGCTCGATTCCAGGCGTGCTCAAGAATGCCATCGATAACGCGTCGCGCCCCTATGGCCAAAGCGCTTTCCAGGGCAAACCCGCAGGCGTGCTGGGTATCTCGGTCGGTGCCATCGGCACCGCCCTGGCGCAGCAGCATTTGCGCAATACCCTGGCATATCTGGATGCCCCGACACTGGGCCAGCCCGAAGCATTTCTTCAGATGAAAGAGGGGTTGTTCGACGAGGCCGGCAATATCGGCAATGCCGATACCAGGAAATTCCTGCAGGGCTGGATGGATGCCTATGTTGCCTGGGTAAAAAAGCACAACGCTTGATGCGGCCTCGGGGTATTTAGTGGTTTGCGGCCGGCGATGCGCGCGCTTATCCCAGCCGTCGCTGCGCCAATACCACAAGGGCTCCGACCATGGCCAGAACGGCTATCAGGCGGTACACATCTTCGCTGGCAATGAGCAAGGCCTGTTGGTCCAGCAGGCCCGTCAACTGGGACAATGCGGTCTGGCCGGCTTCTTTGGCGTCCATTCCCCGCGCGGTCAAGGCATTTTGTATGTGTTGCATCCATTGCATGGCAATGGCGGGCCGCTGGCCGACTGAGTCGGCAAGGGCCGCATGGACGCTGAACTGGCGATTCTGCAACAGCACGGCGCCCAAGGCCGCCGCAAACGAACTGGCTACCTGACGCATCAGGTTCTTGCTTTGGTAGCCATGCGCAAAGGTGCTGTCGCTCAGACCGCGAAAGGTCAGTCCGGCAATGGGTATGATGACCAGCACGCCAAACAGGCCTTTTGCCGCGAGGCTTGGAATCAGGGAATCGGGGCCTATATCGGGTGGCATGCTGGAGAACTGCCAGGCCGCGGCCGCCATGATCAGCAGGCCCGCAATCATGAGTGGCTTCTTGCGTTTCAGTCGCGGTGCGTAGCGTATATAGGCCAGGATGCCTGCCAGGCTCACCATGCCGGCCAGGGTGTTGAGCCAGCCTACGGTGGCCACGGGAATTTCCAGCGCTCGCTCGGCGTAGATGGGAAATACATAGCCGCTAAGATAGCTGATCAGGTAATACATGAAGTACATTGCCAGCCCGGTGAGGTATACCGGGTTATGCAAGACGCGCAACTGAAGCAAGGGTGTGTTGTGACGCCATTGGTGCCGCAGAAAACCGATCAGCAGCAATGCGCCTGCCATGGCTAGCGCAATCAGGCGTACGGGATGCGAAAAAATATCGAAGCGTGCTTCCGACATGGCTATTTGCAGCGCGGCAATGGCCGCGCCGAACCACAACAGGGGGATTAGCGCGGGGCGTTCGGCCTTGCCCTGAGGCTCGGCGTCGGGCAACAGCAGCCACGCGCCGGCCGCCGCGATGAACGCAAAGGGCAGGGCGCCGTAAAAAATATCTTGCCAGACGCCGTGATCGATCAGTTCCGCCGCCAACGCCGGCGCCAGTGCAGAGGCGGTGAAAATTCCGATCATGAAAATACGCTGTGCCCGTGGCCGGTCGCCTGGCGCAAACATGATCGGAATCAGGACGCGGCTGCTGGTGAATAGCGCGCCGCCCCCTACACCCTGAATGAATCGCGCCGCAACAAGTTGGGTCAGTCCGGCGCTGGTTGCCGCAAACAGCGTACCCACGATGAAAGTGCCCAGGGCTCCGGTCAGGTAGCGCCGGTAGCCGAAACGGCGCGCGAGCCATTGCTGCTTGACTATCATCAGCATGCTGCCTACGGCATAAGCCGACTGTACCAGTGCGAAGCTGCGTGGATCGGCATCGACGCCGCCCATGATGTGGCTGGCCGAAAATACGAACATGATATTTTCGAGGAACTCGACGGACACGATCAGGGATAGCAATATCATTGCGCACCACTGTCGCTGCTCATGCGTCAAGAAACCTGTGCTTCCGAAGAACCGAAGGCCGCCCAAAATCTTGCGATTGAATTTCATGATTTCTATTGCTGCAACCCCGCATGCAATCGCTGGAGATACTGGGTAGTGCGTGACTGTTCCGGTTTGTCCAGAACTGCCCAGGCTCGCGCATAAGCGGCGTGCACGGCCGGTATTGCTTCTTGCAGCAAGCGATGCCCGCTAGCGGTCAGTTTGAGTTCGAGGCTGCGCCGGTCCTGTTTCGAAGCGCGGCGATTGAGCAGGCCGCGCACTTCCAGGCTATCCAGAAAGCGTGTCATCTGGGTTCGCGTGGCATCCATGGTGCCGCCTAGTTCAGAGGGCGAACTGGGCCCGGTTTCGTCCGTGGAAAGCATGCTCATGATCAGATACTGCGACATGTTGAGTTCGAATGGCGCCAGGGCCTGATCTATGTATGAACGCAGCAATTGCGTAGTGCGAAACAGCAATCGCGTGGCAAGGATGTCGTCGCGCGGTGCGTTCGGGTGGATTTCGCAGAAACGGTCTATGCGGGTTTCGAAGGACATGGCGGCTCGGTATTGGCTGGTTCAAATATAATTTCATTTGTAATTATATCAAATGTAGCTAAATAGGCAATGGACAGGCCGGCCCTACGCTGCCGGGAAGGCGGCCGGCCTCGGGAGCGCAAGGCCGGCCTGCCCCGGGAGCGGCTCATTCCAGCATGCGATCTGCAGCGCGCGGCCCTATCGGTTATAAAGTCCCAGGATATTCATTGCATTTACCGAGGACGACAAATCAATCATGAGAGCGAATCGATTAAGGGAAGTTGTTAAAGAGCGGGGCCATGCGACGAATGCGTGGCTGTCGATTCCTTCGTCCTACAGTGCCGAGTTGGTGGCGCACTGCGGTTTTGACGCCATTACGGTTGATCTTCAACACGGCATGATCGATTTTGGGCAGGCCGTGACGATGCTTCAGGCGATATCCAGCACCGGGGCGACGCCTTTGGCCCGGCCCCAGAGTTCCGATCCGGTTCAGATCATGCAATTGCTGGACGCGGGCGCTTACGGGGTGATCTGCCCTCAAGTGGACGATGCCGATATAGCCAGGGCGGTGGTGGCTGCGTGCAAATACCCGCCAAGCGGAGAACGCTCTTTTGGGCCGGCCCGCGGCCTGCTCTACGGCGGTCCGGATTACTTTGCGCATGCCAACCGGGAAATTCTGGTCTTCGTCATGATTGAATCCAGAAAGGCGGTGCAGAACCTGGACAGTATTTTGTCGGTGCCGGGGATCGATGGCGTGTATATAGGGCCCAACGACCTGAGCCTGAGCTACGAGGGAACGCCAAGCTCCGACCCCAAGGGGGAGGCGGCCCAGGCGATCGAATACATTCGTACCCAGGTTGCGCAGCGTCAAATGCTGACGGGCATTTTTTGCGCCGATGGCGCCATGGCGCGCAAGCGTGTCGACCAGGGTTTCCAGGTGGTGACGCCAGGCAATGACGCTGCCATTTTGAAGAATGGCTGCCTGCAGCAATTGGCCAGGCTGGGGAACGCGACCGCCGATGGCGGCGGCAGCGGCTAC
Organism: Paralcaligenes ginsengisoli; assembly: GCF_054781135.1. Taxonomy (NCBI): domain Bacteria; kingdom Pseudomonadati; phylum Pseudomonadota; class Betaproteobacteria; order Burkholderiales; family Alcaligenaceae; genus Paralcaligenes; species Paralcaligenes ginsengisoli. The sequence goes on from NZ_BAAGUZ010000041.1 coordinate 74,348, forward strand.
TGAACCTTCCCTGAAAGGAATGCTCGCGCCACGCGCAAGAATGCTTCTGCCGCGGGCGTCGGGCGTTGCTCCGTGGAAGAGGCGAATGCCAGTTTCTGGGCCGGGATGTTTCCCGACAGGGGCTTGCACACGATACGCTTGCCGTCGTAGCTGAAATCTTTGGCGGGCCGGGTGGTCAGAATGGAAAAACCATGACCGTTGGCGACCAGGGACCTGGCCATTTCAATGGAGCCGGCTTCCATGGCTATGCATGGGGATACTTCGGCAAAGCTGAAAATAGACAGAAAATAGTCCCGGCTGTGGGGCAGATTGATGAGAATAAATGGTTCCTGGGCCAAATCCCCAATTGCCAGCGTGTCGCGGCGGCTTAGCGGATGGCGCAGGGGCAACAGCGCATAGGGCGAATGTGCGCCCACATAATGAAGCTGGACGGGCCGCGCCAGGCCCATATCGTAGACCAGTGCAAGGTCCAGCGTGCCGCGTTCGATCCGGCTGAGCAGCTCTTCCGTGTTGCCTTCGAGCATGGTGAGCCGGACGTGCGGATGGTCCCGGCGAAATTCACGCATGATCGCGGGAAAATACATCGGCCCCAACGTCGAGAAGCACCCTATGGATAATTCCCCTTCGATGCGGCCGTCCGCTTTGCGGCCCAGTTCCTGAGCCTGCAGCAATACATTTTGCGCCTGCCGGTAGCGCTGTTTTCCGGCTGCGGTCAGCTCCAGGCCTTGCGCATGTATGCGATAGAACAGTTTTTCATCCCACAGCGCTTCCAGCTCGCCAATTGCGTGCGATATGGACGGCTGTGAAACGTTCAGGGCGTGTGCCGCCTTGACGGTGCTGGCATGCCTGGCCGCTGCGGCGAAATACTCGAGCTGGCGTAGCGTAATGTGTATCAATTTTATTAATTCAGACAATTTATAAATAGTATTTTTAATTATACATAGAGGAGCCTAGCATGAGGATGCAGCAACAAATCATAGGTGTGCGGGCGGGCCGGGAAGATGGCCTGGTCCGGCAAAGGAGAGCGAATTGGACGAGAAAGCGGGACTGCCTTTAAGCGGTATTCGGGTGCTGGACTTCACTCGTGTTTTGGCGGGGCCTTTCAGTACGGCCTTGCTGGGCGATCTGGGGGCGGAAATCATCAAGGTGGAGCCGCCCGGGGGTGACGATTACCGTTCGGTGGGCCCTATGCGCAACGGCGAGAGCGCGATGTTTACGGTCATGAACCGCAATAAGAAAAGTGTCGTGCTCGACATGAAGACAGCCGAAGGCCGGTCTCTGGCGAGAGATCTGGCCGCGCACGCGGACATTGTGGTGGAAAATTTCCGCCCGGGCGTGGCCGACAAGCTTGGAATTGCCTATGCCTTGTTGAAAGAAAAAAATCCTCGCCTGGTTTACGTGAGCGTTTCGGGATTCGGCCAGGACGGCCCGGCGGCCCATCGGCCAGCCTACGACATTGTTATTCAGGCCTTGAGCGGCCTGATGGACGCGACAGGCTCCGCCGACGGCCCGCCGACTCTGGTGGGCGAGGCGGTCTCGGATGTATTGAGCGGATTGTTTGCCTCGTGGGGAGCGCTCGTTGCCTTGTATTCGCGGGAGCGCACCGGCCTGGGCACGCATGTCGATGTGTCGATGTTCGATACCATGCTGGCCTTTACCGCCACGTCTGTGTCGCGTTATCTGTTCACAGGGAAAGAACCGGTGAGAGTGGGCAACCGGCATCCCCTGTCGGCGCCGTTTGGGGTGTTTGGCGCCAGGGACGGTCATTACGTGCTTGCCGTGCTGAATAACAAATTATTTCGGCAGCTTGCGGCTGTGATCGGCTGCCCCGCGATTGTGGACGATGCCCGTTTCGCCAGCGACGAGTTGCGGGCCGCGCATGAGTCCGAACTTCGGGCGGTCATCGAGGGCTGGTCCGGCTTGCTGGATGTGGCCCAAGTGATTGAACGGCTGGAAGCCGCTGCGATTCCGGCGGCTCCGATCTGGAATGTCAGGCAAGCGCTGACGTCCGAACAAAGTGTATTTCGCGGTGTACTGACCGACACCGGCGACTCCAGGCTGCCAGGTTTGCGCTTGCCTTCGCAGCCGATCAAGTTTTCGGCTTTTGGCAGTAATCGCGTTACGCGCGCGCCGCGCCTGGGCGAACACACCGATCAGGCATTGCACGAATTGCTGGGGCTGGCGCATGGCCGGATAGCGGAGCTGCGCGCGGCGGGCGCCTTTGGCGCCGCATGATGCCGAGCTCGTCGCAACGCCTGGCAAGCCAGGCATTTCATCCAATGATTCCAAGGAAGCACACATGAATACACGTCTTGGCATTACCGCAGAAGATCAAGCTGTCGCCGACGCCATTGCCCGCTTCGCGGCCACGCAACTGGCCCCGCGTGCACAAGAGACCGATCAGCAAGAGATTTCCACCGCGCGCTACGTGCCGCTGCTGGCCGAGCTGGGGGTCATGGGCATGAATCTGCCCGAGCAATGGGGAGGGCCGGGTGTGTCGCCAACCGCCATGATTCTTTCACTTGTCGAGATTGCCAGGTGCTGCGCCGCCACGGCGTCCATGGTGGGTGCGCATTATCTTGCGACCGACTCGATTCTTATCGGTGGCAACGATGAGCTCCGGGCCCGCTACCTGCCGGATGCGGCCATGGGCGCGAAGCTGGGTGCGTTCGCGCTGACCGAACCCAGGGCTGGCTCGAACCCTGCCGATATGGCGACGCGCGCACAGCGGCAGGGTGGCAGCTACCGCCTGACCGGCGTCAAGCACTTCATTTCCAATGCGGGCGATGCCGATTTCATCGTGGTGTACGCCAAAACCGATCCGGGCGCCGGGCACAAAGGCATTAGTGTGTTCGTGGTCGACACGGCGACGCCGGGGCTGTCGATTTCATCGCCGGAAAAACTCATGGGTATCCGGGGCGCCCACGCGTTCGAAGTTGCTCTTGATTGTGAGGTTCCTCTCGAGAATCGGCTCGGCGCCGAGGGTTCGGGTTTTCGCACCGCCATGCAAGTTCTGGACAATAGCCGGATCGATGTGGCCGCCAGCAGCATCGGTATTGCCGAGGCGGCGCTGGATGCTTCGCTGGCCTGGGCCAAAGAGCGTCGAATAGGAGGCGAGCCGCTGGCCGACAAGCAGGGCATTCAATGGTTGCTGGCCGATATGAAACTGCGGCTCGAAGCCGCATGGATGCTGACTTTACAGGCCACGGCGGCGCGCAGCGCGGGCCGGCGGTTCTCGCTTGAATCATCGATGGCCAAGCTGTATGCCTCGGAGGCGGCCGGATTCATCACCGACGCCGCATTGCAGATCCATGGCGGATATGGCTATACCCGTGAAATGCCTCTGGAGCGCTATGCGCGCGATGCCCGTATCATGCGCATCTATGAAGGCTCCTCGGAAATTCAGCGCACGGTGATAGCCCGCTCGATACTTGCATGAACAAGGCCTATGCCGAAGTGGCCGGTCAATGGCGCAAGCCGGCGGTGCCTGGTTCCAGTCTGCGTTGCACGACCCTCAGGCCGCTTGCGGGAGATGCCAGGGCGGCGGAATAGCCCGGTGGGGCATCCAGTTCATTCACGGTCCAGGATTGTGGATTTGCCCAGCCGGGAATACGCAGCAGCTTCACCGGCCGGCCAGGGCCGAGGCTGAGCTCCACTGTCGAGGGTTCCCGCAGCAAGCCTTGGCCCGAGGCTTTTGTTATGGCTTCTTTATGAGTCCAGATCGCGTAAAAGGCCGAGGTGCGTTCTGGTTCGGTAAGCGTCTGCCAACACTCCCATTCCGAGGGTGAAAGTATCATGCGCGCTACCGCTTCGAGGTCGTCGAGCGTGCGCTGAATTTCAATGTCGACGCCTACGTCCGCACCCTGTGCTATGGCAATCAGCGCCTGTGTTCCGGAGTGCGCAACATTGAAACGCAAGTCGCGCGCCGGCGCGCGCAGACAGGGCTTGCCGAACTCGCTCCGCGCGAAGCGGCAGTCGTTCGGGGCAATGTCGAGATAGAGGCCAAGCAGCGTGCGCAGTGTGCCTCGAGTCAGAACGAACTGCCGTTTTGCCGCCGCCAGACGAAGCGTGTCGGCCCGCTGCTTTTCATCGTCGGCCAGTATTTCCCATAAGGCGGGATAGTCGGCGTTCGCCTGGTCGAGCGACAGCGCCCAGACATGGCAGCTTATGGCCTCGATATGGAAGTCGGGATGGTGTCTATGCCATTGCTGCATGCGCTTCGGAGACAATTTCGTAGGAACGCAAACGCGCGGCATGGTCGAATATGTTCGAGGCAATCATCAGTTCGTCGGCTCCGGTGTGCGCGATGAATGCCCGCAACTGGTCGGTCACTGTCTTGACTGAGCCTATGGCCGAGCACGACAGGATCTGGTTCAGCAGCGCCTGCCCCTGCGGGCCGATGCGATCCAGGTAGTCGGCCATGGGCGGCGGCAGGCGCGAAGGCCGGCCGGTGCGTGAATTGACAAACGATTGCTGCGCCGAAGTAGCGAGGATTCGGGCCTGCTCGTCGGTGTCGGCGGCAAAAACATTGAATCCCAGCATGACATGAGGCTTTTGCAACTGCTTCGACGGCTTGAAGGTGGAACGGTAGACATCGATCGCCTGCATCATTTGCGCTGGGGCGAAGTGCGAGGCAAAGGCGTACGGCAGGCCCAGCGCCGCGGCCAACTGAGCTCCGTACAGGCTGGAGCCCAGTATCCAGATCGGTACATTCAGGCCGGTGCCGGGCACGGCTTTGACCGCTTGCCGGGGTTCCGATGAAAAATAATCCATGAGTTCCAGGACATCGTGCGGAAATTCGTCCGAATCGGAGGCCAGGTTGCGGCGCAGGGCGCGTGCCGTGGTCTGGTCCGAACCCGGTGCCCGCCCAAGCCCCAGATCGACGCGCCCGGGGTGGAGCGATTCCAGAGTGCCGAATTGTTCGGCGATGACCAGCGGCGAATGGTTGGGCAGCATGACGCCGCCCGCTCCTATCCGGATCGTTGAGGTGCCTGCGGCCACATGAGCGATGAGGACGGCGGTCGCGGCGCTGGCTATGCCCGGCATGCCATGGTGCTCGGCCAACCAGTAGCGGTTGAAGCCCCAGCGCTCGCCGTGCTGTGCAAGATCGAGCGAGTTGCGGAATGACTGGGCGGCGGTGGCGTTCTCGGTGATGGGCGAGAGGTCGAGAATGGAAAAGGGAATCATGGGTTCTATATGAGGCCGGCGGGGAAAAAAACAATATATCCGATATTGCGGCGCCAATCGGCCGAAGGTGCCGATAGTCAACTAAAATCGGCTATTCCTCTACTCATTCTCGCACATGCCCATCCTGCTTGACCGAATCTTCCTGCGCACGGCCGATGAGCTGGTGTTGCAACTGAGCGCCGAAGCCTATCGCGGCTCCAAGGTACAGCTATGGTTGTTCGAAGATCTTCCAAAAAGAGTTTCCGTGCGGGCCGAGCTGGGCGCGCTTGGCGTGCATGCACAGGTATTCAGCGCCTACAAGCCTTTGGTGCATTTTTTTCTCGATGAAATCGACTCTTCCGGATTGACGCACGCTCGCATCGAATATCCACGGCATGCGGCCTGCGCGGAAAATCGATTCCTGTTGGAGGCCTATCCTTTGACCGGCCTGTTCCCCGATGTGGAGATCGAATTCGTGGCTGCACCCGATGTGTCGGAGCAGAGCTGCTATCGGTTGGACCTGCGCTATGCGGATCGCACCGAAGCGCATGAAGTGTTTGCTCCCAACGTCATGCAAACCGATTTTCTGGGAAAGGCCGTATATGCGCCCTCCGCCTGGTTAAAGACAGGCCATTGCGCCGGCGGCACCCCGGTGGCGGCCGAGTATCAGTTGGCTTGCCAGGAGGTGATGAGCGCCGTGATGGGGCACGAATGGGGCAAGACAGAACCTTATTTCAAGCGTTTGACCATCGACATGGTCTTGCCCGGCATTGAGCGCCGCCTGGCGTGCGGCCACGAGCACATGAGTACAAGCGAGGCCATGCACGAGGAAATTTATTTTTCCCTGCTTGAATATTTTCAGCATTATTCAGGCCGCGCCGCGGGTAGCCGGGGCTTGCAGCCGGGGCAGATCGTGCCGCTTGTGCATCTGGATAACGACGGCACACCTCGCATACAGATCTCTTTTGAGGCTGCGGAGCACAATAAGTCTCAGGCGCCGTTCCAGCCGCCAGCGTTGGACACAAGGCAGATTGAAGGCGACGCGCCCGATCTGGCGCAGGTGGACCGGCCCTTGACCATCGCTCAGGTCGAGCGATCGCTGCAGGCCCTTCCTGGGCGGCATTTTGCCGAAGCGTCGCAACAGGGGCGAGCCGTCAACGTAGTGTATCTTGCCGGAGACTTGCCCGCCGTGCTGATCAGCGGCGCGCAGCATGCCAATGAAACGTCCGGAGTGGTGGGCTCCCTGCGCGCCGCCGCTCAGTTGAAAACTCGGCCAGGCGCGCATTTTGCGCTGATGCCGCTCGAGAATCCCGACGGCTATGCCTTGCATCAAGCCCTATGCGTCGAGCATCCGGCACATATGCATCATGCCGCGCGCTATACCGCCCTGGGCGACGATATCGAATATCGCGAACAGGCACCCTGGTACGAGCGCGAGGCGCGGCGGCGCGCTTTGGCCATCAGCGGCGCGCAATTGCATCTGAACCTGCATGGGTATCCGGCGCATGAATGGATTCGGCCATGCACCGGATATCTGCCTCGCGGATTCGAAGCGTGGAGCATACCCAAAGGATTCTTCCTGATTGCGCGTTTCAAGCCGGACTACAAAGAAACGGCTTTAAGCCTGCTGGAGCATCTGACACGTCAATTGTCGGCGGACACGCGCCTGATGAGCTATAACACTGAGCAGTTGCGGCGCTATCAGCGCTATGTGGCCCTGCCGCCGTTTCAGGTTCGGCACGGAATCCCGTATACCGCAAGCGAAGCTCCCGGCCAGGGCCCCGGCATTACGCTGATTACGGAATTTCCAGATGAAACCCTCTGCGGCCCCGGGTTTTCGTTTGCCCATACGGTACAGATGCAAACGGTTTTACTGGCGTCGGAATGGTGGTGGGCGAATGCGCCGAAGCGGCAGGGAGGCGCCTGAGGTTGTCAGTCTTGATTGGCGGCGGTTTTCGTGGTGCTGATGGCAACCGGGTCGCTGGCCGGAAAGCTTTCCGTCAAGGCGTGGTCCAGGGCCGCTTCCCGATGCTTTTCCGATTTGTGACGGATGTTTTCCTGCTGGGGCGCGGGGGTTTTCCGGGTGGGGAATTTGAAGGGTTTGTCCATGGCGCGGCTCCTTGCAAAAATGATGAATCGCCCGGTTGGGAAAAGGGCGCATGACAGATCGCGATGCCATCAGGAATAGTCGGTCCCGATATCTTTTATTTACCAAGCGTATCATATAAGTTGTTGAAAAATAATATATATTACTTATCGAGTCATCTTGAGACCATCGGCTACAGCACCTACCTCATGACACAGCATTCAGACCGGATCCGGCAGATCAGCGCGCCCACGCTTGCTTACTACAATCAGAATGCCGAAGAGTTTCGCGAAGGAACACGCAATCACGATGTTGCCCAGAATATTGCCGCCTTGCTGCGGCATATTGAAGCCCGGCCACCCTTTCGCATCCTGGATTTTGGCTGCGGACCGGGGCGTGACTTACACGCTTTTGCCAGGCTTGGACATGTTCCAATCGGTCTCGACGGCACCGAATCGTTTGCTGTCATGGCGCGTGCCGAGACGGGTTGCGAGGTATGGCAGCAGGATTTTCTGAATCTCGATTTGCCTCGTGATCATTTTGATGGTGTCTTTGCCAACGCCAGCCTGTTCCATGTGCCTGGCGTCGAACTGCCGCGTGTATTGACGCAATTGTGTGCGGCCTTGAAGCCCGGCGGTGTCCTCTTCAGTTCGAACCCACGTGGCCAGGGCGAGGAAGGCTGGCATGGAGGACGCTATGGCGTATATCACGATCTCGACTCCTGGCGTGCCTTTATGGTCGCAGCCGGATTTATCGAGCTCGAGCATTATTATCGCCCTGCGGGGCTACCCCGCGAGCAACAGTCCTGGCTTGCCAGCGTTTGGCGCAAGCCCGCGTCATTTGCTAAGGGTGGGCTAAGTGCTGGCTTGAATAATGACGGCGATTAACCATTTTTTTGAGCCTCGCCTCGATAACCTGAAGAGGCCTTATGATGCGTTCCATGAATTCAATTCTTAACCACACTTGCTTGCATGACCATGATTGAACAAGCTTATATGTACCGACCCTATGATCCGATTACGCGTTTTTTTCATTGGGCGACGGTGTTATTGATTGTCGCCCAGTTTGTCCTGGGCTGGATTATGCCTGACGTGCATCGCGATACTCATCCCGATGGGCTGATCGGATGGCATTTATCGATTGGTGCCGCCTTGGTGTTGGTCGTTGTCTTGCGTGTACTCTGGCGGTTTACGCATCAGCCTCTTCCCGATCATGACGCTTCTTGGCTGCATCTGATTTCGCGCGTCACTCATTTTTTGCTGTACGTAGTGCTCGTTATAACCCCGTTTCTGGGATGGGCCAATGCGTCTTCGCGTGGCTGGTCGATTCGGGCGTTTGGCAGCGTGCCTTTACCGCCGTTGGCGCAACAGGGATCGTCCGTGGGCCATTTCATGGGTGATGTGCATGGCGTGATGGCGTGGGTTCTTTTTGCACTGATTTGCCTGCATGTGCTGGCCGCCATATTCCATCACTTGGTACTCAAGGATGGGACGCTAAAAAAAATGGCGCCATGGTAAACGGCTTGATGCGTGAGCGGTTTTCATGCTGCGCGTGTAATTACCTGTTATTACAGAACTATTTCCAGTAATCAAATTGTTTTCCCGCCGCTTATCCACAATTTGAGTGGATAAGTCAGGCGGGTATTTTTATGGCTGTCGATAGTGCTGTCGGGAAGTGGGTATTTCGCTCTCTGCCATCGAAAATCGCCGGTGTTTGAGTGGAAATTGCAAAGAACTTCCTATTTTGGGCGTTTTGCATCCCTTAGTAATAATTGATTGATCTATAAACGGTTTTCCGACTAATGCCCAGGTTATCAATGATTTTATCCACAGTCGACGGGGATAACTCGGCGCCACGGAGAGCGAGGGATGCACTATTTTCCCTAAAAGCCCAAAACACTAAACCTTAGGCAAGGCGGCAGCAGACACAATGATCGAGATGGGTTGAGTGATGATTCAGCCCTTGCTGATTTCGTCGATAATTTCTTATGCGACCCGTTATGCCTGTTCTAAGGAAGTGGTATCGCACCTCGGAGCGGGAAAGATTCACCGCCCTACTTATGCCGATTGCAGGCCTTTGATTACCTCAGCGGTAATCTCAAGAAAACGTTGGGTCACGGCCGACAGAATACGATTTTTCTGAGTAACCAGGCTTAATTTGGTCTCGAGCAGTGGTTGTTTGATTTCGACTAGTTTCGGCAGACCTGGCAATTTGAGCCCGCCAAAGCTCTTAGGAGCGAACGCAATACCTAAACCTTTCTCGACCATCAATAGCATGGGCAGAGTCTCTGTTCCCCAGTACACCACATTGGGGGAGAAACCGCAGAGTTGGCATGACTCGATAAGCAGATTGCTGATGCCTTGCCCTTGAGTGGGGCTATGCATCAAAAATCGTTCGTTTTTCAGGTCGGTGAGCGAAACGCGGTGATTTTTCAACAAGCGATGGCTCTTGGGTAAGGCCAGCAGCAAGGGTTCGGAATACAGAGTCATGGTCTGGAGATCTTCGGTTTTGTATGAAGTTCGAAAAATACCTATATCGATCTGGCGATTTCGCAGTCGCTCCAGCATATGAGCCGTTTCGCCTTCGTGGACTTGTACCGAAATATCCAGTTGCCTGGCCCGCAGTTCTTCCATGACTTTCGGAATAATAAATAAGCTGGCCGCGGTGGAACAGCCAACTGTTACCGTGCCCCGGAGGCCTTTGCTGCTTTCCGCCACTTCCTGGGCCAGCGCCTGCATCGAGGCGAGCAGTTCCTTGGCTCTTCTGTAAAAAATCTGGCCAGTATCGCTAAGGATCAGACGATTGTTAATGCGCTCGAACAGCGTGGCTTCCAACTCATCTTCCAGCTTGCGGATCAGAATGCTTAACGGAGGTTGAGTCATGTGCAACTTGATTGCTGCTTTGGACAGATTGCCTGTTTCAACGACCGTTACGAAACATCGCAAGCGATGTTCATCCATCGATGTCTTCATTTATAACTATATAAATAATATATGGAAATTAGATTAATTATATATTAGACGCGAGAGTTTTGTGTTCCTATACTTCCTGACCCAGATGTAGGTCAGCGCATTGACCTGGCCTACAACTTTGCACGGCACCGGCTTTTTTCGAGTCTGGGTGCGGGTGTGTATCGGTAAATCTAGAAAGAAGCGTCAATTCGTGGAATTAAGGAAGACAGGAGCAATTCAGTGAAATATGTAAAACAGTTGTTGGGCATGTTCGTGGCCGCCAGCATGGCCGTGGCATTACCGGTTTTTACCGCACAAGCGGGGCAGCAGTGGCCGGCCAAGCCATTCAAAGTGGTGGTTCCTTATCCTGCAGGTGGTTCGGCTGATATTATTGGTCGCCTGATTGCCAAGAAATTAAGCGAAAAATTTGATCAGCACGCCATCGTTGATAACCTGTCGGGGGGAGCCACGGTACCAGGTGCGTTGGCTGTGTTAAGAGAACCGGCCGATGGCTACACCCTGTTCATGGCCAGCGATAACACGCTGAACATCAATACGCATTTGATGAAGAAGCTCCCGTATGACGGCGACAAAGATTTCACTCCGATCACTGTTGTCAATACCTATCCGCATTGGTTGATTGTGAGCGCCACCAGTCGTTATAAGAACTTCAGCGATTTCAAGCACTACATTGAAATGCATCCGAATAAAGTTTCGATCAGCGTCAACACAATCGGCGGGGCTGCATACCTGGCTTTGTCCAATTGGCGCCAAGAGAATCATCTGAATTTTGAAATAATTCCTTATCGTGGTTCGCCTCCGGCCGTATCGGATCTTATCGGGGGTCAGACGGATGCCCATGTGGATGTTGTGGGCTCGTCGATTTCCTACGTAAAAGGCGGAAAAGTCAGGCCGATCGCGGTATTGCAGTCTACGCCTCTAAAAGAGTTTCCTGATGCTGAAACTCAGAATTATGACGATCCCAAGGCCCTGACCGTACGTTCCAATTTGTCCGTCGTGGTGAAAAAAGGTACGCCCAAGGAAGTGATAGACAAGTTATATGCGGCAATCAAAGCAGGGGTGCAAGAGCCAGATTTTGTACAGGCTTTGGATTTATTCAAATATGCACCTGTACTCACACCTCCCGAACAGGCTGCGCAGTTTCTGAAGGATGAAACCGTGCGCTATGGAAAATTGGTTCAGGCCTCGGGCTTGCAAAAACAATAGATTGGCATTCCCAGGAGTTTTTCATGAAAGTGGTTGTTGCTCTGGTTCGACATGAAACCAATACTTTTTCACCCCTGCATACTGAACTTAGTTCTTTTTGCCGAGGGACAGGTGGCGACGGCCCCGCTTATGCAGAACAGGCTCGGCAAGCTTGTCTCAATACCAATAGTGCGGCAGCCGCCTATATGGATTTGGCTGATCGGCTTGGGGCGGATGTGGATTTTTCCATCTCGGCCAATGCGGTACCTAGCGGTACAGTGACCCGACACGCGTTCGATTCAATCGCCGACACGATTGTCGCGTCGGTGCGAAAGGGTTGCGATGTGGTCATGCTTGATCTTCATGGCGCGATGGTAGCCGAAGGCTATGCGGATGCAGAAGGAGAGCTGCTGAAGCGGATACGGGCGGTTCTGCCTGATGGTGTTCCAATTGTAGTGGCGCTCGATTTTCACGCTAACTTTAGTCCCGAACTGATTCACAATTCGACGATCATTACCGGCTATTGCACGTACCCCCATATCGATGTTTACAAGACCGGGGAGCGCGCAGGAAAGACTTTGGAATCCTTGCTGAAGAAGGAGGTCGATCCGGTCATTTTGTGGCGCCGTTTGCCGATGCTGACTCATATGCTCAAGCAGACTCCGTCTATGCAACCCATGAAAGACATCATGGATAAGGCCATGGCCGCCGAAGCACAAGGACAGGTTCTGAATGCATCCGTTTTTGGCGGCTTCCCTCTTGCCGATATTCCTCACGTGGGTTTGTCGGTGGTTCTTGTCGTGGATAGGGAAAAGCAGCAGGACGGACAGTTATTGCTGGATGAGCTATGCGAACTTGCGTGGCAGCGGCGGGAGGAGTTCATTTTTCCAATCGAGCCTTTGGCAGAGTCGATTGCCAGAGCGAAACAATTTTCAGAGGGCCCTGTTGTACTGGTTGATCACGGCGACAATTGCGGGGCGGGCGGTCCGACGGATGTGATGGCTGTGCTGCGTGAAGTCATGCGCCAGGGATTGACGGATGTGGTGGCTGGCCCGTTCTGGGATCCCGTTGCCGTAGATCAGTTGATCCAGGCGGGCGTGGGAGCGGAATTGACGCTGGATATCGGTGGTAAGACCGATATGCCTGCTTTGGGATTGAAGGGCGAGCCGTTACGCGTCACGGGTAAAGTCGTTAAGATTACCGACGGCACGTACACCGTGACTGGGCCGATGTTTACCGGCATGCGGCTCAGCATAGGGAAAACGGCAATCATCGATACGGGTGGCGTGCTGATCTTCGTATGCGAAAAACCCCAAGAGCCCTACGATACCGGTTTGTTTACCCATGCCGGAGTCGATCCTGCCACGAAAAAATATGTGCTGATCAAATCGCGCCAACATTTCCGCGCCGGGTTTGAGCCTCTAGCCAAGCATATCGTTTTGATAGCAGGGCCAGGCGTGTGCAGTTCCGATTATTCGCTATTTCCGTTTCAGCATCTTGCCAGGCCCATCTACCCGCTGGATGAGGACATCCAGTTGGAACAGAGTACGGAAACGTTTTAGGCTTTGCTAATTTCGAGTTTGCGGCGCGCAAAAGTCTCGTCTCATTCGAGGCAGGATTTGGCCGTGTTCAGGCCGGTGCGCGCCGCCGCGTCATTTTGTTTTGGCTCAAGTATAGGTACTATCGATGGTTTAGCACTTTGTTAGTGGATTTCTATCGTGAACAGCCTGCACCAATTTTTTCTGTGGATCCCCAGTTTTGCGGATTTTGGCCTGAACCTGCTTACTGCTCTGGTCATACTGATTGCGGGGTGGACAATTGCGACCCTGGTGGGCAAGGCAGTACGCTCCGCAGCGGCCAGATCGTCCAAAGTCGACCCCACAATAGTGCCCATGCTCCGTTCGATCGTGGAGTGGTCCATTCGTGGTTTTACCCTGATAGCTGTACTAGCCCGGTTCGGGGTGCAAACGGCCAGTATTATTGCCGTGCTGGGTGCTGCCGGACTGGCTATCGGCCTGGCTTTGCAGGGAACATTGCAAAACATCGCTGCGGGGATCATGCTTTTGGCTTTGCGGCCGCTGCGTGCCGGAGAGTACATTTCGGTCGTGGGCAAGGCCGATGGCACTGTTGAAGAGGTGGGGCTGTTCCTGACGCGTATTGTGCAAGTGGACGGCATACATCTTACGTTGCCCAACAGCCTGGTTTGGGGCAATCCCATCCTGAATTTCAGCCGCAACGCTACGCGCCGCCTCGATCTGCAGGTGGCGGTGAGCTATGGCGACGATCTCGATCTGGCCATGGAAAAGTTGCGTACGCTGGTGGAACATCACGAGCTGGCTTTGCAGACGCCCAAACCGCAAGTCATGGTCAACGAATACCGCGATAGCGCGGTGATGATCAATATCCGTGTCTGGGCTGAAAGCAGCCGGTATTGGGATCTGAATTTCGACTTGTATCAAGCGGCACGCAAGACGCTCGAACAGGCCGGCCTGCGTTTGCCCATACCGATCCGTGAAGTGCGGACTTTGAATGGCGCGGATCAGGCCGCGTGAACCCGGTGCGAGATTTCCTGTAGCTCGGCCTGTATCAGGGCGGCGATTTCGCGTTGCCGCTGCGCCGGCATGCGTTCGGTGATGGCGGTGACGCTGATGGCCAGGTAGGGGTTCTTCTGTTTGTCCAGCAAGGCGCATCCTACTCCCAGCGCGCCACGCACCGCGTGGTTTCCCACGACCGAATAGCCTCGCGTGCGTGTGTTTTCGACCAGACGCCGCATTTCGCGCGCCGTCATGCCGCCATACAATTCGATTTGATCGCTGTTGCGAACAATGATTTGTTCAATACGGGCGTCGGGCAGGGCCGCCAGCAAGGCCATGCCGCCCGATCCCACACCCAGGGGCTGGCGTTTGCCGGCATAGGTGGCCAGTATCTGCACAGGGTAGGGGCCGATCTCCCGCCACAGGCTGAGCGACTCATGGTCGTCCTGCACCACCAGGAAGACCGCGTCGCCGGTGGCCTGGGCCAGCTTTTGCATGGATGGGCGCGCCAACCCGATGCGCGGATCTTGCACGGCCGGCACGGCGGCCGGCTCGCCCAGATTGGATGCAAACCGCTTTGTGTTGCCCACGCCCTTGACCAGTTCGCTTTCGATCAGTGCCGCAAGCAGGCGATAAATGGTGGGCCGCTGCAGACCGGTTGCGCGTGCCAGAGCGGTTACACTCAGGCCGGTATGCCCGTGCGCTCGCAGTGCGGCCAGCACCTTCAGGCCGCGCCGCAGAGTCCGCGGTCCGGCGGCGCTGGCTTCGGTGTCTTTATCGTAGTCGGACATGTCTGTATGGGCTCAAGTGTCCGCAGGGCGTACAGGTGGTTTTTAAAAAAACCGATTTTATCGGAAAATCTTTGTCTAATTATAAAACTGTCCAGCTCATGGACATTTAATCCTGGAGAGGAAAGTGTCAATACACACGAAATTATCTATCGCCATCAAGGCGCTTGCGGCAACAGCGGCGATTTCCGGCGTGCTTGGTTTTTCGGCCACGGCGTCCGCAGCCTATCCCGACCATCCGATCCGCATGGTCGTCGGTTTTTCGGCCGGCGGCACGACCGACGTGGTCGCGCGCATCCTGGCCAAGGAAGTCAGCACCGAGCTGGGGCAGTCGATTGTGGTGGAAAATCGCCCCGGCGCAGGCAGCAATATAGGCGCCGAGATCGTTGCGCGCGCCAAACCCGATGGCTATACCCTGTACATGGTCGCTGTCACGAGTGCGATCAATCAAACCCTGTACAAGAATATCAAATTCAATCTGCTCAAGGACTTCGCTCCGATTGCGCTGGCGGTCAAGGTGCCTAATATATTGGTCGTCAACCCCAAGCTGCCGGTGCATAGCGTCAAAGAGCTTGTCGAGTACGCCAAGGCCCACCCGGGTACATTGAACTTTGCCTCCTCGGGCAGCGGTACTTCGATCCATATGGCGGGCGAGCTGTTCAAGCAAGTGGCCGGGGTCGATATATTGCACGTTCCCTACAAGGGCAGCGCGCCGGCCGAAACCGATTTGATGGGCGGCCAGGTGCAGCTGATGTTCGACAATATGCCCGCGGCATGGCCACACGTCCAGGCCGGCAAGTTGCGTGCCCTGGCGGTAACCACCGCAGAACGTTCCAAGACGGCGCCCGACCTGCCCACCATGCGGGAATCCGGCTTTCCCTCATTCGATGTGTCGTCATGGTTTGGCGTGATCGCTCCGGCCGGCACGCCGGCTGATGTCGTCAACAAACTTAATGGAGCGATTGAAAAAGCCTTGCTCAAGCCTGATGTCCAGGCTCGTTTCAAGGATCTGGGCGCTGTGTCGGTCCAGACGACTCCGGCCGAGTTCGGCGAATTCATGCAGTCCGAAGTCACCAACTGGGCCAAGGTCGTGAAGGCGTCCGGCGCGACGGTGGATTGATTCCTTGTCAGCGTCAGCCATCGGCGTTTGCCGATGGCTGAATCCCTTTGTTTTTCAGTTGTTTCCCGATTTTTGATGTTTTCCCACGCGAGCGTGAGTGCAGCATGATTTCGAAAATATTTTCCAGTGTCCGAGAGGCGGTTGCCGATATGCCTGACGGTTCGACCGTCATGGTGGGCGGGTTTGGCATGGCCGGCCAGCCTCTGGAACTGATTGATGCCTTGCTGGAGCAAGGCGCCAAGGATCTGGTCATTATCAATAACAACGCCGGCAATGGCGATACGGGCCTGGCTGCCTTGCTGGCGGCGGGCCAGGTACGGAAGATTATCTGTTCATTTCCGCGCCAGACCGATTCATATGTTTTCGATGGCTTGTACCGGGCCGGCAAGCTGGAGCTCGAACTGGTGCCGCAAGGGAATCTGGCCGAACGCATACGCGCGGCGGGGGCGGGCATAGGTGGATTCTATACGCCTACAGGCGTTGGTACCTTAATTGCCGAGGGCAAGGAAGTGCGGCATATCGACGGCCGCGACTACATGCTCGAGTATCCCTTGCATGCCGATTACGCCTTTATCAAGGCCTTGCGTGCCGATCGCTGGGGCAATCTGGTCTATCGCAAAACGGCCCGCAATTTCGGGCCCATCATGGCGACGGCGGCCCGTGTAACCGTGGCCCAGGTCAGTGAAATCGTCGAGCTGGGCGAGCTCGATCCCGAAACCGTTGTGACTCCAGGCCTGTTTGTGCAGCGCGTGGTCGCTGTCTAGGAGGCTGAAATGAAACGTTTGAATCGTGAACAAATGGCGGCGCGGGTTGCACAAGACATACCCGAAGGCAGTGTTGTCAATTTAGGTATAGGTTTGCCGACCAAAGTGGCGAATTATCTGCCGGCGGATCGCGAAATCATGCTCCACAGCGAAAACGGAGTCATAGGCATGGGCCCGGCGCCGGCGCCGGGCAGCGAAGACCCCGATTTGATCAATGCTGGGAAGCAGCCGGTAACACTGCTTCCGGGCGGAGCTTTTTTTCATCATGCCGACTCGTTCGGGATGATGCGCGGCGGTCATCTGGATATCTGCGTGCTGGGTGCTTTCCAGGTGTCGAAAACCGGCGATCTGGCCAATTGGCATACCGGCGAGCCCGATGCCATTCCGGCTGTCGGCGGTGCCATGGACTTGGCCATGGGCGCCAAGTCGGTCTATGTCCTTATGGAATTGCTGACGCGCGAGGGCCAGAGCAAGCTGGTCGATCGCTGCAGCTATCCCCTGACCGGCGTAGCCTGCGTGTCGCGCGTCTATACCGATGTGGCCGTGTTCGAGTTCAGGAACGGCCAGGTGATTCTGCTGGACGATCTGGCGGGCATAGGGCTGGACGAACTGTGCCGCCTGACAGGCCTGGACATTGTCGCAAACTAGCGTGTTTTTGGTTTAAGTGCTTACAGCCGCTGATTGTGTTTCAGCGGCTGTTGTTTTGAGCCGTTCAGGTTTTGGTTATTACTTTGGACGAGTAGTTCTATAAAGACGCCGCAGGGTGGGCGGTGCTGTGCAGTCCGGCACGTCCAGCGGTCGG